>JAFGOW010000212.1 GCA_016926265.1 Deltaproteobacteria bacterium | reverse complement strand
TTCACAATCAAGAAATATTCCTCCGATAACAATAAAAGAAAATGCATTTACTTTGGCAATGTATGAGGAAAAATTTATAAATTGGGAAAAATATTGGGAAAAATTTGATTATAAAAAATACGGAAGAAAATCAGAATTATGGGATTCAAAATTTGATCAAATTGTTGATAAATATGCTGTATTCAGTTTGGGAATAAAAAATATCTACATGGCAGAAAGTATAAAAAAAGATTTGCTGGAAATTATTAATATCGGATGTGGCTATCCGAGGGCTTGGTATATGTTTGGCAATCTCTCATTTTTCACTGAAGATATGGTTAATGCAAAAATTTTTGTTGAAAAATCTTTAAAATCCCTAGAGGAGAGTAAATTTTCTTACTTTTACCGTTTTTATGCCGCAAACAGATTGATGAAGATCTATGAAAAAATAAATTATGATTTTGAAACAATGAAAACAATCCAGAAAAAGAAAATGAGATATCTGGCGCTAGCCGCTGCGGACGAACGATTTACAGATGGAAACCAGAGGTATTATGTCGCTGCTTTTTTATATAATTTTGAATTTAACAATACAAACAGAGATTTATTGGGTATAGATATTTTTCTGGATGAAATTAAACGCTTAGAGAATCTTGACCCCTGGATCTATCATATTGTGATGGGCCGATATCACATCAATAATGGTTGGGCCGCCCGGGGTACGGGATGGGCGAGGGAAGTGAGTGATGAAGGATGGCGAATTTTCCGCAGTGAATTGGATAAAGCTGCGGACTATTTGACCCGTGCTCATAATATGCATCCGGAATTTCCGGAAGCGGCGCAACTGATGATTACCATTCAAATGGCGAGATCGGATGATTTAGGTGAAAGAGCATGGTTTGATAAGGCCATAGCGGCTCAATTCGATCATTTTCAGGCGTATTACAATTACCTCTATGCCTTATCTCCAAAGTGGGGAGGATCACATCAACAAATGCTGGATTTTGGGGTAGCGTGTCTGAATACCGAGAGATTTGATACCAGAGTACCGGATGTGTTTCTCCA
This sequence comes from Deltaproteobacteria bacterium, assembly GCA_016926265.1. Lineage (GTDB taxonomy): Bacteria > Desulfobacterota > Desulfuromonadia > Desulfuromonadales > JAAYDE01 > JAAYDE01. The sequence goes on along the minus strand of JAFGOW010000212.1, from coordinate 18,537 downwards.
AAGCTTGAAAGACATTTCAAAAGATTATGGTGACGAAAAATGGTATGAGCCATTTACAAAGGAGGGCGTTTATAAAAATGTCAAACGTTATTTTGATGGCGTTCTGAAGCAACCCGTTAAGGAATCCGATTACTTTAAGATTTTATCAAGATACGCACTATACGCCTGGGCCTGTGGCGAATATGAAGATGCCAAGAAAATAAGGAAGATGGTGGGCGAAAAGTTTATTCCTGAAGTTGCTTCCGAAATAAAAATAGATCCGAAAACTTTCATTGATGATCTTGCTTCCCGTTAGGAAGCCCACGGCGCCAGGGAATAAATTATCGATTTTGGCCGATTATCCCATGCTCTTCTCCCCATTAAATGCATTCGGTCGGTTTGTGGCGGCGGCCTTTCTGATTGCGGTCCTGGTTCTGCTGGCGCCGGGTGTCGCCGGTGCCGGGGAGCTCGATCCGGAATGGAGCCGGGCGCTGCGGCCCGGTTCGGAAACCGGGGTCTACGTCCTGGAAAAGGGGGAGGAGGCGCTCTTGGCCCGGGCCTGGCTCGCCGACTGGGCCACGGAGAGCATCGACGTCCAGTACTTCATCTGGAGCACCGACAACGTCGGCATCCTGGCGGCCGAGTCCCTGCTGCGGGCCGCGGAGCGGGGGGTGCGGGTGCGGGTCATCGTCGACGACCTGCTGCTGGATGCCTCCCCGGAAAGCCTGGTCGCTCTGGCCGCCCATCCCAACATCCGGATCCGGATCTACAACCCGGTCCACAAGACCGGGGTCTCGAAAGCCCGCCGCCTGCTCAACCTCCTGACCGATTTCCGCAATTTCAATCAGCGCATGCACGACAAGACCTTTACCGTGGATGGGACCTTTGCCATCACCGGCGGCCGCAACATGGCCGACGAATACTTCGACTACGACCAGAAATACAACTTCCGGGATCGGGATCTGCTGGTCGCCGGCGCCGTGATCCCGGCGATCAAGGCCAATTTCGAGAATTTCTGGGCCAGCCCGCTTTCGGTTCCGGTGGAGGAGCTGCTCTCCTTCCAGAAAAAACTCACCGACACCAGGCGCATCCGTGAGGTCCATGCCGAGCTCCACGGCTACGCGCGCTCCCCGGAGAATTTCGCGCCGGAGGTGCGCCAAGCCCTGGAGCATCTGCCCCGGAAGTTCCCGCGGCTCCTCAAGGAGATGGTCTGGACCGAGGCGCGCTTTCTCCATGATGCGCCGGGCAAGAACCCAGGCGATGCGGGGCTCGGGGGCGGCGGGGCAAGCACCCAAGCCCTGGCGCGGGTCGTGGCGACGGCCTCGCGCAGCGTCCTGATCCAGTCCCCCTACCTGGTGCTGCCGCAAGGGGCGCTGGAGCTGTTCCGCGAGCTGATCGGCCGCGGCGTCGAGGTCCGGATCGTCACCAACTCCCTCGGCTCCACCGACAACCTGGCCGCCTTCAGCGGCTACCGCAAACAGCGGCGGCAGATCCTGGCCGCCGGCATTCAGGTCTTCGAGTTCAAGCCCCATCCGAAAATCCAGCAGGAACTGATCGAGCGCTATCCCTCCCTGGCGAGGAACGCGCCGATCTTCGCCATCCACTCCAAAACCATGGTCCTCGACGACCGCATCCTCTTCGTCGGCACCTTCAATCTCGACCCCCGCTCGGCCAACCTCAACACCGAGGTCGGCATCCTCCTGGAAAACCGCCGGCTCGCCGAGCAGGTGGCGGCCGCCATCCGCAACGACATGGCCCCGGAGAACAGCTGGCGCGCCGGAGCCTTTGATGCCGACTCCGAAGCGCCGTTGGGTAAGCGGCTCCGGCTCCGGCTCTGGGAGCTGCTGCCGCTGGAGGCGCTGTTATAGGCGGAAGAGAACCCACGGATTTGCTCTGCTTCCCCCAAAGGGCATTCTCCGGGTGGGGAGAAAGGCCGCTTTCATGAAAAAGATCCTCGCGTTTGGGGCGCTGAGCCTGGTGCTGGTGGCTTCGGCCGCGGCCGAGACCTCGATGTGGCGGGTGCAGCGCGGCGCTTCGGTCCTCTATCTCGGCGGGACCTGCCATGTCCTGCGGCCTTCGGATTATCCGCTGCCGAAGGAGTTCGACAAGGCGTTTCGCCGGGCGCACACCGTGGTTTTCGAGACCGATCTGGAGCGGATGAAGAGTCCGGAGGTGCAGCAGGCCCTGCTGCGCGAGGGGACATACCCGGAAGGGACCGGATTGCGGCAGGTCCTGTCGCCCAAGGCTTACCAGGAGTTGGCCCGCTACTGCGCCGAAAACGGGCTGTCCATGGTGGCCTTCGATCGTTTCAGACCACCGCTGGTGGTTCTGACCCTGCTCGGCCTGGAGTTCCAGAAGCTGGGCATTGTCCAGGGGGGCGTGGATGAGTTTTTTCATGCCAGGGCCCGGGCCGCGAAAAAGCCGGTCCACAGCCTGGAGAGCGCCGAGCAGCAGTTGGCGTTTGTGCTGGGGATGGGCCAGGGCCGGGAGAGCGAATTCCTCCTGCTTGCTCTGGCGGATCTGAAACGCACCAAGGCGGTCATGGAAGAGCTGATCGGCGCCTGGCGGGCCGGCGATGAACGGACCCTCTCCATTTTGATCGTGGACCAGATGAAGGATTTTCCGGAGCTCTACCACAGCCTGTTCGTGGCACGCAACCGCGCCTGGCTGCCGGTGCTGGAGGGCTATCTCCGGAGTCCTGAACCGGAACTGGTGCTGGTCGGGGCCGGGCACCTGGTGGGGCCGGATGGCCTGGTGGCGCAGCTGAAGAAACGCGGCTATCGCGTCACCAAGGCGGCGGACTAAACCGGGGTTGGGCGGTCAGGTCTCCGATGTCGGCTTGGTCTGTTCCAACGCTTTGGATTTCCACGGCCATTGGCCCTCGACTTCGACGTGGATGGTAAACACGAGCAGGGTCCGCACCAGGACAATCAATCCCAGACTGGCGACCCCCATCAAAGAATGGACCACGGTGACGGTGCGGATGATATCCCCCGCCACCAGGAAATCGAGGCCCAGCAGCATGGTCTGCCCGACATTGTGCCGGAATTCCCGGAGAAGTTCCTCCGGGCTTTTCTGCGATCTGTATCGCATGGCCGCCCAGAAGGAATAAAAAAAACCGGCCACGATGATAAGAACGCCGGTCGATTCAATGGTGAACCCGATGATGCTGGCGACTTCCGATAAAAATTGAAACACAAACGCCTCCCTCAAGTGCCACGCCCAGGCCCTTTAGTTTTTTTTAAATCATAAATCACGCCTCGCCTTTTGGCCATCGGTCCGGGGAAATAGGGGGGAACGCATTCCTTGAGCGCAGCGATGAACAAAGCGTTCAGCCGCTCAAGGCTAAGGGAAAGGGTTTCTGAGGCGGGAGACCCGCTGCAGCGATTTCGGCCAGCTCCAGATGTCCGTCCGGCAGGGCGACCGGGATCGCGATGACCGGGAAGATGCTCCCGATCGAGATGGTTGCCGGCCGGGTTTTTTTGAGGACGGGCACAAAAGACAGTACCCCCGACTATAATACCCGGTCGCGGCCGAGGGCTGGGATTGTTCGGTTTTGGGGGTCCGGGTTTACTGGGCGGCAAACTTTTCCGCGGTGCGTTCCACCAGATACCAGAAAAGAAGGTTCTCGAATTCCGCGCACGATCTGATTTTCTTCAATTTCTCTTCGGGGAAGGTTTTGAGGATCATCTCCAGAGGATGGGCGAAGTCCTGAGAGTCGGCATCCTCGCACAAGGCTTTCCAGACGTCATCCTTGAATTTGGTGTACAAATAGTGGGTATCGGCATAACAGGCCAGGCCCGGCCAAGCGACATCGGCGCCATAGGCGGCTATCTCCTTGGTTTGTTGTTCAGCGATGTTTTCCTTCCACCAGGCTGCGAAATTTTGGCTATTGTCGCCCATCTTTCCCCCTTTCCGGATGTGGTGTTTTTGCTGGATTTTATCGCCGCATCAGTATGAGGATTGGCTCCCTGGCCTTCCCCGCAGGTAACTGGAAGGTCGTTGATTTTTTTTAAGTATACCGCGTTTTCTTGGCAGATCGCCGGGGACCCAGGGAATTCGATTTTTTTCCCCGGATTGCCGACCTCCAATCTCATAAGCTCAAGACATTCAAACCTTAAAACAGGCTGTCCCAAGTAGTTGATCTTGAAAAATAAAAATATATCCTCACAGAACGATCATTAGAATATTCCGATGGCGGCCTTAAGGGGATAAAAAGTAAGCGTCCTTTTGCTGCGATAAGACAGAAGAACAACGAGTTGTTGACAGTCGGCATATTTTGAACATATGGTCTGGCATGTATTTTTTCAATTGTGACTTCAGGCGCGGAGCGGCATCCGCTATCCCCATATTTATCGGTTATTTCGCGGCTTCGACAGCTTTCGGCCTCCTTGCCAGAGGGGCAGGACTGTCAGGATTAGAAGCAATTCTTTTTTCCGCCACCAATATCACTGGAGCCGCCCAGTTTCTGGCGATCAATCTCATCGCAGCCGGCGCCTTTCCGGGCTTAATCATCTTTTCAATCTTCCTGATCAATTTAAGATATTTCCTGATGACGGCATCGCTGTTAATAAAAGTCAAATATAAGAACAGCATGGAGAAGTACTTGACCGCCTTTGCCGTTACCGATGAGGTATTTTCAGTGGCAATGGCCGATACCGGTAATGTCAATCTGAGCTATATGGCAGGTCTTCAGTTTACGTCCTGGACAGGATGGGTTTCAGGGACGGTGGCAGGATTTTTCGCCGGTACTTTTTTGCCCGCCGAACTGAGCGCCGCGATGCAGGTCGCCCTTTTCGCGCTGTTTGCGGCGCTTCTGGTTCCTGAGATAAAAAGAGACAAGGCGCTGCCTTTTTTTACGGCTCTGTTCGCGGCGATTCTGAATAGCTTTTTTTATTATGTTTTTAAATTGTCCGCGGGCTGGTCCCTTGTCATTGCCATGATAATGGCTTCAGTCGTGGCAACAATCTGGATAACGCGGCACAAAGAAATAAAAAAAATTTCCGGACAGAAGCTGATTCTAAAAAATGAATAAAACCATAATGGCTGTCGTTATCGGCGGCGCAATAGTCAATTATCTGATCCGGGTCGCTCCTGTGGTATTGTCAAAAGGCAAGAAAATGCCTGATTTTCTCGCCACGTTTTTGAACATCATGCCCGTGGCGGCCCTCGGAGCTCTGATCTTCCCAGGTATTATCGAATCATTCCCTGAAAAACCGATTGCCGGTATCGCGGGCGTATCGGTGGCGGCGATTGTATCCTATTTTGCGGGCGGTCTTGTTTTTCCGGTTATTGCTGCTATTGCAGCGTCGTGGCTCGCAATACGATTTTTTTGATGTCCTGAATCCGACCGAGTCTGATTTTTGCCCCGATAGCTGCGTGTTGGATGGCGTCGTGGCTTAACTGCATTTACGGCTCGTCCCGCCTGGCTCTGGAAGCGGAAAAGTAAATAGGCAAGAGACGATTTCTCCCCAATTCCCGGATTTTCAATTTTCCCAGCCAGATTACCTATCTCCTCCCTTTCGATTCACCCCAAAGTGGCTTGGTTGGCGGCGGGCAAAAAGCTATAGCAATCCCTAACAAAGCGGATATAATGAGCAAGGTGCTTGGCAGGGGGGAACCGAGACGCACCCCAGTTTTAATACAATGTTGGGAGAGTGCCCTTGTTTTTTCCAATTTGGCAATTAAACCAGTTTAAAAATGAACCACGCCATTAAGGCCGACGGAAAAAAGCCGCCACGCCTTATGCCGCTCGTGCGGTGAGGAGAAACGAAATGATGATCCGTCTTGCGGCTTTTAGCTTTTTCTTGCTAGCCGTTACTACACATTCTTATGCCGGAGCCACTTGGTGTGAAGGTAGCGTTGAATGGGGTAGAGAAAAAACCACTGTTCGAATCGACATTTCACTACCTGAAAAGATGGACGGCATTGTTACAGTTGCTTCATCTCGTGGCGCTACGGAACTGATGCGAGTCGGGATTGGCCGTATTGAGATACGCGAATCGGTAGCAGGCCGCGAAACGTATAAACGAGCATCAGAACTTTACGTAACAAGCCTCGACACAGAAATAATTACTTGTTTCTTTGTTGAGGGCATCCAGGTTTACGTCTTGAGGTTTTCATTAAAAGGAAAAACAGTTTCATACTTTGATAGTTTTCGTGAGCGCAATATTTCGGGAGTTTGTGAATAACTGCTGTATAAAGACAAAGGCGCTCTAGGGGGTGATTCTTAAGGCGGACCGGAGGGAAAATTCTATATTCCCGGCGTCAAGAGAAAAAATCTCATTTTAAAAACAAATGGTTAAATTTGTGTCCAAAAATTGAGTGCACGTCTCCTGCGACATGAAATGCGGCTTTTGTCTCACTTTTGTGGCGAATTCCAAGAGCGGAAGCAGGAACGCTCCCCAGTTTTTTACTACGCAAAATAGGGAAGTCCCTCTTTTCCTCTTGATTGCACGGCTAAAACAGAAGAAGAAAAATGAGCGGAACAGCCCATTCGGTCAGATGAATTAAAAAACATAACACACTTCACCTGACAGGTGGCCTTGCCGCCGACAGGTGACTCTATCGTTGGTCTCAATAAATCATGACAAAGGTAGAAATACTCACTTTAGGTATTGCCTTTTGGGGTGCAGTCACTGGATCAATTGCACTACTAATTCAATTTTTGCAGCACAGGGGCGACAAAAGCGACCTGAAATTAATCCCAAAGATGTCTATCGGCTCATCTGTGCTTGGTGGAATGATCGAGGCAAGGGAGCTTATAGATTTTGAATTGGAAGTGGTAAATGTCGGTAGGAGAGTCGCACGAATTGATGAAGTTGGTATTTCGGTTAAAGGAAAAAATCCATCAAAAAATAGCCATGTACTGAAAATTATTATTTATGACTCTCAACAAAACGATGTGGCGAGCCTCAATGAGGGAGAAAAGAAAATATTCAAACTTCATAGGTGGAACCGAACTATGCAGGATATAGCAGAATATTTCTCTGAAAATGAAACCGCATATGTTCGGCTTACCTCTGGCAAGCAAATTAAAGAGCGTTTTGACACAGTTTCAATGAGCAAGCTCGCTGAATTAAGGGCCAAAGCCCAACAATCAGGTCGATAAGGGAAACCCTTTCGGGCCTGGCATGAAGAATTGAAAACATGCGGTTGGAAAAAGGAAAAATTTTTGAACTTTTGACCTTTTTACCCTTGACCCTTCTCGGGGTCCTCAGGGCTTGGTAAATAAATCCGGAATTTTGAGGAGGAATTTTGAAAAGTACCGATTTGCTTAGTGTTTCCCTTAAGATAATGGGAATCTATTTTGTCTTTTTGGGGCTTACTGATCTCCCATCAGCGCTTCTTGGCATTCTTGGCGCCATGAAGCAAATTGAATTTGGTACATTTTTCGTTCTTACGACGGCAGTACATGGCCTAAGTTACTTTTTGTTTGGTTCTTTACTTATTTTGTTTTCATCAAAAATAGCCAAGTTTATTGGCCGTGATTCCTGCGATTTAAAAAAAGAAAAAGATGAATTTGTAACATCCAGCTATTTGACTCTCGGACTAATTATTTTGGGTTTCTTTATCCTGAGCAGTGGGCTTCCGAGGCTTGTGCAAATTATTTTTGCAATTTATATTCCGGCACTTGACTCTCAATTTGCCAAAGTCCTTATAGACATTCATGGCAATAAAAAGGCTATTATACCTTGGTCAAGCATTGTGGCGGTAGCCACGGAAATATATTTAAGTATTTGGTTAATATTCGGTTCCAAAGGGATTGTTACTTTCTTGAAGAAAGTTCGTGAAGGCGGGAAGTCTCCGGTGGGAGGTCCAGGGGATTCTTAGTTTAGATTTAGTAAAAAAATGAGTCAAATAAAAAATATATGAACAAAAAATTCGTTGAATATGACTTTATTGCGGAGATTTATAAGGCAGGAGACCGTGCGATTGTAAAATCATTATTAGATGCTGAGGGGGTTATTTATTTTATTCAAGGTGAAAACGTTGCACAGTTTTTTTATAATTCGATTCCTATGAGGTTAATGGTAGTAAAGGAACAGGCTGGTCGCGCAAAGGAGCTTTTGGGCAACATTGAACTTTCCTTTTCTTACACTGGAGTGAAAAATTTATCGAAAAACAAGGGGCCGTAGTTTAAAGATCCGAAGCCGAGTATAAAAAATGTTTTCCTCTGGTATCGGTATCTGATGCGACGAACGGGGGGAAAACTGGCCGTCAGCAGCCCCCTTGTCCCCCCCCGATGCAATAGTAGGCCGAAGGAAAGATAGGTTCACTGAAGTGGCTCCCCGCAAGGCCCATCCCCCGGATGAACTGATACTGGCCGTCAGGCAGTTTAACGACGACGCATGGTTCGCGTGTCACGAGACGCTGGAAGATCTCTGGTTCACCTCGGCAGGGGAGGCGCGGGACCTCTATCAGGGTATCCTGCAGATCGCGGTCGCTCTGCACCATTGGAAGAACGGCAATTTCGCCGGCGCAATGAAACTGATCCGGAGCGGCCTGGAACACCTGGACAATCTGCCGCCGATCTGTCAGCAGGTGGCGGTGGCCGATTTTGTTGCGTCGATCCGTGACTTGCAGGCGGCGCTCCAGCGGCTGGGCAGGGAACGGATTGCGGAGTTGGAACCGTCGCTCATCCCGCGATTGCGATGGGCGGCGGAACCTTCGTAGTGGCGCCGAGCGCTAATAACGAATCGCCACCCCGACAAAACCGCGCTCCTTTCCGGGCTCCACCGTCAATTGAAACACCTCCGGATCGATCCCCATAAAAACATCATTGATGAACATCCCGAAGAAATTCCCGAGCGCCACTCCGGCAAGAACGTCGCCGGGGTAGTGCTTGCCCGCTTCCACCCTGGCCCAGCCGGTGGCCAGCGGCAGGGCGGTGAGGCCGACCTTGGAGGAAATCTTCGCCCACGCCGGCATGTTCGTAGTCCTGAAGTTGCGATCCGCCAGAATGGCATAGACGGCGGTCTGGGAGGCGTGGGCCGAAGGAAAACTGCGATCATCCTCGGAATTCGGGCGTTCACGGTTGGTCTCGTTTTTCAGCACATCCGTGGTGGAGTCGGTCAACCCGTAGGCTGCCAGGCCGACCCCCAGGGCCTTGGCCTTGGATAGGGCCCAGTGGCCATCCAGCGGACCGCTCGGGGCGGCAACGACCGAGAGCCCATAGGCCACGTAGGTGGCGGCGCGCAGGTTGTCGCTGGCATCGCCGGCCTCCTCTTCATCCTGGAACACCGGGTGGTGCTTGAGCGCCCAGTCGGAAACCCGCTCGTCGCCGTCGTCGATCTGCAGGGCCAGGGCACCGGCGGCCGGGAGCCAAACCTCGGGCGCGGTCACGGTGTTCCACAAAACCTCCCCCACCTTGCCCCAGCCCGGGAGCAGGGTCACATCCTCGCCCCAGCGCCGGTCGTTGGACATGCTTCCGGTGCAGCCGGCCAGGACCATGACCATTGCGACCAGCAACCAGCGGAGGAGGATGGGCTTCATCGGGGCCTCCCTGCGCTTAGCAGCCTAGTTTAAGAAATTCCGCCACTCGGGGAAGTCCCCTGGGGTGTTATTTGAATTGTATCTTTAATTTGGGTTGAGGAAGGGGAGCGGTGTTTTTTCCCCTGGCGGGGGCTGCCAAAACCGCCAGGATGGAAAATTTCTTGGCAAAAAAACGACGGGTCCGGTTACACTTCGGAAAGGTGGTCTTCCTCCGGGGGGCCTGTTGCTGATGGGATTTAGTTTTCCGGCGCGCCAGCGGGGTGCCTGCCGCCATGGAACGTTTTCTGGGATTGATTCAGTCGCAAGCCGTGAAACTATTTAATAAAATCCTCGGCCTTGTGGTCGCACTCCAGGCCCTTCTGCCGATGGGCTGCACCTGGTTTGCCAAGGCTCCCATGGATGTCCTCTACTATCCCCTGGAGGACGGCTCCCCCCAGTCCAATCTCTTCGTGCTGCTGCGTGGCATCGGCGGCAGCCATCGCAGCTTTGAGGAGGAAGGGCTGGTCAACGACGTCCGGGATCTGCAACTCCCTTTCGACATGGCGGCCCCCAACAGCCATTTCGGCTATTACGCCACCCGCACCCTGCTCGACCGTCTCAAGGCGGATGTGATCGATCCGGCCCGGGCCGAGGGCCGTAACAATATCTGGCTGGTGGGTTTTTCCATGGGAGGGCTGGGCTCGCTGCTTTACCTGCGGGAACACCCGGAGGATGTCCAGGGGGTTTGCCTGGTGGCGCCCTTTCTGGGGGATGGGCCGGTTATCGCCGAGATCCGGGCCGCCGGCGGGGTGCGGGCCTGGTCTCCGGGGGATTACGATCCCAACCAGGACTACCAGCGCATGCTCTGGCACTGGATCAAGGATCATGTCGGCAACGGCGCGTCCGTGCCGATCTATCTGGGCTGCGGCGAGGCCGACAAGTTTGTTCCCGCCAACGCCCTGCTGGCTGAGCTGCTCCCCGCCGATCGGGTGATCCGGATTCCCGGCGGCCACGACTATCCGACCTTCAAGGCCCTGTGGCATCGGTTTCTGGAGAGCCGCCTCTATATGCCGTGAGGATTCAGGCGCTAAGAACGGCTCTCGGATCCCCCGTTTCCGGATGTTTGTTCCAATAATTTTTCAGCTCCCCACGGATGGATAACGACGCTCCTGGTTTTTCGGCTGAGCCGGTGGGAAGAATGAGAGGGACCGATGAAGGCTGAAGCGGTGGTTGAGGGGATCGTTCGGAAGCTGGGGGCCTCGCAGCGGCTGGCGGTGCTTTCCACGGAGAATCTGGGCCAACCGTATTCGAGCCTGATTGCCTTTGCGCTGGGCGAGGATCTTAAATCACTGGTTTTCACCACCCCCCGTCTCACCAGGAAATTTTCCAATCTCACCGCCAACCCGCATGTTTCGCTTCTCATTGACGACCGGTCGAACCGCCGGGAGGATTTCCATGAGGCCAGGGCGGCAACCATTCTGGGCCGCGCCCGCGAGGTAGCGGGGGAGGAAAGAGAGTCCTGCCTGGAACTGTTTCTCGGAAAACATCCCTATCTCTCCGATTTCGCCCGGTCGCCGGAGACCACAATATTCCGGGTTGAAATCGAAACCTACTACGTCGTCGATTGTTTCCAGGCCGTATCGGAACTTCACATCCGGCGATGAGTTCCCCCCATTCCATCGAGAAAAAAAGGGGCATTCCGGTTTTCCTCTTTTCATGCGGTGAGCCGCCCAATTGACCGCCCTCCCGACCGGTTATGCCGTAATCTTCAAGCTTTGCTGCAATCACTCCGGCCGTCTTTTCCAAAATCGCTATAATTCTCCGATCTGCGATGAAGACTCCGGTCTTCCCGGACTGATCCGGCCTTTCCCCTGACCCCGGTCTCCGCAGGGCTGTTAAAAAGGACGGGCCCGAAGATTTCGCAGCAAATGGCGTTGTGAACTGCTGGGGATATCGGCCTGGAATCCGGCTCGGAAAGAATTGGTCCCGGCCTTTTATGGCGGACGCTGCGCCAGGGCGCCGGCACGAAACGGGGAATTGGCGGCGGACGGGTTTCAGAGACCGGACCTGATTGAAGCTGACTTGGGGCGGGACGGAGGGCGGCCGGTCGCTGAAACCGTTTTCCCCGGCGCCGGGTGCTCTAGCCGAGGTCGCCGTTTTCTGGCGCCTTCCGGCGGAGAAAGGCGGCCATTTGATCCGGCGGCACCGGTTTGCTGAATAAAAACCCCTGGTATTCGTCGCACCCATGTCGGGTGATGAATGCCAGTTGATCTTTGGTTTCCACTCCTTCGGCCACGGCGGTGATCCCCAGATTGTGGGCGATGGTGATGATGCTCTGGACGATGGCCGCGGAGGGCGGTTCGCTGAGGGCGTCCATGATGAAAGAGCGGTCGATCTTCAGATAGTCCGCCTTGTACCGCTTCAGGCTGTTGAAGTTGGAGAAGCCGGTGCCGAAATCGTCGATCTGCAGACTGATCCCCAGTTCCTTGAGTTTGGCCATGATCTCCAAGGCCCTGGGGATGTCCTGCAAAACCATGCTCTCGGTGATTTCAAGGGAAATCATCCGGGGACGGGCCCCGGGTTGGTTCAAAAGGTCGCAGATCTGCTTCACAAAACCGGTTTCCCGAAACTGGCGGGCGGAGACGTTGACGGAGATCGGGCAGAGCGGCAGCCGCTCTTGTTCCCAGGCAATCGCCTGTCTCAAGGCTTCTTGCAGCACCCAGTGGCCTAGGGGCAGGATCAAGCCGGTCTCTTCGGCCAACTGGATGAAATAACCGGGGGCCAACAGCCCCTTCCGCGGGTGCTGCCACCGCACCAAAGCTTCGCATCCGGAAATGCGGCCGCTTCGGATGTCGATCTTCGGTTGGTAATATAGCAGAAACTCCTCTTTTTTGAGGGCCTCCCGGAGTCCGGCCTCGATGGTGAGAATTTCCTGGGCTTTGGCCGTCATTTCCGGGGAGAAATACCGGAAGGTGCCGCCCCCGTCCTGCTTGGCCTGGTACATGGCCAGGTCGGCCCTTTGAATGAGGAGTTCCGGCCCCTGGCCATCCTGGGGGAAAATACTGATGCCGATGCTGGTGTTGATTTCCAGTTCCCGGTTGTCGATCCGGATCGGGAGCGACAGGTTTTTCAGAATTTTTTCCGTCACAAACCCGATATCGTTCAATTCGGCGATCTCGGCCAGGACGACGACGAATTCATCCCCGCCGAAACGGACCACCGTGTCGCATTCCCGAACGGAAGCCGCCAAGCGTCGCGACACCTCCCGCAGCAGCAGATCGCCGAAGCCGTGGCCCAAGGTGTCGTTGATCCTTTTGAAACGGTCCAGGTCGAGAAGAAGGACGGCGATGAAACGCTGGGACCGGGCTGCGTAGGAAATACTCTGGAGGATCCGGTCCTGCAGCAGCACCCGATTGGGCAGATCGGTCAGGGCGTCATGGGTCGCCTTGTATTCCAATTCCTGCTCGTAGTGCTTCAGGTTGGTGATGTCCATGGCGGCAAAGCAGATCGGGGCCGAAGGGTCGCCGGGGTCGGTGGCGGCGCCGCTCAGGTAGATATCGACCGGCTCACCGCTTTTTTGCCGGAAACGGGTTTCAGCGGCGCCGAATCCCTTTTGCAGGATTTCTCTGTACACCACCCGGCGCACGCGCTCGAATTCTTCGTCGTTTTCATACAGGATGCGGACGCTTCGGCCATCAAATTCCGCGGCGGAATAGCCGAGCATCTGCAGGAAATAGTCGTTTACCCAACGGAAGGTCCGGTTCTGAATCAACCCGATCCCGATGGGAGAGGCCTTCAGGATCCCCTGCAGGGTCGCTTCCCGTTTTTTCAGATCCTCCTCGGAGCGTTTGCGCTCGGTGACGTCATAGCCGGAGATGAGGACGACCTTGCGGTTGCCCAAAGCGATAAGTTCGGCGAACAGAACGCCGTCCCGGACTTCCCCGGCCTTGGTGATCAATTGAACCGAAAAATCCTTGACGGAGCCTTTCTGGAGCAATTCGGCAAAGAATTTGTCGCGCAAATCGCTGTCGGCCCAGATTCCCAGCTCCCTGGCCTTCCGGCCGAGCATTTCCGCCCGCTCATAACCGATCTGACGTTCCCACTGCTCATTCATGTCCAGGAAGCGGCCGCTTTCCAGATCGGTGATGGCGATGGAAATAGGACTGCAGCGGAAGATTTTCGAAAAGCGCTCCTCGCTTTCCCGCAAGGCTTTCTCGGCCCTGAGACGTTCCGTGATGTCGTAGCCCGAGATCAGCACCACCTTCCGGTCCCCCAGCGTGATCAGTTCGGCGGACAGGATCCCTTCCCGGATCTCACCCTTTTTCGTGACCATCTGGACCTGGGCGCCCTGGACGAACCCGTTCCGGCCCAATTCCGCGAAGAATTGGTCCCGAACCTCCGGATCGGCCCACAAGCCGAGGTCTTTGGCCACCTGCCCGGTCATCTCTGCGCGCTCGTAGCCGCTCAGATTCACCCATTGTGCGTTCATGTCCCAAAACTGCCCGGTCTCGAAATCGGTGATCGCCGCGGGGATCGGGTTGGACTGAAAAGCCTTTGAGAAACGCTCTTCGCTTTCGGCCAGATCGGCGGTGCGGACGGCGACCAGGTGTTCAAGCTGCCAGCGTCGGCGTTGGATGACGGTAATTATGGCCACCAGCGAGCCGGTGAAGATCAATCCCGCCAGAAAAGAAAGCCGGGCTGCCCGCACCGGATGGAGGAGGGAGAAGCCGGCTCTGGCGTTGGCGGTGACGAAAAATGTTTTTCCGAAAGCCAGAATTGGGAGGGTCCAGGAAAATCGGGGATCGGATATCTCATCCCGAGTTAAGGCGCCGAGTGGATCGGGGACGGCTCCGATACGGGCCAGGGTTATGGACAGAGCGATCATTCCATCGGAATGGGCATTTTCTATCAGCGTTTTCAGCCCCAGTTCGGCCGCCGCGAATCCCAAGGCCCGCTCCGGTGCTTCGCGGCTGAAAACAGGACGGTAGACGAAAAGAGTTTGCGGGCCTTTCCCCCCCGGCGTTGGGGACTCAGGGCGGCCGCCGGTCACCAGCCCCGTGCCGGCGGCTTCCTCCAGCGCCGCCAGGAGAGCCGGTTCGGAACCGTGGTCGTAGCCGAGGGCGGATTCGGCTCCTGGGGCGGAAGCCATCTGGTAAACCGGGAAGTAGCGCTCGCGTGGCGGCGCCGGGATGCGGTTGCCCTCCTTGTCCCATTGCCAGATCGCAAATCCCGCCCGCCCTTCGGCGGCAGCCCTTTCTTCCAAAGATTCCCTTGCCAGGGACGGCACCGTCCGGATCCAGGTGAGGGAGCGGATCGCCGGGTTTTTCAGCAAGTAGTCGGAATAGCTTCTGAACTCCTCGGCTTCGCGCTGGTTCTCCGCTTCAAAAAAGCGGGCCAAGCCTTCCAGCTCGACATCCCGAAGGGTGTGAAAAGTTTTTCTGATCGCCTCGGTCCGGTGATTGACCAAAAGCCGGAAGGCGTTTTCCCGTTGGCGATTTTCAATCTCATGGAACATCCAGGACAGGGACAGGGTCAAGGCCAATCCCGCCAGGCCGACCAGAATCGATTCCAGGTAGATCCATCTCTTTGCAGAAAGACCGCCGAGGCGGTTGCGGCGGGCCAAAAGCACCACGCCCGCAAGCAGGATGGCCGCCAGGGACAGGGTCAGCAGGAGGTGGGGGAGCAATGCCTTGAGGAGCAATCCGTTCCATTCGGTGGCCGCCATATCCATGCCGAAAACAGCGATCAGCGCGCCGGAATGAGGATCGACCAGCGGCACCAGCGCGGAGACCCAGGTTCCCCACTGGTCGGCGGCTGGCCCGGTGGTGACCGGTATCTTGTCGCGGAAGGCGCGCAGGTCCTCAGGGGTCGCCTCGTCGTAGATCTGGCCGGGCGGGGATTCGTCCTTGGAACCGGCCGCTTCGCTGTCCACCAGGAAAAAGAGGGCGCCGTCCGGCCGCTGCCCCATCAGGTAAAGAAAGCGGTAGTTTTTCTTGACCTCCTGAATGCAGGCCAACTGCCGTTTCAAGCGCAGATAGCGCGGGGAACTCAGGTCCTTCGGGGTGCCGGTGAGAGCCTTGATGTTTTCAAGGTTCAATCCATAGGCCACGGCCCGGGCCTCCTGGAGCAGCCGACCGCGCAGATAACGAGCGGTCTCGTGGGCCATCCACCAGCTGGAAAAAATCCCCACCGTCAGAATGAGCGCCAGGGAGCCCACCATGAACCGGTAGGATTTCGACGGGGTATTTTCGGGACAGGTTTCAACCGGGGTCATGTCGTTTTTTGTCTTGAAAAGGTCGCCGCGGTCAGCCTGCTGCTGACAATTGTTTATCCCAAAAAGTTGACGGGAATTCCTATGGCATTTCGGGCTGAGGGATGAATGGCAAACCGGCAGGTGTTTGTTCCCCTGTTGGCGGGTGGTCACGGATCGGAAAGATAGGTGCCGTTTTCTGGCCCGCTCGGGGTCAACCTCATTGCCGGCCGGTCGATGCAGGATTCTTGCCAGGTCAGTTGCCGCAAAAGAGGGTTTCCATCAGGGAAAGAGCAGCCGCCTGGTGTGGCGGGCGATGACCAGGTCCTCGTTGGTGGGGATGACCCGGACCGCACAGCGGGTGCCGTCGGCGGAAATCAGCGGCGCGTGGCTTTCGTTCTTCCCCGGATCGAGGCGGATGCCGAGGTAATCGAGCCCCTGGCAGATCAGGGCCCGGACCGGCGCGGCCCGCTCGCCGATGCCGCCGGTGAAGACCAGGCCGTCGAGGCCGCCGAGCACCGCGCTCAGAGCCCCGATCGCCTTGCGGGCGTGGTAGCCGTACATCTCGATGGCCTGGGCCGCGTGGGGCTCGCTTTCGCGCTTCTCCAGCAGGGTTTTCATGTCGGGGCTGATGCCGGAGACACCGATCAGGCCGCTGCGGTGGTTGAGCAGCTTGTTGAACTGGCTGGCGTCGTACCCTTTCTCCTCCATCAGGAAGATCAGAATGCCGGGATCGAGATCGCCGCTGCGGGTCCCCATCATCAAGCCGCCGGTCGGGGTGAAGCCCATGGTGGTGTCGACGGAGCTCCCATCCCGGAGCGCCGCCATGCTGGCGCCGTTGCCGAGGTGGGCGACGATGACCCGGCCGCGGGCGTTGTCGCCGAGGGCCGCGACGATATATTCGTAGGAGAGGCCGTGGAAGCCGTAGCGGCATACCCCTTCGTGCCACAGGGTGCGGGTCATGGGGAGGCGCCGGGCGATCTCCGGGATCGAGCGGTGAAAGGCGGTGTCGAAGCAGGCCACCTGGCCGAGGTCCGGGTACTGGCCGGCCACGGCGTCGATGCCGAGGATCTCGGCCGGCATGTGCAGAGGGGCGAAGGGGATGAAGCGCCGCAGCGTGAAAATCAGTTCCGGGGTCACGACCTCGTGGGCGGTGTGCTCCGGGCCGCCGTGGACCACGCGGTGGCCGACGCCGTCCGGGGGCGGGAGCCGGTTTTCTTCCATGATGCCGGTCAGGATCGCCTTCACCGCGGCGCCGTGGGTGGGGAAATCCTGGATCCGGTCGGTGATCCGTTTTCCCGTGGCGTCCTTGAGCCACAGCCAGCTGCCGGCCATGCCGATGCGCTCGATGGCGCCCTTGATCACCAGTTCCTCCCCGGCACCGAGCCGGTAGAGGGCGAACTTGATGGAGGAGGAGCCGCTGTTGAGACAGAGGATATGTTTTTCCATGGAGGGTTCCTTTCCCTTGCTTCGGCGCAGGCCGGGTCGTTTCCTGAAGAAAGCATAGCGAAGGGGGGAGGTTTGTCGAGTTGCGCGGGATTTTTTCCCATGGCGTGGGCCGCTTGACGGCGGGGCCGGGAACTCCCTATAGTGAATGGGCCTTGCCGTTTCTGGAAAAAGGAGGAGGGATGGCCGATAAGCAGGGAAAAACCCGCCGCATCATGGTCGGTTCCGTGCCGGTGGGAGGGGGCGCGCCGGTCTCGGTGCAGTCGATGTGCAACACCGACAGCCGCGACGCGGCCGCCACCGCGGCGCAGATTAAGGCGCTGGCCGCTGCCGGCTGCGAGATCGTGCGCTGCGCCGTGCCCGACCTGGAGGCCGTAACGGCGCTCCGGGAGATCTGCGCCGCCAGCCCGATCCCGGTCATCGCCGACATCCATTTCGATTACCGGCTGGCCTTGGGCGCGGCGCGGAGCGGGGTCGCCGGGCTGCGCCTCAATCCGGGCAACATCGGGGAGCGCTGGAAGGTGGCGGAGGTGGTCAAAGCCTGCGCCGAGCGCTCGCTCCCGATCCGGATCGGGGTCAACGCCGGGTCGCTGGAGCCAGAGCTGCTGCAACGTTACGGCCACGCCACCCCGGAGGCGATCGTGGAGAGCGCCCTGCGCCACGCCCGGCTGTTGGAGGAGCTCCACTTCGAGGCGATCAAGATCAGCGTCAAGGCCTCGGACATCCGCCGCACCGTCGCGGCCTACCGGCTGCTGGGTGCGCAAACCGATTACCCGCTCCATCTCGGCATCACCGAGGCCGGCACGGTCTGGGCCGGGACCATCAAGAGCGCCATCGGCATCGGGATGCTGCTGGCCGAGGGGATCGGCGACACGATCCGGGTCTCGCTGACCGGCGATCCGGTGACGGAGGTGCGGGTCGGCTGGGAGATCCTCAAGGCGCTCGGGCTGCGGCAGCGGGGGCCGATTTTCATCAGCTGCCCGACCTGTGGCCGCTGCCGCATCGATCTGATCGGGGTCGCCGAGGAGGTGGAGGCCCGGCTCCGGGACCTGAAGGCCCCGCTTGTCATCGCCGTGATGGGCTGCTCGGTCAATGGCCCGGGCGAGGCCCGGGAGGCCGACGTCGGCATCGCCGGCGGGATCGGCGAGGGGCTGCTGTTTTGCAAGGGGGAGATCCTGCGCAAGGTGCCGGAGGCGCGTCTCGTCGAGGAGCTGGTGGCCGAGGCCCTGCGGCTGGCGGAGCAGGCCTCCTGAGGCCGGATTTTCGGGAGGGTCTCGCGCCGTGAGGATGCTGCGCCACATCAACAATATTATTCTGGTCGGGATGCCGGGCTCGGGGAAAAGCACCGTGGGGGTGATCCTGGCCAAGTTCTGCGGCCGGGGGTTCAT
>JAFGOW010000211.1 GCA_016926265.1 Deltaproteobacteria bacterium | reverse complement strand
GGCACCCATTTCTTCAGCGGCATCGTGGGGATGGACATGCTCTACCTGGCGGTCTTCCCCCACCAGAAGGACGGCGTCCTCAACGACGTCTTCTTCCGCCAGGCGCCCAACAAACTGCGCCAGCTGGTGCCGAACGCCACCGACAAGCAGGTAGAGGCGGTGCGGGTCATCGACTGCGCCGAGCTTCCTGGCGGGCGCACCGTGCGAATCAACGCCAACACCCTCAAGCAGCGGGCGATCTGCTATTTCGATCCGGAATGACGGAACGGAAAAGGAGCAGAAAACGAAACAAGGCGGGGAGCAGCCATCATCTCCCCGCCTTGTTATTTTGAACCGGGGTGGGTGTCCTCAGGCGGCGGCGCCGCTCAGCTCCGAGGTGCAGTGGGGACAGCGGCGGGCCTTGATCGGGATACTGCTCAGGCAGAAGGGGCAATCCTTGGTGGTCGGTTCGGGTGGCGCCGCTTCTTCCTTGCGGCGCAGGGTGTTGATCCCCTTGATCAGGAGGAAAACGGCGAAGGCCACGATCAAAAAGCTGATCACGGTGTTGGCGAAGACGCCGAAGTTGATGGTCACGGCGCCGGCGCCCTGGGCGTCGGCAAGAGCCGCATAGGGCCCGGGCTTGGCCCCGTCCTTGAGCACCAGAAAGATATTGGAGAAATCGACCCCGCCCATGAGCAACCCCAGCGGCGGCATCAGGACGTCCGACACCAGGCTCTTGACGATGGTGCCGAAGGCGCCGCCGATGATAATCCCCACCGCCATGTCGACGACATTGCCGCGCATGGCAAATTCCTTGAATTCCTTGAACATGACGACCTCCTCCCAGGCAGTGATCGTGAAATGGCAACCTCTGACGGCAGTAATTATAACACCAAATCAGGAGGTCTTTTCCTGCGGTAATCAGCTCCTTAAAAATAAATTCTAGAGGAACCGCAAATCGTCCAGGGTCAGGATCGAAGCGACATCGCGGCGCTCCGACTTGTTGATGAGAACCGCGGTTCCGGCCAGCACGGCGCCGGCCGCTCCGATGATTTCAGTGATGGCCCGCAGCGTGGCGCCCCGCGCCAGGAAATCGTCCACGAACAGGATCCGTTCCTCGGGCCGCAGCACTTCCCGGGAGACAAACAGGGTCGTCGCCTCCTGCTTGGTAAAGGAATAGCTGTCGGCGCTGTAGCAGCCCGCCATGGTCAAAGGCTTTTTTTTCTTGGCGAAGACGAAGGGGACTCCGAGCCGCAGCGCGGTCGCAAAAGCCGGCGCGATGCCGCTCGCCTCGGCGGTCAGCACCTTGTCGATGCCCACCCTGCGATACCGCTCGGCAAACTCGGCCGCGAGCAGATCGATCAGGCGGGGATCGACCAAGTGGTTGAGGAAGTGATCAACCTTGATGACATCGTTTTCGATGCCTCCGTCCCGGCGGATGCGGTCCAGCAGGACCTGCGCCGCTTCCCTCATGGTGGACCTCCTTGGACCCCAAAAAACCGGTTCCCCCCACGGAACCCCACCCCGCCGGGCAGAAACGGCTCAGATCGTCTGCCGGTAACCCCATTTGCCAATGGCCGGGGCATTGCTGAGCACATAGTGGAAATCGGCAACCAGATGCAGGGTATCCCCCTTGAATTCCGCCGGCAGTTCGCCGTAGGGGGAGCCCATCCGCACCGCCTTGACCGCCTCGCGGTCGAGGGCGTCGAAGCCGGAACCCTGGAGCACTTGGACCTTCTTCACCACGCCGCCGCGGTCGACGGTGACCTGCAGGCGGCAGATCCCCTGTTCCCCCCGCTGAGCGGCGACGACCGGATAGTTCCAGACCCGGTAGATGTTGTTCCGGAAGCGGCGGAAGAAGGAGATCAGGACGTCATGCTCGGTGTCGAGCCAGACCACATCTCCTTCTTTCGCATCCTCCCGTTCCTTGCGGCGCGCCTCTTGCTGGAATTTCATAAGGAATTCCCTGGACAGGTTGGGGTTCAGGGGAATGGGGACAGTCGGCACCGGAAGGTCCGAGGGTTTCGGCTCGGAAGGGAGCTTCGGCACCGCGGGCAGACGGGGAAGGGCCTTCTTGGGCACGAGTTCAGCACTGCGGGGGGCGATCCGGTCCCGGTCCTCGAAATCCTTCCCTTTGGGAGCGGTCTCCTGTTCGGCGACATGGTCCTGGAGGCCGAGGCGTTTGGCGCGGGTATCCCGCTTCTGGGGCGGGGTCTCAGGCAGATCCAGTTCGCGAGGTTTGAAGCGGCGGGTCTCCTGCGGGGGCAGCACCTCCACCACCAGCGGTTCCCGCTGCCTCGGCGGCGCCTCCAGCAGACGCCGCAAGGGCAACTGAGAAGCCGCCAGCAGATGAAGCAGCAGGGAGAGCACGATAAATCCGAGCAGCAGATAATCGTGGGAACGCTGTTGGGTCTGCATGCAGGGGAGCCCTTAAACCAAACCGCACAGAAGAAGGAGCCACGGCGCCGAAAGGCGGCCGCCGGCCCGGAAACCGCTCCATTATAACCGGATCGGCGCACCGGGTGAACCCCCGCGGTCCCTCCCGCCGCCGAACCGGCTGCGGGCGCGCCGCCCCCCCTGTCGGATCAGACGAAACTGATCTCCTTGGCGGCCGCCGCCACCACGTAGCAACGCTCGATGTTGGAGGCGGCATCGGCGGGCATCAGGAAAAAACCGGCACGGCCGGGCTGATAGCCCTGGGTGGTCCCCAGCAGCACCTCGCCGTCCCTGAACTCCACCTTGATGCGCCGGCCGGCGGGAGGACGGGCGGGATCGAACTCTTTCTTCTCCACGTGCTTCGGATTCCCCTCGAAATCCTTTACGAAAAAAAGTGCCTTCAGCGATCCGACCAGCACCTCCAGGGGTTTCGAACCCGCCGGAGCCGAGAGCTCGTTCAGGTGAAAACGGTCCTTGGCGGGGGAGAAGTTGGCGGTCATCCCCTTAACGATACGGCCATCGGCAAACCGGGCCACGACCTTGTTGTTCATCCTCAGCTCCTTTCCGAAAGATACCCTGTTGAGGTTGGCGCCGAACCGGCGGGGCCAACCATCCCCTCCCCTTTAAAACAAAAAAGGGATAAACATCCTGGTGCCGCTCATATAGTTTCGATATTCATCACCGAAAAAATCGACACATTCGGATTCGTCATGCTTGGCGGTAATCCACAGCAGCAGAGAAGCCGACACCGACAACAGGCCGCCGATCCAGGTCGGTAACTTGAGAAAAATCCCCCAGGCGAGAAACAACAGGGAAGCATAGAGAGGATGGCGGATGTAGCGATAGATCCCGTTTTGGACCAGAACCGAGGTCTTCTCAAAACCGAACAGCTCTTCGCCGTCCCTGACGGGGCCGGGCTTCCCGGCAACCTGGAGCAGATAGGCGCCGTGGACCAGAAGATAAAGGGAGCAGAACAGCAGCAGCCAGGACAGCAGCTGTTTCGGCGAGAACCGGTCTTCGAACCAGTAGGGAACATTGATCAAAAAAAGCGCCAGGATCGCTTCCCAGGCGAAAAACCGGGCAAAACCGTGAGAATGAGGTTTGGATAAGGACTTTCGGGAGAGATAAAAAAAGACTGCCGAACAGAGCATAAACAGCCCTAATCGTGGCACTGATTCGTACATGGCTTTCATCCTGGCATCCAAACCGGCGCTGATAGCGGGGGATCCGAACCCGGATCCCCTGACGGCTCAAGGAACGATCGGTCCGCCGACCGCCCTCCGAATTGTGAAGGACCCCTTTTGAAATGTAAATCCGTTTCCAGCCCCCGAGGTGAGATTTTCAGCGATCCTTCATCTTCCGGAACCTCGGCGGGAAGAATTTTTTCATCCCCGCATGATTTTTTGGATGCCGTCGAATCCGGTACCGGGACCAGCCGGGACCGCTCTCCGGCTCTATCGGAAACCGAGCCGTCCCTGAATATTGTGGAATATTGGAATATTGGGGGAATTTTACTGATTCCGGGACCGGATTTCAACTTCCCAGGGCTGCCGCCCTGTTCCGGAGGAAAAAGATCCCTGCTGTCCTGAAATCCGCACCTTTCGTAAAATCCGGAAATTTACATTGACCTTTTTTCCCCTTTGGCTATAAAAGAGTAAAATTTTTAACCAAAAAAGGGGGACGGCATGTTTTCGATCGATCAGGTGAAAGAGAAAGCCAAAGGTTCCATCAAAACCCTGGTTTTTCCGGAGAGCTATGACGACCGGATGCTGCAGGCGGCCGCGGAAATCGCCCGCGAGGGATGGGCGGAAGTCATCCTGCTGGGAAATGCCGACGTCATCGAAGCCAAGCGGAAAGAGCTCGGCATCGATTTGCGAAACGTCGGCGGCATCGATCCCCGCACCCTTCCCGAACTGGACACCTTTGCGGACGAATTGGTGGAGATCCGCAAAAAGAAGGGGCTGAGCCGTGACGAGGCGAAGGGACTGCTGACCGCCGCCGACAATCTCTTTTTCGGCGCTCTGATGGTGCGGCGGGGCGATGCCGACGGCATGGTGGCCGGCGCCTCCAATTCCACCGGCAACGTGCTGCGCGCCGGCAT
>JAFGOW010000210.1 GCA_016926265.1 Deltaproteobacteria bacterium | reverse complement strand
GCCCGGTGACGGTATAGGTGGTGGCCGTACTGCCGGTATCCCCGCACAGGGGAAACGGCGGAGTAGGGTTGTCCGCCTGGCAATAGATTTTGTAGCCCGTCGCGCCGGTGCTGGGCGACCAGGTGAGGGTGACGTCTTTGCCAAAAGCGGGTGCCGCCACAGACAACACCCCCAAGAACAAAACCCCGATGTCGAAATTTATTCTTGATTTCATGATATCCCTCTTGGTGAGGTGCTATCAGAAGATTTATTAAAACATGCTCGAAAAAAAATTCAATGAAAATCAATGAGGAGCAGATATCATGCCAAGGTCGGTTTTTCCCGAAAGGTTCCGTAACCACACCAAAGCAACCGTTTCCAGACCTTTTCCACCCCCGGTTTTTGACGTCAAACAGCGACAGTAGGGACGTTTTGAGCCCCTGGCGGGGAAAAGCTCCCCGGACGGCTACCCCGAACAGAGCCGGAGAGCCAAAAGGGATCAATCGAATCAAATCGTTAGCTGAGTGTCACAGAATGGCGGTAGCTGTCGCGGGATGGAGACGGAGGGAGAGTTGGCCGGGGAAAATGGCGCCGGAAGAACAGGAAGGGCCGCCGCTGGCGCCTCCTGGCAAAAGCGATTCTAGGGCTGGGAGAAACCATGTTTTTTCATTAAGTCGTATAGGGTAGGGCGGCTGATCCCTAATAACTCTGAGGTCTTGAGAACATTTCCCTGGTTCTGCTCCAAGGCCGCCAACACCATCTCCTTTTCAAGGCGATCTTTGGCCTCCCGCAAGGTCAAATACGTGGAGGTTGCATCGCTGGAATCTTTCTGACCACCGGCCACAACGGCGAAGTCGAGATCGCGGGGCTCGATAAATGCCGTTTCCGCCAGGACAACCGCCCTTTTGACCCGGTTTTCCAGTTCCCGGACATTGCCCGGCCAGGAGTGGGCCCCCAGTTCCCGAAGGGCTGCGGGGCTGAATCCCCGAACCCTTTTGTTGAGCATCTCACTGAAACGCCGCAGAAAAAAGTTGGCCAGCAACAAGACATCGTCGCCCCTTTCTCTCAAGGGAGGAAGTTCGATGGCGATCACCCCGATCCGGAAAAACAGATCCTCCCGAAACTTCCCCTCCCGAATGGCTTTTTTGATATCGATGTTGGTGGCGGAGATGATGCGGGCATCGACTTCGATATTTTCCCGCCCCCCAACCCGCTGGATGACCTTTTCCTGCAGGAACCTCAACACCTTGACCTGGACGGAAAGCGGCATTTCGCCGATTTCGTCCAGAAAAAGGGTCCCGCCCTGGGCACATTCGAATTTCCCCTGAACCCGCCCGTGGGCGCCGGTAAAGGCTCCTTTTTCATGACCGAACAGCTCCGACTCCAGAAGCGGTTCCGGAATGGCGCTGCAGTTGATCGGGACAAAGGGCCCCGTTTTGCGCGGACTGTTCTGATGGATGGCGCTGGCCACCAGCTCCTTGCCGGTGCCGCTGTCGCCCTGGATAAGAATCGGCACGTCGCAGGAGGAAACCTTCCGGATTGTATTGAAAACCTCCAGCATGGGGGCGGATTGTCCGAAAATCCCCTGCATCTCCCTCCCCATCGGTGAAAGCGCGGAATGGAGATGACGGTTTTCCTCCTCGATGGCGGCCAAGTGAAAAGCGCGAGCCAGGATGATCTTCAATTCCTCCAGGCTGATCGGCTTGGAATAATAGTCATAGGCGCCTGAACGGACCGCCCGCAGGGCGCTCTCCCGTTCCTCGTTGCCGGTCAGAACGATCACTTTTGTCCACGGCGCCTGCCCCATCACCTCTTCCAGACAGCGGAAGCCTTCCGTGGAACCTTCCGCATCGGGTGGCAGGCCGAGATCCAGGGTCATCACCTTTGGCTCGTGCTCCCGAAACAGAGCCAGCGCCTGGGCCGCATCCCCGGCGGCCAAAACCTTGTATTCCTTTCCCAATCCCCATCTAAGCTGCTTCTGGATCTCTTCGTTGTCTTCCACCACCAGGAGCGTGTCCACGCGATCTCCCATTTATCTGAAGGGTTGCTTTGACCCACATTCATTTCCGGAACCGGATTGTTTCATGGCAGGCCATCGACGAGACCGGCCCGCTGGCTTTTCAGATCGCTGCAACTTTCGGAGGCAAGGGGCAAAAAGAGGGTGAATGTCGATCCTTCCCCCACCTCGCTTTGGACTTCGATGCGGCCGCCGTGAGCTTCAACGATGTTTTTGCACTGATACAGCCCGATCCCGAAACCGTGGTTTTTGGTGGTCTGAAAGGGGCGAAAGAGGCGATTTTCGATAAAATCCCTGGACATCCCCGCTCCCTGGTCGGTAACCCGCAAAAAGGCCTGGCCGTTTTTCCCGACCCGGATCTCCACCGGAGCCCTGTCGCGGCCGGCCTCAATCCCGTTCATGACCAGGTTCAGCAGCACCCGTTGCAGCTCCGCCGCATCCCCCTCCACCAGAACCGGTTCTCCAAAGACTTCCACCGCGCCAGGGTTCAGGCTACTCCTGCATTCCTCCGCGATCCGCTTCAAATCACACGGCTTCCTCTCAAGGATTTTCTTCCCCTGAAAATCCTTGAGCCAGGAGATGAGCCCCTTCATCTTCCCCACGCTCCCGGACAGGGTGGAAAGCAGGTCCTTCTGAAATTCCGGCTCGCCGATAAAATCCTTGGCGTTTTCCGCCGTCATGGCCAGCGCGGAAACCAGGTTTTTAAGGTCATGGATGACAAAGGCCGAGATTTTCCCAAGGGAAGCCATCTCCCGCTGAGCCGACAATTCCGCCGCCAGCTTCTGGCCCATCAGACTGTATGCCGCTTGACGGCCGAGAACCTTCATAAGATCAAAATCCTCATAGGTCGCGACCTCCCCCTGATTGACCGATCGCCCCAGCACGATAAACCCTTCCAGGCGTTCTTCAAACTCCAGCGGCACGATGTGGGAAACCCGGTAACGGGCCAGGAATTCCCGGCTCTTTTCATCGATTTCCGGGACCACGTCACGGCTGTTGAACACCCAGTGCCGTTCCGCAAGGTATCGGACCAGCGGACTGGCGCGGGAGAATCCCGGCCCGGAAGGCTCCATTTCCAGCGACACCGCGCAAGTGTAGGCGCTCTCTTCTTCATTCCAAAGAAAAAGGGCGGCCGAGGGAACGGCGAAGGTCGCACTGAAAAAGGAGAGGATGGCCCCCCCCAGCTCCTTGACATTGCTTTTCCCTGTAATGGAGCGGGTGAACTCCAGCCATTGGTTCCGGTAATCGTATTTCTGCCGGTAGAAGTTCTTGTGAAGATAGATCTTCAGTTTTCGTTTGACCGTTTCCGACAGCAGCACCATGGCCATGGCGGCCCCTACCAGAAATGCCACCAGCCAGAAAAAGGTCTCCTGGGAGGAGGCGCCCAGATAACGCATCCCTTCTCCCATCAAACCCAGGCCCAGAAAATAGATGCCGATGATCAGGACCACCACGGACCGGAAAGCGATCTCCCTGGAGACGTAGAGTCCGGAGAGCCCCCCGCGGCGCAGCCCCGAATAAAACATCATCCCGAGTCCGGCCAATTCGACCCCGTTCCGTATCGGGACCAGACTCATATTCAGGGTCCGATACAAAAGCCCCTGGCTGTAATACACGATGAACATGGCCAGGATCACCCCGGCGCCGACGAGTTCGAATTTGACCCGCCACTTCTCCAGCGCCGGCAACACGGTCAGGGTTTTTTCGAGCTGGGCCAACGCCAAAATGAAGTACAAAAGCAAGGCAAAATAGAATGGATAGCCGAAACTTCCCAAGAAAATCAGCCGTTCCTGGGGGAAATCCGGGGAATAGAAAAAACCGCCGAGGGGTGAAAACAGGGCAACGGGGAAAAACAGCAGGGAAAGGGACAACAGCAGCCGCTGGAAAACCGTCAGGGCTCGGAAGCCGCCTTGCTTGGAAAACAGGAAGGCGAAGGAAAGCCACAGCGGGGGCAAGAGGGATTCGCTGAGCAGGGTGGCCTTTTTCCAGAAAAAGAAATTTTCTGGATGACGAAAAACCAAATTATCGAAAATTTCCACACCGCCGCAACACAGCAGTGCGCAGAACAGCAAAAGGGAACTGAGAAAATGTCGCTTTCTGGCGAAAATGAAAATCCCAAAAAGGATAATGCCAACCAGAAAAAATATTAGAATAATATCAGGCCCCATGATTTAACGTCTTGTAGAAAATACCCTCACCTCCAAAAGGACAGAGAATATCTTCCTGATTTCAATTTCTTTAAGCAGAAAACCGCCAGCAGGAAAAGCCCCCGCGCCTCACAAAAATAATCAGATTGACAAAAACATAATCCCCTTGGTTTGGTGTCGCCGACTTTTGACACCAAGGTCCGCCATTCAATCCCCTCCCCGAAATATACCAATCGCAGAATACCGTAAATGGGAGCCAGTTTCTTTCTTTTTAGGTGTTTTTTCAAAACACTTTTCAAAAACCCAGAAAAACATAAAATTTCTAATTATTTCTTTTTTTCCTCAGGAGCAAATAATTCCAGAACCTTTCACGTCAGCTAAAAAATTTTTAAAGATAAAATCTCTCGCCCCACCGTCGAAAATAGTTTTTTTTGATCGTTAGTTTTTATTGGCCCAATAAATGCTGAAGGAAGACGAAACGCAAAAGCAAGGCAATCGCAAAAAAGATCAGGATGCTCCGGAAAAATATTTTTAACTTTTTTTAAAAAATTAAACAACAAATTTAAGGCAATAAAAACAACAAACACTTATAAAACACCAAAGGGAAAAATGGTCTATCCATAATACGATAAAATCAACCACTCCCTCTCCGATAAAGGCGAATCCAGAGCAATCTGGGCAAGCAAAACCACGGATCCTTTATGGATATCCGAGTTGCCGAAGAGAATGATGTATGGGATGAGCTATCGCTCATTTTTTGCCCAGTCATACGCACATCTTCGATAACGAGGTGTGCGTTTTTGTTTCACATCCAGATAATCATCACTCAATGAAAGGAGAAAATAATTTTCAAGGAAAAAATTTATTTAACAAATAACGAAAAATAATAATTTTCTGAATGAATATTTAAAAACTATCAATCTACAAAATAATTTATAGGTCAAAAAAATTACTGGAGAAAAAATGAATTTAAAAACAAAAATTGATTTCATACATTTTACAATTTCGTTGCTTGGCTTTTTAGCTTTTTCATTTATAGCGGCTGAAACCAATGCATCCGCACTTCCAACCCCTTATAACTTGACAGCAAAAACTCTATCCTCATCAGAAATTCATTTGACCTGGATTTGCACTTCCAATTCCATTGTCGATGGCTTCTCCATTGAGCGCAGCACCAATTCCACCACAGGCTATACCAAGGTCGCAAGCACAGGTGCCAACACCAAATTTTGGAAAGATTCCGGTCTGAAGTCTGCCACTCGTTACTTCTACAGAGTCAGGTCTTTTGACCAAAGGAAAATTTCATATGTTTATTCTTCTTATTCAACACGCAGCAGCACCGTCACCAATCAAGTATCAGCCGATGTGACCGCCCCCACCGTTTCCATCACAAACCCACAATCCGGAGCCACCTATACCAGTAGCCAGACCCTTCAGATTGCAGTCACTGCACAGGACAATGTTGCTGTCACCAAAGTCGAGCTCTTTAACGGCTCCATCCTGATGGGCACGGACTCCGCGGCTCCTTATTCCTTTTCCTTCCCCATAACCGAAAGCATCAACGGTTCCCATTCATTGACAGCCAAAGCCTACGACGCGGCAGGAAACAGCAGGGTTTCTGGACCGGTAAGTCTTAAAATCAATATCGCACCGAAGGACACCATTCCTCCCGCCGTTTCCATCACCAACCCGTCGGGAAATACCACCATTACCAGCGCTCAAACCCTGAACTTGGTAGCCAGCGCCAGTGACAACACCGCTGTCAGCAAGGTCGAATTCTATAACGGCAGCACCTTAATGGGTACCGACACCACCAACACGTTCTCGGCCGCCATGGCGATCACGGCCGCCAATAACGGTACTCACACCATAACCGCCGTGGCCTACGATGCGGCTGGCAACGTCGGCAAGTCCATCCCCGTTACGGTTACAGTAAATATTGCCACTCTGCCGACCACATATTCCGCGCCGGTTCTGGATTATGTTCAAGCCAGCGGCACCGATTTCATGCTCGGATGGTCGCAACCTGCAACTGCCTACGGCGTGCCTGCCGGCGGATACGACATCGTCATCGACGGGGTAGATACCAATGCCCAGCACAACACCGGCCAAGTTACCAAGATCATCGGCGGGCTGGCGGCCGGCACCCACTGTTTCCAGATCGAAGCCCGCTGGACCCAGGCTGATCCGTCTCAATTCCCCCGCTCCAATCAAGTCTGCGCGACGCTTGAAGAAACGGCTTCCAGCGAACCCGCCGCTTCCGATCCCGAACCGGAGCAACGCCCCGACGGTTCCCTTCCGGTCTTTCCCGGCGCCCAGGGATTCGGCGCCGGCACCAAGGCGGGACGGAGTGGCCAGATCCTCCGG
>JAFGOW010000031.1 GCA_016926265.1 Deltaproteobacteria bacterium | reverse complement strand
ACCCAGCCCTGCATGAAGGTGTCGTTCTGGAAATCCCAGTCCACGGCCCAGTAGTCGATGTAGTCGGACCATTTCTTGATCTTGGACCGCACCTCCTCGGGGATCAGCTCGGTGTTGGGGATCACGAAGTCCTTGAGGGCCACCTGCACCGCTAACTCACTCCCTCTCCCTCTGGGAGAGGGCCGGGGTGAGGGCCTTTGAACCTCGACCTCCAGGTAGGCCAGCTCGAAAAAGCGCACATCCCCTTTGGCCGCGGCCTGCTGCTCCATGACCTCCCGGGGGATCTGCAACAGCAGCAGCTTGACGCCCTTCTTCTTGGCCGCCTCCACCATCAGGTCGTAGAGCCCCATCTCCCATTCCCAGCCCAGCACATGAAGTTCGGGCTGTTTGAGCTGCACGCACTCTTCCACCGCCGCGTCGATCTCGGCAATGGTCACCGGTGCATCCACCGCGCCGATATGCACCATGGCTCGGCGCTTTTTGCCGTGCAGGTGGGCCAGACCCGCCACCGGCTGGGCGCCGTAAAGCTTGAGGATGAAGGCCAGATATTCGTAAAGGGCCTGTTCCGTGATATGCTTCTCTTTCTTCTCGCCAAAGGTGACCCCCTGCCAGTACTGGCGCTCGTATTTTCCGAGGTTGAGAACTTCGAAGGGCTTGCAGTTGTCGATGCCCAGCAGCCGCTTGCGGGTTACATGGATGGCAAATCGTGAAATGTCACAGCAGATCCAACGACGCCCTAATTTTTCTGCCTTTGCAACCGTTGAGCCAGAGCCTGCAAAAAAATCACCGATAAGTGCGCCATCATTTGTTGAAGTTTTTATTATACGCTCAATTAATGATTCTGGCTTTTGGGTTGGATAATCTAGACGTTCATCTGCCACAGGGTTAATTTGATAAATATCGGTCCACAAATTCTGAACAGGATAACCTTCCCATTCGTCTAAGAACTGCCGCCTTTGAATACGCCCCTGATTATTTTTTGGAAATTCAAGACGTCCCTCTTCATCGAATTTTTTCATTCTTTCAAAAGAAATAGCCCATCCGTTAGGGGGTGGAGGATATCCCTTATATTCATAGCGTAATGTTGGCCTATATCCAGGATTAACTAAATTACTAAGCCTATATCTTCTCCCCTTTTCATCAATGTATTTGAAGCGCTGTTCAACATATTTTTCAGAATCAACTTTTGTGAATTGCCGATTGTACAAATATTCGTTGCTTTTTGAGAACATTAAAATCGTATCAGTACATGCCCCAAACGTCTTAGTTTGCTTTACGATTCCTGATCTACGTTTCCAGATAATTTCCGATATAAAATGATCAACTCCAAAAACTTCCTCTAGCATTACTCTTTGATAGTGATTCGTTCTATAATCACAGTGCAAGTAAAGAGTCCCTGTTTCTGAAAGCAATTCGCGGATAAGTTTCAATCTCGTAATCATCATATCCAAATATGACCTAATTCCATAACCCCACGTATCTCTGTAAGCTCTTTCCTCTATTATCGATTGTTCTTTTGTAACTGATATAGCTTCATCTCCTAAAAACCCAGTTGCTGTAAAATCAGCTCCTGTAGCGAATGGTGGATCAATATAAATAAGGTCAAATTTCCCGGCGAACTTCTCCAGCAACGACCCCATGACCAGCAGATTGTCGCCCCAGATGAGCTTGTTCTTCCACCCCTCCTCGAAGCTGTCGCCTTCCTTGCCTTCATAAACATCGAAGAGTCCTGGCTGGATGCCGCCCTTTTTCGCCTCCCGTGTGGCCCGCGTTTCATTGACCGTCTCGATCACCTGGAACGGCAGGCTCACCCGGGGCACCTCTTTGAGAGTGCCATCCTCGTTGTACTTGCCCGGCCAGACCAGCTCGGTGCGGGTGACCCGCATCATGCCCGGCGGCGGGTCGGGCAGACGCACCGGGGCCGGCTGCTGTTCATTCTGGTTGCCATTGTTCTGTTTATCCGCCATGGGGGGTGACTCCTTTTGCGCTTGTTTTTTATTCGGTTTTACGGTCTTGACCGAACCGGGTATTGATAGCTTTTCCGGCATCTGTTTTTCAGTCCCGGTTGTGTTCAAAAGCCGTTCCATCAATTCCTTTCGCCGGCCCCTGGGACTGACGTCCATCTGCTCGCAGACCGCCTTGACCTGCTTTTCGCTCAGATGCGCCATCAGCATTTCAGGTTCCGCCTGACGGTTGCGCGACACCCTGACCCGCATCTCCTCGGCGTTGCGGCGGTCGACACTTTCAATTTCCAAGTCATCGACCACCGCCTTGAGCGTGTCGCGGTCCATGATGGTCAGGATGGCCTGTTTCAGCTTCATCTATCCGCTCTTCGTATTATGATCGGCTTTCCGCAAAACGTCCTTCCCAAACGCGGTGACCCGGTACCGTTGTTTGGAGCTTCGCGGTTTGTCCGGGATGGTCATCTCGATCAGGCCCTTGTCCATGAGAGGCTTGAGAACTTGGTCCCTGAACTTGGTCCGGTTTGTTCGGCCCCACAGTGCCATGAGATTAACTATTGTTTGTTCTTCTATGCATCTGCGTAAGATTTCAACTTGGTCCCGACTTGGTCCCGACTTGGTCCCGACTTGGTCCGCAACTTCGGGAAGAGCAGATTGAATATTGATTTGTTCGGCCAAAGGCACGGTCACGCGCACCCGCATGCCGATCTCTTCCATCTTCAAATCCGGCAGGCCCAGTTTTTCCGCCTCGCGCAGGATACGCGGTATGCCGCTGCCCCACTGCTCGATCAGGTTCAGCTCCCGGAAAATCCGGGCGATGACATGGTTGCGGATTTTGGAGACGCCCCGGCGCATGTCATCGATGGTCATGCCGGGCAGCAGGATGCCCGGGTTTTCAACCTCTATGCGGTCATCGAAAAAGCCGACCCTGATGGGGGCGCCCCGCTGGGAATAATCGGCGTGCACCAGGGCGTTGATCACCACCTCGCGCAGGATCGCCAGGGGAATGCTCCACACATCCTGGCGCCGCACCTCGGAAAAATCCGCGCCCCGCATGGCGTGCTTTTTAAGGAACAGCAGGATGCCGTCTACAGCCTGGGGCAGATGGTCGTTGAGGTCGATGTGGTCGAAAATGCGAGACTTGTCCCGGCCGATGAACCGGCCGCATTGGACCCAGGCATCGGGAAAATGCATCGCCCGCTCCTTGCCGCAGATCAAGACAGCGCCCCTGGTGGGAACCAGCCGGCCCTGGTCTTTTGTCAGCAGCCGCAGGGTCAGCATTTTTTTCTCGTCCAGGTCATGCTTGCCGCGAAACAACGATTTGAGTGCCGCCAAGTCCAGATCAGCGACGGTCAAATCCGACATGGGAAGTTCATCAAAGGCGACGCCCTCCACCGAACGCCGCAGTTCGGCGATCAACTCCCGGTCAGCCTGACGGTTGGTGGACCCCAGACGCACGTAAACGCCCGTTTCCGGCCCTTCGCCTTTGACCCAGTGGGGTCGGGTGCCGCTCAAAAAGACCTCCACCACCAGCAGCGTCTGGTTCTCGACCGTTACCATCTCTACATTTGGGACGAGTCTCGGACTGATAGCATCGGCGATCAGGTTGCAAAGCCGTTCTTCCTCGTCCAGGGGATGGATGACCCCGACAGGCGAACGGGTTTTGTCATCCACGCCGATGATGACCCTGCCGCCGGCCGTATTGGCAAAGGCCACCAGGGTTTTCATCATTTTTTTGGGTGAAGACAGGTCCCGCTTGAATTCAAGCGTCTTGCCTTCGGGCTGCTTCAATAAGGTTTCAATGGTCATCATCGCCACCCGCATTTAAAATCCAAAATCATATCCTCCCCTCCGCGCCGCAAAAGGTCTTCAAGTCACACTCCTTGCATACCTTGGCTTCCGGAACTTGGCGGACAGTGAAATCCCGGGCCTGAATACGCGACACCACTCGGTCAAACCTCCTTCCAGCCGCCTCGACTTTCTCGGGCCGATAGGGGATTTCCATCAGCGCATCTGATTTGTCCGGCTCGGCGGTCCAGTAGAGCAAGAGGCGTTCAGGGTGTTTGCCGTGCCGCCGCTCCAGCATGTGGGCATAGGTGCAGAGCTGATCCTCGTAGGTCGAAAGCAATCCCATATCGGTGCTGCGCTCGCTGGTCTTGAAATCCAGCAGCTCCAGCTTGTTGTCCTTCCCCATCAGCAGGTCCACCTTGCCGACGAGAATATAGCCGTTTTTTTCCAGCGAGACATCCACCTCGGTCTGGATGACCCGGCGCATTTCGGCTTGGTTCTGGTGGAAATAATTCATCACCTGGGTATAGGCCCCCTCTTTTGCGGCATCGCCGATGGGACGCACGTCGCTCAGGCAGAGCAACCGGAAGTTGCGTTCGAAGAAGGACCGGATTTGCGGCTGATCCAGGTTTTCAAGCCGACCTTCCATGGCCGTGCGATGGATGTCTTCAATGGTTTGATGGACCAGCAGCCCGAAGAAGATCACCGCCGAACGGGAGGGCGTAAAGTCATATTCCCGGAAGAACTGGTACTGGCGCGGGCAGGTTTCATAGATCTTCAAGTCCCCTGTGAAGCTGTAACATTTCTTCACCGGCATGCGCTCCCGTAGGGCAAAGCGCTGGGCCGCCAGCAGTTCGGTTTGCACATAGGGCCATTGAGGAAGCCCCTGCCAGATGGGCGCGAAATGATCCTTGGGCGGTTCATGGGTGGTCAGCACCAGTAGCTTCTGGGGGCGGGAAAATGCCACGTAATGCAGGCGCATGCGGTCGAACAGAGTGATGCGGTTTTCCGGCTCGAAGGGCGCCCGGCGGTAAAACGGTGCAAGATCCCGGTCAATGCCCTTGACCGACGAGAGCTGTTTGCTGAGGCTGCCGACTACCACCACCGGAAATTCGAGCCCCTTGGCTTGATGGATGGTCATGACCTGAACATGGCCTTTTGGAAAGGGCCGGTCCGGGTCTTCGTACTCATTGATGCCGCCGTCATACAGCAGGCGAAAGAAACTGTTGAACAGATGAAACCGCAGGTACCCTTGATTGCTGAAAGTGACGATGTTGTAATGGTAATAATTCTGGAACGTGTTGAGCAACTGGCTGAAAATGGCCAGGTTGCGGGCGCGGTTCTCGTTTTTCAGCAAACCGGGAAAAGGATCGATGGCAAGAAGCCGATAGAAATAGTCGGCCGGCCGAAGGTCCAGGGATTGCCCCGATTCAAGCGCGGCGATCTCATCCACCCAACTGCGCAGCTGGTGCGCCAGCGGGTGCGGAGGTGCAAATTTGGCGGCCAGTTCCACAAGGTTCCGGTCCACATAATGGGCCAGATCCGCCGTTGCACCGGCCAATTGGCCGCGCCCATCTCCGTGCCACCCGAGAATCAGGGCAAAGCAGGCCGTCATCAGACCGATTTCAGGATTGTCAAAATAGGCCCGGGCCCTGGGACAAAAGGCCGGGATGCCGCGCTCTTCCAGCGCGGAAAGGTAGGCCCGGCTGTGATTTTCCCTTACGCTATGCAGCAGCAAGGCAATTTGGCTGTAGTCTTCCACGACACCTTCTTTTTTCAAGAACGCTGCCAGGTTTGCAAAGCGTTGGGCTTCATCGCGATGGTCCCGGCCCCAGATGCTGATGACGCCAGGATATTCCGGATGCTCTCCATCCGGAGCGGGTTGGATGGTTTTGTCGTAACGAAAGGCAGTTCCATTGGGGTTGGACCAGTCGACGGAAGCCATCCAGCGATCGTATCGTTCAATGATGTCTCGGTGGGAACGATAGTTGAGGGTCAGCTTGATCACTGGACATCGCGAAAACCGTGTCGGGAATTCGAGGATGTTGCGTACCGTGGCGCCCCGGAACCTATAAAGACTCTGGTCCTCGTCGCCGACCACGCACAGGTTGCCGGAATGCTCGGTAAGCTTCAGCAAAAGCTGTTCCTGAACGGTGTTGGTGTCCTGATATTCATCAACGAGCACGTAACGGATGTCTTTTGTCAAGTCGTCACAAAGGGCTTTGTCTGCCAGGAGATCATAGGCGATCCGTTGCAGGTGGGCGAAATCCACTCGGTTTTTCTGGTAGAGGGCAGACTCGTAAGCCTGATAGGCGCGGGCGATGGACCGAAGGAATGGATCACCGGCCCCGGCCAGTTGATCGATCTCCACCAGCTCTTCGGTGATCTTGTCAAAGTAATTACGCGCGCCCTCGATGGCGATCCACTTGGTTTTCCAGCGATGCAGGAAATGGTCATTTTTCATCGCTCCGACAATCTGGTCAAAGTGTTCGAAAATAAAAAGTTGCTGGGTGAGTTCGTCGAGGGTTTCGTAATTATTTCCGAGTGGTGAATGATGGCGGTGTTTTGCGATGTATCGGTTGCATAGGCCGTGAATGGTCGTGACATGCAGCTCCGACAGGTCATTTTCAAAGGCGACCCTGCAGGCCGCCGCGGCAATGCGATCCCGCATTTCAAAAGCCGCCTTTTCGGTGAAGGTGCACAGCACCATCTGGCTGGGTTCGGCTTTCCCGAGCAGCAACAGATTCAAGGCGCGCAAAACGATGCTGTAGGTTTTACCGGAACCAGGGCCGGCGATGACCAGGAGCGGACCCTCTTGGTGGGCGATGACCCGGCGTTGGGCCTCGTTCAGATCCGGATAATGCTTCAAAATTTCCGGAGCAATGGTCATAGCAGTCCCGCCTTGCGGAAACTGAACACCTCGTCCGCCGACACGATGAGGTGGTCAACGATTTTCAACTGCACCGCTTCGGCCGCGAGCACCAGGGCGCGCGTCAGCAGTTTGTCCTGCTCGCTGGGTTGCACATTGCCGTTGGGATGATTGTGCGCCAGCACCAGAGCTGCCGCACCGCGGCGCAACGCCGATTCAACCATTCGCCGTGGGTACACATTGGCGCGGTCGATGGTACCCTCCTCCAGCGTCTCAACGCCGTCGCGCTGCAGCCGGCTGGCGGAATCGAGATATCCCACTTGAAAGACTTCGTTTGACAGCCCTCCCAATTTCATGCGCCAGAAATCACTCATGGTTGCCACATCCGACAGGATCTCGCGGCCTTCGGCATTTTGTTGCAGGTAGATAGTGGCTGCGGTCCGGATAATCTTCAACGCAACCGGGGTGACCGTTCCAATCTTCTCTACCTTGCGCAATTCCACCACCGGCGCATCGAGAATGCCTTTTAGATTGCCGAATTTCTGAATCAGCCGCTTGGCCGGTTCCTTTACGTCCTTGCGGGGAATCGCCAGGGTCAGGAGCAACTCCACGACCTCATAGTCGGCCATGCCTTGGGTGCCTGACTTGAGAAAACGATCACGAAGGCGCGCCCGATGCCCCACATAATGCGGTTCGCTCGTCTTCATTTGAGCACCCCTGGAAGATTCAGCTTTCCCTGTTTCATCATCTTCAGGCAAAAGCTTTCAAATTGCACCATCGCCAGCTTGGAAGGTTTGACTTGGGCGTTTTCCCAACGGTTGACCGTGGCAAAACTCACCCCCAGTTCACGCGCCAGCCCCTCCTGGCTCAAAGACAATTGCCTGCGAACTTCCTTGAATAAGGCGGGAAGATCCTTTTGGTTCAGGTGCATCATGAGTTCCTTTAAATTTGCTTGCACGAATCTCGTCCTGGAAAAGTTATTGCATGTTATAACAAGTGAGATATAGAGGCAACTAAAAATTCGAGTACCACATGGGCACCCGGATGCAACCGGGCTGTTAAACAAGACGATCTAAAAAACGGAGAACAGGAGAATTCAGCGTTCGTTTCGGGGTCCAAAAGCTATTTTCGAACTCAAAAAACGTCGGTTCACATGAAAAAGCGTGTTTTTTGGAGAATGGAGAAATTGGAAGGGAATGTAGGGAGGGGTGTAACCTTTTGTAATTACAACGCTTTGAATAGACATAGGTAGGCTGTCGCCAGCTTTCCCTGTCACACCACCCGGCGTACGGGTCCGTACCGGGCGGTTCGGCGGGTTGAGCTATCGACTGACAGTCAATCTCGGAATCCCGAGCGAGTCGAAGTAAGCATTGGGCAGCGCAATCTTGAGGGCAGGACTGTTTGCGAGCCGCCACGGGCCGTGAGCGCTGCCCGCCGTTTGAGCGGCCAAGTCTCTGCCCACACCCCGCTTGCGAAGCTCCGCAAAGCGTACCCTACCCCGTTTCCACTGCTTCCAGATCGCAGACCGCAGCCTGTGCCTGATCCACATCTCAAGACCTTGCAGCACCGAGGGCGTTTCACACTTTCCGAAGTAGCCGATCCAGCCCCTTAAATATCGGGCAAGATCCTCGGCCATCCGTTCGATGCTTACCCCCCGCGTCCGGCGAGTCAGTTCGCGAACCCGCTTCTTGAACCGACCCACCGCTTTCGGCGATATTCGCCGTTTCGGTACGTTGTTGTTCGTGAAGCTAAAGCCGAGAAACTTCCGCCCCCATGGCCGTGCCACCGCACTCTTCTGCGCGTTCACCTTGAGCTTGAGCTTCATCGTGATGAATCGCACAAGGCTCTGCATCACCCGTTCCCCGGCCCGCCGGCTGCGAACGTATATATTGCTATCATCCGCATAGCGCGCAAACCGGAGCCCACGACGCTCCACCTCCCGGTCAAACTCGTCGAGTACGATATTGCTTAGCAAGGGCGACAAAGGTCCGCCCTGCGGCGTCCCCTCATCCACCGGACTAACCAACCCGTCTTCCATCACCCCGGCACACAGAAACGCCCGGATCAGCTTAAACACACGCTTGTCGCTGACCCGATCTGCAATCCTAGCCATCAGTTTGTCGTGATTGACTCGGTCGAAAAATTTCTCCAAATCCAGGTCCACCACCCAGCGATAACCCTCCGCAATACACCGCTGCGCCTGATTCACCGCCTGATGCGCCGACCGCCCGGGGCGAAACCCGTAGCTGTGTTCAGAAAACGTCCGGTCCCACCTGCGCTGCAGAACTTGCATTACCGCCTGCTGGACAAACCGATCCAGCACCGTCGGGATGCCAAGCTTTCGCACCCCGCCCTCCGGCTTCGGGATCTCTACCCTCTTCACCGGCTGCGGCCTGTACGTCCCGCTGAGCAACTGTTCCAGGATCACCGGCCAATGCTGTCTCAGGTGCTCCGGCAACTGCTCGACGGTCATCCCGTCCACACCAGCGCTCCCTTTGTTGGCCTTGACTCGTGCCAATGCCCGCTTGCAGTTCTCCCGCTCGCAGACTTCCTCCATCAACTCTTCTCCAATGGCCAGGCTTTCTTCCCTGCGCTTCACCGCAAACGGCTCGGTCCCTTCCTCAGCAGCCCTCGGGGCTTCACCCCTATCCTCTGCCAGAAAGGCCAACACTAGCTGGTTCTTCTGCCGCTTTCCGCTCATGAGTCGCGCCGCTTACTCGCCTCTCCCATTAACCCCTTGCGGGGACCGTTCGGGCCTTCGTCGCTCCAGCGACTAATATGCCCTCTGCTGACTTCTGCCGCCCGGTCAGGACAGATCACTCCACCCTCAGTCCCGAATCCGGGACAAGCGGCAGACCTCCCGAGGTAAGCTCGACCGCCTTCGGCGCACAACCGCCGG
The DNA here is from genome assembly GCA_016926265.1 of Deltaproteobacteria bacterium. Taxonomy (GTDB): domain Bacteria; phylum Desulfobacterota; class Desulfuromonadia; order Desulfuromonadales; family JAAYDE01; genus JAAYDE01. The sequence goes on along the minus strand of JAFGOW010000031.1, from coordinate 387 downwards.
ATTTACAACCAGTGCCCTTGATGGATATGGACTTCGCAGTCACTTGCCCGCTCGTCCGGCACCGTATGCCTCATATCCGGTTCTTGTCCATCGGCTCACGCCTTTGCTCCACGCTTCTTTCAAACCCCGCCTCGCGACGACGCCCTTGCGCTTCGCTATGACTTCACCTCCATCAGGTTGTCAAAGGGACTTTCACCCTCGAGCTGTCGAACATGCTCGGCACACAAGACAAAGCCCCGCATCGCTGATGCGGGGCTTTATTCGTTAAGCAACCGGTTAGGAAAAGGGTTGCATTCATTATTGGCTCCCCGGGACGGACTCCCTTCGGCTACGCTCAGGGTAAACTCACCATGGCTTCCCTGTCCCCTTTGATATTAACTGTATTTT
>JAFGOW010000209.1 GCA_016926265.1 Deltaproteobacteria bacterium | reverse complement strand
CGCATGATCCCCGCCGCCGCCGGGATCTCGATCATCGCCCCGCAGGGAAGGTCATCGGCGCAGGGAATTCCCTCTCGATGCAGCCGGCACCGGGCCTCGGCCATCAACTCCTTGCAGGCCCGGATCTCCTCGACGCCGGAGACCATCGGAAACAGGATGCGGGCCGGGCCGTGAAAGGCGGCCATCAGGATCGCCTCCAGCTGGGTCAGAAACAGGTCCTGATGATCGAGGGAGATGCGCAGCGAGCGCCAGCCCATGAAGGGGTTCCGCTCCGAGGGTTGTTTGAAATAGGGGAGCACCTTGTCGCCGCCGAGGTCGAAGGTGCGAATCGACACCGGATGGCCGGAAAAACGCTCCACCACGTGGCGGTAGAACCGGTACTGCTCGTCGCGGCTCGGAAAGCCGGGGCTGATCATGTAATGGTACTCGGTGCGGAACAGCCCCACCCCCTCGGCGCCGTTGCGCAGCGCGATATCGACGTCGCTCATGGGGCCGATATTGGCCCGCAGCGTCACCTCGACCCCGTCGCTGGTGCGGCCGGGGAGTTCGCGCCACGCCTCCAGCCGGCTCAGTTCCCGGCAGCTGCCCTCCTCCAGGCGCCGGTACTGGGAGATCAGCTTGGGGCCGGGGTGGAGATGGAGACAGCCGGTGTCGGCGTCGAGGATCGCGAAATCGTTGCCGGAGACATGGCGCAGCAACCCCTCGACCCCGATCAGCATCGGAATCCCCAGCGATTTGGCCATGATCACGGCATGGGCGTTGACTCCTCCCCCTTCCGTCACGATGCCGCGCACCTGGCGCGGATCGATGGCCGCCAGATCCGAGGGGTGGAGTTCGCCGCAGGCCAGGATGGCCGGCTCCTTCAAGCCGAGGGTCGGTTCCCCGGCGCCGGTCAACACCGCCAGCAGCCGGCGGCCGATATCGCGGACATCCCCGGCCCGGTCCCGCAGATAGAGGTCGTCCATGCGCTGGAAGACGGAGACATACTCCCCCACCACCTGGCCCAGGGCGCCGACCGCCCCCTGGCCGCCGGTGATCCCCTCACGCCACTTGTCCAGGAAGCCGCGGTCTTCGAGAATCATCAGATGGGTGTTGAAGATGGCGGCGTCCTTCTCCCCCAGCCGCTCGGCCACCTGCTTTTCCAGAAACAGGGTCTGGACGCGGACCTGCTCGATGGCGGTTTTCATCCGCTCGATCTCGGTCTCGACCAGGGCCGGCCGCTCCTTGACCAACTCCCCGGAGGGAAAATGGCTGGAGACCACCAGCAGCGGCCCCGACACCACCCCGGGATGGACCGGAACCCCGGACAGGGAACAGGGCAGTTTGGGTGCCGCCGCCGGGGCCGCCGGGGTCTCCCCCGACCCTTCGGCGGCCGCGGCGAGCGGCTGCTCCGGAGCCGCCTCGCTGCGCCGCACCGAATCGAGCAGGCGGGCGTTGACCACGATGGAGGCGACCTGAAAGGCAATCGTCGACAGGGTGCCGATCTCCTCGGGGGTGAATTCCCTGGGATCCCGGGTCTGGACGGTCAGGGCGCCGATCGGTTCCCGGCGGTCGAAGAGGGGGATGCCGAGGAAGGAATGGAACCGTTCTTCCCCGGTTTCGGGGAAATAGCGGTGGCGGGGGTCCCGCTCCGGATCGCACCGGTTCACTACCTGACGCTCTTCCACCACCAGCCCGGTCAGCCCCTCCCCGATTTTGAGGGCCACCCTGCCGACCGCCTTGCGGGACAGCCCCTTGGTCGCCTTGAGGGTGAGTACCTTTTCGGATTTTTCCAGCAGGTAGATGGAACAGACCTCGGTTCCCATCCGTTTGGCCACCAGGCGGACGATGTTGTTGAGGGTCTGGTCCAGATCGTGGGAGTTGAGGATGAGGGTGCTGATATCCTCCAGCGTGGCGATTCCAAAACCTTTTTTAAAACCTTTCAGAGGCACGGCGGACACCTTGGCGAAGCGGATGGGGTGGTTTCGGGAGAGGCGCTTCCCACCTGGAAGCTGAAGTGGCAGGCGGCGAAATGCCCTGGACTCTTTTCCTCCAAGGCGGGGCGGTCGAAACGGCAGCAGTCCTGGGCGTAACGGCAGCGGGGATGAAACGGGCACCCCGGCGGCGGCGCCAGCGGCGACGGTATCTCCCCGGCCAGCAGGGGGCGCTGGCGGCGTTCTTCAGGATCGGGGACCGGAACGGCATTGAGGAGCGCCTCGCTGTAGGGGTGCAGCGGCCGCCGGTAGAGCTCCTCGGAGGGGGCCAGCTCGACGATCCTTCCCAGGTACATGACCGCCACCCGGTCGCTGATGTGTTCGACCACCGCCAGGTCGTGGGAGATGAAGAGATAGGTGAGGCCGAACTCCTTCTGGATATCCTGGAACAGGTTGACGATCTGGGCCTGGATTGAGACATCGAGGGCCGACAGCGGCTCGTCGGCGATGATCAGTTCCGGCTGCACCGCCAGCGCCCTGGCGATGCCGATCCGCTGCCTTTGGCCGCCGGAAAATTCATGGGGATAGCGGTCCATGTGCTGCTCCCCGAGCCCCACCGTGGCCAGCAGTTTGACCACCCGGTCGCGAATCTCGGCCGGAGGGGCGAGATGATGGATGGAGAGCGCCTCGCCGATGGCGGAACCGATCCGCAGCCGCGGGTTGAGGGAGGAGAAGGGGTCCTGGAAAACCATCTGCAACTGCTTCCGGAACGGCCGCAGCCGGGCCGGGGAAAGTGGCGTCAGATCGGTCCCCCGGAACAGGATCTGGCCCCGGTCGGGCTCCAGCAACCGCATCAGCAGCCGCGCCACCGTCGATTTGCCGCAGCCCGACTCCCCCACCAGGCCGAGGGTCTCCCCTTGGCGCAGCGTGAAGGAAACGTCGTCCACCGCGCGCAGCGACAGTTTCCGCCCCTCCAGCGGACCACTGGAAACAGCGAAGGACTTGCTGAGATTTTTCACCACCAGGAGCGGACTATCCATCGCGGGTATCCAGGGAAAGCGGCAACAGCCCCCCGTTCGGAGGCAAGAAACGGAGCACAGCGGGAGCGCCAAACCACGGCCTTTGCCGGCGGCGCCCCGCCGGGAACCGGTCCTGTTGACAGATTACCAACACCGCTTGGCCGCAACAAGGTGCAAAATCACCCCTCCCCCCCTTCCATGCCCCGCAGCCGCTCCGCCAGGGCCGTCAGCCGCCGGGCGGCGCGGCGGTTGCGGACCGCCATCGCCAGCGCCTTGGGCTGGCCGACGATCACCACCAGCTTCTTCCCTCTCGTCACCGCGGTGTAGAGCAGGTTGCGCTCCAGCAGCGT
>JAFGOW010000208.1 GCA_016926265.1 Deltaproteobacteria bacterium | reverse complement strand
TTTCGTCATTCCTAAGCTGGGTTTAACGCCCGCAACCCAGAAAAATTTCTTGTTTTTTATGACAGACTTTCAGGAGTAAGGTACTAAACAAGAATTTGGTTCCTCAGGCAAGGCGCGAGGGTTTTGAAAAGCGCCGCATATACAAACATTATGGGCGCATTTGAAAAACCCGAGCAACGCCGCCTCAGGGCCCAAGGCGCAGTTTTTCAACAGCCTGCTGAAGTGGATGCTCCAAGGGGGAAGCCCCCCGGCATAGAATATCGGCCGTTTCCCGGACAACGGCACCGGACGGATTTCGAACCGGTTCACCAGACAGAGGGAGGTTCCATGAAACCAGAAAAAAGCTTCATGCCGTTCAGAATGATGGGGGGAGTGGCTCTGGTCGCGCTCATGGGGTTTTTCTGCCAGGCCGGTGCGGCATCGGTCCCGGACAGTTCCATGAAGCCCTTCGCCGACAATCTGAAGCAGCTCCAGCCCACGGCCGTTTTCACGGATTTCTACCGGATCACCCAGGTGCCGCGGCCTTCGCATCATGAAGAGAAGATCAGCGCCTTTGCCGCTGCTTTCGGACGCTCCCTCAACCTGGAAACCCAGACCGATGAGGTGGGCAATGTGATCATCCGCCTGCCCGCCACCAAAGGGTATGAGAACCGGGTCGGCGTCGTGCTCCAGGCCCACATGGACATGGTGCCCCAGGCGACCCCGGACAAGGTTCACGACTTTCAAAAGGACCCGATCACGGTCTACGTCAAGGACGGCTACCTGACGGCCGACCGTACCACTCTGGGGGCGGACGACGGCATCGGCATGGCGATCATCATGGCCCTGCTGCAGGACCCGAATCTGGAGCACGGCCCCATCGAAGCGCTGTTCACTGTGAATGAGGAGGATGGCTTTTCAGGCGTCAATGGTCTGAAGGCGGGGATTCTCAAAGGTCGCTACCTGATCAACATCGATTCGGAGAACGAAGGCACCTTTACCATCGGCAGTGCCGGCGGCGCCTTCGTTGACGCCCTGGGGAAATATTCCCCGGTGGCGGTTCCCAAGGGGATGCAAGGGTATCAGCTCGTCGTGACCGGACTGGAAGGGGGGCACTCCGGCGTCGACATCCACAAAGGCGGCGGCAGCGCCAGCAAACTGATGGCCCGTCTGCTCTGGACGGCGGACCGGTTCGGGCTTCGGCTCGCCTCACTGGACAGCGGAGGGCGCTATAACGCCATCCCCCGTGACGCCTCGGCCCTGGTTGCGATTCCCCAGCCCCGGAGTGCCGCCTTTGAAGCGTATGTCCAGTCCTTTGAAAAAATCGCCCAGAGCGAACTCGCCGTGACCGATCCCAAATTGGCCGTCAGCGTCAAACCGGTCCCCTGCCCCCCCCAGGTGATGGAAAAGAAAGCCCAGGATAGGATGCTCAGCGCCGTTTTCGGCTCTATCAACGGGGTGCAGCGCATGAGCGACAGCGTTCCGGGCCTGGTGGAAACCTCCAGCAGCATCGGCATCTTTCAGGCCGGAAAGGGGCAATGGACGGTCGGCATCTACGTGCGCAGTGCGATCGATTCGGCGCGGGATGATACGATTCAGAAGCTCACCGCCGTAATGCAGCTGAGCGGTGCCGAGGTCCGGGGCCACGATCTTTATTCCGGCTGGCGGCCCGATGTGGCCTCCCCATTGCTCGCCCTGATGAAGGAGGTCTATCGCCAAAAGTTCGGAAAAGAAGCCAAGATCGATGCCGTCCATGCCGGGCTCGAAACCAGCGTCATCGGGGCCAAATATCCGGAGATGAAGATGATTTCCGTGGGGCCGACGCTGGAAAAGGTCCATTCGCCGGATGAACGGCTTGAAATAGCCAGCGTCGGGAAGGTCTACGACCTGTTGACCGAAACCTTGGGACGGGTCCCGGCCCAATGAAGTTTGCCGTGGCCTGAAGGTTGTCTTGGATCTCCCGGATCTCCTTCTGGTCTTCCGGAGGGATCTCCAGCAGATTCAACAGGGCCGGGGTGTCCCTTTCCCCCTGGGACTGCCCCGGCCGCCCCGCCTTGAATCGTTCCACCGGTTTCTTGGCGTCATAAATCTTCACCTCCCCGATCGTGTCTCGCCATGCGGCCCCATTTCCAGCGCCGGGATTGCTTTGAATAGAGGCCAGGGAGAAGTCCGGCGTTGCGGCGCTCGGCGCCGAGCGGGATCGGCGCCGCGTGGGAGGGGCCCAGGGGGGAAGATTCGACGCCCTTTCCCGTGGAACAGGCGGCCTGAGGAACCAGACCGGAACATCTTTCCGGGGGCGCCGGCAGGTTGAACTCGCCGCCCGCCAACCGCACCTCTCCGGATCGTATCTGGCCGCCGCGGCCGGGCTAAGCCGCTTCTTTGCTCCTCTTAACCTTCTCTACGAAGAGCTTGAGCCTTCCCGCCCAGAACCGGAACGCCTCTTCGGCGGACCCCCATTTGGTGAATCTTTCGTCGAAGGCAGCCTCATGGTGGTCCTTGGCCACGGCGATGACCTCTTGGGTCAGGGAATCCAGGGCCATTACTTCCATGGCCGTGGCACCGGAACCGCTCCAGGAGCCGGTAACGCCTCTTTTGATGACACTGATTCCCAATCCGGCGGGAACGAGAGTGGTGATGGCGCTGACTACGGGCCGGCTCTGCTTGAGGTCGGTTATGGCGAAACGAATCCGGACCACCCCGGGGCCCGGTTTGGTGACGATGGAACAGGTCCCGCGGAGGGTGTTGATGATCTCCCGATGGAAGCCATCGGCCAATTCCTTCAATGCCTGGGGGTCCATCCCTTTGTATTCGGAATCGTCGGCGAAGAAAAAGATCACACTGTCCAGCATGACCTTGTGATATTTGGTGAAATCCACCCCCGGCCTGAACCAGCGCAGCTTGACGCCGCCCGGCGGGCCCGGTACCATCTGGCTGTAATAACCTGCCAGGAAACCGGCTTCCGGTGGAGGCGGCGCCGTGGTCTGCAACCGTTCGGTGCCCGCGCAGCCCAATACCCCCAGAAGGACCATGAAAAGCCACCATGCCTTTTTCATAAGCTTATTCCTTTCTTTCCGGTTGTGACCCTTAATAAGGTGCTGGATATAGGAACCGCTACCGCCCTTGAAGCCTTACCTCTCGGGTTGCAGGCGGAACCTCAGGTTGTCGCCGAAGGGATCCAGAGAGCCCAGGGATTTTTCCAGGACATCCGCGATGTTGGCGATGGTTTCCAGATGCCGGGGCTGGAGGTACTGGCCGTGGGCGAGATTGTCGCGCAGCACTCCGAGGTTGCTGAAAACCTTCTCGGCCTGGCTTTTGGAATCGAGGCCGAACAGCTCCCTCATGTCCCGAGATTTGGCGACCAAATCGCTCTTGTCGCCGAATTGCAGACAATCCAAAAGATCCGCCGGCTCGTTGCGCCGCTGCCGCTCGTTCAGGAGAAGTTCGGCTTTCCGAAGCCGGTTTTCGGAAAGCCGCCGCATCCAGGTCTGCTCCGGGAAAAAATTCCGGATCATACGGGCGATTCCCATTTCCAACAGGGTGACAACCCCGAAGACAGCCATGCGAACGGCGGGCTTCTGCAGATCCCAGGGGGTGATGACGGCACCGACGCTGAACAGGATGGAAACGAAGAGCGTTTCCCCCCGGGCCAGGGGCGGGATCACCTTCAAAAGCGGCGTCGTATCCAGGACAACCTCGGCAGGGCGGAATTCCCTCATGGAATCTCCGCAGGGTCCCCCCCCCATCTGGTCACGCCGCACATATCCTGCTATGCGCCCGTTTTTTCGAATCCCCACCAGATCGAAGTCGCAGGCCGTCATGGCGGTCATGACAGCGGCCGAGGGCTGCTCCGCATCAAAGGACACCAGCGGTTCGGCAATGTACATGACATTGAATCCTTTGAGAAAAATCTCCCTCAGGTTCGATCGATACGGTCGCTCCTTCAGTTCCATGTTGCGGGGTCCTTCCTCGGTCACGGAATGGGCCTTTTCGAACTCCCCTTACAGTGATCTAACGTTTGAATCCGCCGCCGCGCATCCCGCCGCCGTGGAATCCGCCACGACCCCCAAACAGCCCCGACCCGCCGGCACCCCGCCAGCCCTCGAAACCCCGGGATCGCTCGACCCCGCGGCTCCGGGCATAGGAATCGCGATCGAGGCCGGAAACCGTGTCGGGGCGGGACCCATGGCTCCGGCTCCAGCCTCCCTCGCCCCGCTGCTCCCAGCCGTCGGCGGTCTTCCGGTGCACATTGCCGGAGGGGTCGGCATAGAGATTGTTATCCCGGGCCGCGGCCCCGCGGTCGAAGCCGCCGCCAGCCGGCGCCGAGGGGCCTCCTTGCCGCGCGGCCCGGTCGGCATTACCCGGCCGTGCGTAGATGTTGTTCGGTACCCCCTGAGGCATTGTGCCCTTCGCGGGCTGAGGCTGTCCTCCGCCCGACGGCGGCGGGCCGCCCGACGGATGCCCTCCCGGAGGTGACGGTTGCGGTCCGGGTGGATTCCCACCATGGGGTGGGGGGGGATTTCCACCATGGGGCGGCCACGGGGGTGGATATCCCCCGTGCGGCGGGGGCGGAGGGGGCACATGGACCACGGGGCCCCACCAGCCGTAATACGGGGCGCCCCAGAAGCTGATGGCAATGCCCGGCGTGGCGACGGTGATGCCGAAGTCCCAGATCCCCTCATAGGGGTTGTAAACCGCCTGGAAGCCGTAGGTGACCGGGGGCGGGTAATAATAGACGGAGCCGTACCAGCCGCTGTAGGGATACCCCGTCCCGTAGACCACGGTGCCGCGGTACGGATAGGCGTACACGTAGCCCGGCGTGTACCCCACATAGACGATGTCCGGGGTCGCGTCGTAGATGGAAACGTACTTCACGTTGTAGACCGGGTATTCCGGTGGAATCGCCTGGATGGCCCGCGGGATCGAGACCGCCACGTCCCAGGGCCCCTTCGGGGACACCGAGACGTACCACACCGCCTGCTCGCACAGGAAGAAGCGGTCCTGATAGCGGAGTACCGACGAGCCGGTGTTGACCGCGTAGGACAGGGACGTGCCCCGGATCGGCTCGAACCTCGGGTCTCCGTCGTAGGTCACCGAAACCTTCGCGTTTTTCTCGCGCCGGACCGCGGAGGTCTGAGGGATATAGGTGTCGAGGACCGCCTCCTTCGCCTGGTCGGTCCCGGCGACGCTCGCCAGCACGTGTCCCTTGGGCGAATCGTCCGGGATCTTCCGGAAATCGGATGGCAGCCGGTCCGGGGGGACGTGCTCCCAAGTTCCCTCGGTCAGCGACCGGGCCGAAAACCACCGGCCGGAGAGAAGCGCGAAAACTTCCTGGGTGTCAATCCGCAGGAAGACATCGTTCGTCGTGTTCTGCACAAAAAGGAGCTCGGTCCCCCGCAACGGCGCATATTTCGGCTCCCCGTCGGTCTGGATGAGCTCGGCGGGTTCCGTCGCAACGACGATCTCCGGCGCCGACGATTTCCCGCTGTCCTTAGGCGAGGCGCTCTTTTCTTCCTTTGCCGACCTGGCTTTCTTCGCTTCCTGGGCCTGGAGCTTTCGCACCGACTTGGGCGGGTTCACCCCTGCCTTCCAGGGGCCTTCCGGATCGAAGGAGCCGTACCAGAACTTCCCCACATTCAGGTACCAGGCGCCGGAGGGGTCCTGCACCACGAAAAACGGCGTATTCATCGCCCGCCGGAGGTCGCTCCCCGCCGCCGGCCGAACCGCCGGCTTTCCGTCGAAGAGAACCAGCACCGAAGGACGGGTCCGTAACAGGATCTTAGGCGGTTCCGCCTTGATCTCGTCGTCCGCGGACCGTTCCTTTTTCGCCAGCTCCAGCGCCGGGACGAGCTCGTCCAGGGAGCCGTGGATGCCCCGTTTCGGGATCTCCTTCTCCAGGAACCGGGCGGTTTCTTGCGCCTTCTTCGCATCGAGCTCCAGGAACCGGACCGTGGGGATCTTGACCGATTCCAGGCGATAGGTCCGGGAGTCCCGGTCGGTCTGCAGGAGCGCCTCGAACCAGAAGGCCCCGAAAACCGGCTCTCCCCCGGCGGGGGTGAAGGATATCGCGGCCCTTCCCTTGAGCCGGTTCCCTGCCAGGGATTCGAGCTGGGGCTGGAAGACCAGAATCTTCCCCTTCTCCGCCAGGAACTGCCGTGGCCAATCGACCAAGGCCCCAGCCGGCACGGCTGTGGAGAGGAACAGGACCACACCGAGAATCACCATACAGACCCACGCCATGGTTCGGAATCGCAAACCACCATTCATCCGGAATCCTCCTCCCCCGTGTGACAAAGGCCGGAAACCGGGATCCGCGCGGGCCGACGGAACCGGACCGGCAACCCCAAACGTTAATAGAAAGATGGAAAGATTAATGAAACGGGCCGAGAAAAGCAGGGCCACCGTGCGGTAAAGTCCGCTGACGCCCTGGGAACAACTTTTTTCAGAATCCATCGGATTCAGTCTATCCTCCATTCGCCGAATATCCACAAACGGTCGCCGCCAATTAAAAAAACCGCGCCAGCTCGGCGCGATGGGGTTGGGGAGATCGGCAGCGCTCATGGTCGGACCCCTTCGGGACCGCGGAATCCAGAGGCGCCGGCGCCGGCAGAGCCTGTGCCGGAGATCGGCACGGATGCCACGGGAGAGAGGGCAGGGGGGGCTCATCCCGCACCCCTTTAAGGGCAACAGCCCGCGTCACGGGGTTTTTTGATAGGTTCCCACCAGTTCGGCCTGAGCGATGATGTGCCCCTTCATCGCCGCCTCCAGTTTGGCCTTGCTCGGCTTGCCCAGGCCTTGCAGCACGACGTCCAGGGCATAGAGCTTGTGAAAGTAGCGATGACGGCCGACGGGGGGGCAGGGGCCGCCGTAGCCGAGCCGGTGCCAGTCGTTCACCCCTTCCTCGGTCCCGGCAGGAAGGCCGGAGCGGTCCGCCCCCTCCGGCAGTCCGGGCGTCTCAGGGGGGATATTGAAAAGCACCCAATGCACCCAGGTCATCCTGGGGGCCTTCGGGTCCGGGGCATCCGGGTCGTCCACAATGAGAACCAGACTTTTGGCCCCGGCCGGAATCCCCGACCAGGCGAGGGGCGGGGAGAGATCCTTCCCTTCACAGGTGTAACGGGACGGGATTCCGCCTCCGTTGGCAAAGGCCGTCGATCCAAGAGTCAGCGCCATAGTTTCCTCCGCATCCACGCTTCCGGCCCAAGCCGTCAGCGCCAGGGCAATCACCGCCAGGGTGAGCATTGACCGCCGCCATCTCCCCGTGGCATCTCTCGGGTTGCCAGCCATGACCGATATCTCTCCCCGGCTTTTTCCCAATTATACCAGCCCCGGTCTTCTCTCTTAGTCCTCCCCCTCCCCTTGGGTTTGAAATTGGAAACCAGCCCCGGAGGGAAGAGGGTAACCGACAGAAACAGCTTGGCCGGCGGCCCGTTTTTGGTACCATTTTCGGACCGGAGGTGCAAAGCCATGAATTTTTCGACCGATATCAAACCCGTTACCTATCTCAAATCCCGCGCCGCCGATCTGCTCGATCAGATCAACGAAACCCAGCGCCCGGTGATAATCACCCAGAACGGGGAGCCGCGAGGGGTATTGCAAGACCCCAAAAGCTACGAAAACATGCGCAACGCCATCGGCATTCTGAAACTCCTGGCCGAGGGTAGATTCAACTTGCAAGATTGAACATTGGCGAACTGGGGGATCAGCTTTGCTTAAAAATTCGGGCCGCCTCCGAATGGCGCAAGTTAGGTTAACTCTCCGGGCCGGTAAGGCCTTTCAAAAAGAAGAGAGTCTCTGGTTGAGTGCCCTTCTGGTTAGACAAAGATAGGTTGCTTTTTTGGCGCCTTAAATAGACTGGTATAAGACCAGTTGACCGGAGGTGCAAAATGGGATCCGTCGGAGCCTATGAGGCGAAAACACATCTCACCCAACTCCTTAAGCGCGTTGCCAAAGGAGAGAAGATAACCATCACGAAGCACGGGGTACCCGTGGCAACCTTGCAGCCCGCTGATTCCTCTATCAGGGTGCCGGTGCGGGACGTCGTCGACCAGTTGAAACAATTTCGCCATGGCAAACACCCTGACGGAATTTCCCTTCGCGACATGATCGAAGAAGGGAGGCGCTGATGGCCAGGGGTTTTGTGGTCGACCATTCCATTGTTATGGCCTGGTGTTTCGAGGATGAGGGAAATGGCTATGCGGATTCCGTCCTCGATAGCCTCGAATCCGAGGAGGTTTTTGTGCCGGCCATCTGGCCGCTTGAGGTTGGAAATGTCCTGCTGGTTGCTGAAAGGAAAAAACGCCTCAGCCAAGCGTCGGCTGTCCGGTTCCTGGAACTTTTGGGTTGTCTCCCCATCATCGTGGAGCAGGAAACCCCGGAGCGGATGCTCAAGGATATAATTTCTCTCGCACGGGAGCAGGGGCTTTCAACCTATGACGCCTCTTATCTGGATCTCGCCATGAGGCACGACCTTCCTCTGGCCACCTTGGATGCATCCCTTTTGAAGGCTGCAAGAAATTGCAAAGTCCCGGCTTTTGCGCCGGAAATTTGAGTTGATTTCACTGCGAGAACCTTGGCGGGAACCTTGGACCCTTCCAGGGACGTTGTTTATCTGTTCAATAGAATTGAAACTATTTATTATTTATAGGTTTTTCAAAGAGAGGAGGGCTCAGAGGGACTATTTTCCAAGCTGGAGTCCGGGTGCCGGAGGGTGTTTTTTGTAAACCAGGGAACTCCACGGATTCAAATCGTGTCTTTTGCTGTTTTTGTAGTCCCTGTTGAGGACGCGGGTTGTATGAGCGGCAGAACGCGCATGCGAACACGGTGGGGGTCTATGGATACTAAAGCGCCGGCATTAAGCTCGACTTCCATCTGACGGAGCGCCGAGATCACGTTGGCGCCGATGGCATCAGGGCTGATATCATCGCTGCGGGAGAATACAGGGACATCCCCCGTTTTCAAATTCAAACCTGTTTAAAGCCTGGTGAAAGAGTCCACCCCTTCACCCCTTACAGTTTCTGAACCTTGATGAGGTTGGTGGTGCCGGCGGCGGAGACCGGGCTCCCCATGACGATCACCACCACATCCCCGACTTTGAGCCGCCCCGTCTCCAGGGCCGCATGGGCCACGGCGGCGATCTGAGTCTCGGTCCCCCCTTCGGTGGCGACCTGCATGGAGCGCACCCCGCGGTACAGAACCAGGCGGCGGCGCACCTCTTCCGAAGGCGTCACCGCGAAGATCGGCAGCGCCGGCCGGTACTTGGCGACCAGAGCCGCAGTGCGGCCGGTCTGGGTGAAGGTCAGGATGGCGGCGGCTCCGACGTTTTCCGCCACCTCGCAGGCGGCGTCGGCGATGATCTCGGCCAGGCTGCACTCCGGATCGGATTCGAAACGGGGGTGGAAAATGTGCTGCCGCAGCATCGGGTCCCGCTCCACGTCGTCGGCCACCTTGCCCATCATCCTCACCGCCTCCAGCGGGTATTTGCCGACCGCCGTTTCCCCGGACAGCATCACCGCGTCGCTGCCGTCCAGAATGGCGTTGGCGACATCGGAGGTCTCGGCGCGGGTGGGGCGGGGATTGCCGATCATGCTTTCCAGCATCTGGGTGGCGGTGATGACCGGCTTGCCGGCCCGGTTGCAGCTGTGGATGATCCGTTTCTGGATGAGGGGGATCTTCTCCGGATTCATCTCGACGCCGAGGTCGCCGCGCGCCACCATGACCGCATCGGTCTCGGCCAGAATGGCGTCGAAATCCTCCAGGGCCTGGGGCTTCTCGATTTTGGCGACGATGGGGATGGAGGCGTCCAAACCCTTCAGCAGCGTTTTCAGCTCCCGGACGTCCGCGGCCCGCCGGACAAAGGACTGGCCGATGAAATCGACGCCGTGACGGACGCAGAATTCGAGGTCGGCCCGATCCTTTTCCGTCACCGCCGGCGCCGAAACCCGGCTGCCGGGGAGGTTGATGCCCTTGCGATCCCTCAGCACCCCTCCGACCTCCACGCGGCACCGCACCTCGTTCCCTTCGACGGAAAGGACGGTCAGCTCCAGGTTGCCGTCGTCGAGCAGAATCCGATCCCCGCTGCGGACGTCCCCCGGCAGCCCGGCGTAGGTGGTGGCAAAGACCCCCCCCCGGCCGAGAACCGGTTGTGTGGTGATGGTCACCTCGCTCCCCGTCGTCAGGACCAAGGCTCCGTTTTCCATCAGGCCGGCCCTGATTTTGGGGCCCTGGAGATCCCCGAGGATGGCGACCGCCCGGTGCCAATGTCGCGCGGCCTCACGGATGAGCCGGACCAGCTCCCCCTTTTGTTCCTGGACGCCATGGGAAAAATTGAGCCGGAAGACATCGACGCCGGCCTCCATCAGGGCGCGGACCGACCCGGCGTTTTCCGTGGCCGGACCGAGGGTGGCGACAATCTTGGTGCGCCGCATCATGACAAACTCCTCCTGTCGCGACAATAAGGGATCGACGGCTCAGAACAACGGTTTGTGATGATAGTTGCCGCGGTATTCCCGATGGGCGCGGTCGGGGCTTTTGTGGCACCGGAAACACTGCTGTTCGGTGATCTTCTTCTGTTCCAGGGGGGAGGGCTGGGGGGGCAGCACCGAATCGGGTCGCTGCCAGGACTCCCCGCCCCGTTCGGTGGAAATGATGGCCGGCGCGTAAGCCACCTGCCAGTCGGCCGAAATCTGTTCCTTGTGGCACTGGTCGCAGCCGCCGGGGGGCGGGATCGCCCGCCAGCTCCCCAGCATGGCGCATCCCAGCACGGCGGCATAGAGCGCCAGCAGTCCCGTCACCCATTTTGTCATTTTCCCTCCTTCAATGGCGAGCCTGGAGGCCGTCAGGCCTGCCCTCGCCAATTTCACAAGCCACTGCCCTCGAATATAACACCCCCCTTATCAATGGGCAAAATATTTGCCGCCCACGGCTCCCTATGTTATTAATGGAGGCTGGTTTTTGATGGGCATGAAAATTGGATTCCGCCTCTTCTCCATGAAAACAACGACGCGTTATTTGCTGCTGTCCGGTTCCGGCTCGCTGCTGCTGGTGCTGCTGATCCTGGTCGGCTGCTATCTCCATGTCTCCTCCACCCTGCCCCGGGTCGATACCCTGGAGGACTACCGTCCTCCCGTCATCACGACCCTCTACAGCCAGGACGGCAAACCGCTGACGGAATTTTGCCGGGAACGCCGCATCATCGTGCCGGTCACCTCGATGCCGAAACAACTGATCCAGGCTTTCGTGGCGGCGGAGGATTCCCATTTCTTCCAGCATCGGGGCATCAACTTCCTCTCCATTTTCAGGGCCGCCCTGAAAAACCTCCAGGCGGGAGGTATCCGCCAGGGGGGGAGCACCATCACCCAGCAGGTGGCCAAAAGCCTGCTGCTCTCCCCCGAGAAAACCTACACCCGCAAATTCAAGGAAGCCATCCTCGCCTGGCGTATGGAAAACGCCCTCAGCAAGGAAGGGATTCTTTA
>JAFGOW010000030.1 GCA_016926265.1 Deltaproteobacteria bacterium | reverse complement strand
TCCCATTCTTCATTCTTCAGGGCCGGCCCGGGCATCCCGAACCGGTATTGTTGCCCGGTGGATTCCTCCAGCACCACAAGACTCTCCCGGGTCGTTCCTTCGATGGGAACCGGCCGGTGGGAGATTCCCTCCTCTTCCAGGAGATCCTTGAGCCGGTTTCCGGTGTAGCCCCCCGCAGGGTAAAGGAGCACCGATTCCCCTCCCAGTTTTTTAATCGCCCGGGAGACATTCACCCCTCCCCCGCCCGGCTCGAAGCGCGGGGGTTTGCAGTAGAGTTTCCGTTCGGCAACCACATGCTCGACACTGGAACTCTTGTCGATCGCCGGGTTCATCGTGAAAGCAACGATTTTTTTCACGAGCGCAACCTCCTTCTTCGCGAGGACAGGGCGGATGTCGGTTTCTTCAGAATCCCTGCCGGTTAGAATCGGCTTCGCCGGATCGGATATCCGGGCACCGACCGCCCCAACGTTTTCGGCCCGTTCAAAAGTAAAAGAAATAGAAGATCGTCACTGCAAGGGCCAAGAAAATGAGGGTTATCCCTCCCCCCGCCCGCATATAATCCATATTCCGGTACCCGCCCGGTGTTTTCAGCAGGGCGTTGACCTGGTGGGTCGGCAGGAGGAAGGAATTGGCGGAACATACCGCCACCAGCAGCACCAGCGGCCGGGGGTCCATCCCGCCGATCTGCGCCATGCTGATCACCAGCGGCGCGAGAACGACCGTGGAGGCCACATTGGACATAAAGAGCGAGAAGAGGGTGGATACGGCCGCAACGGACATAAGCAGATAAACCGGGTGGCTTCCCTGAACCACCCCCATGATTTTACCGGCCAGCAGGGCGGCGGTCCCTGTTTTCCCCATGGCCAGGCCCAGGGGGATCAAACCGGCCAGGAAAAAAAGGACTTTCCAATCGATGGATTGATAGGCCTCTTCCATGGACAGCACCCGGGCCAGGATCATTGCCGCGGCACCGGAAAGAAAAGAAATGGAAATGGGAAGGCCGGTAAGCGCCAGGGCAACGGCCGAAGCAAAGCAGAGGGCCGCAGCCCATGCCCGGGACCGATCCCGGATTTCCCCTTCGAAACGGGTGATGAGCACGAAATCCTTGTTTCCTTTCAAATCCAGGATTTTTTCCCAGGGCCCGTACAGGATCAGCATGTCCCCCGCGGCCATTTCCTTATCGGAAAAATCGCCGCGGACTTTTTCCCCTCTATGGAACAGCATCATGGGCTCGACGGCATAGCGCCTGCGGAGGCCGAACTTCCGGAGGGTTTCGCCCGCCAGGCTGGAGCGGGGAGGAATGATGACTTCTGCAAAACCGGCGCGGCTCGGATCGTCGAGTTGCGGAAACCGATCCGGCCGGTCCGCGGGCCGCAATCCGTAATCGGAAGCAAATCTGGCCACCCGGCGTTCTTCGCCCAAAAGAACCAGATCCTGATGAGCCGCGAATGTGGTTTCCCGCCAGGGGGCCCACTCCAGGTTTTTCTCTTTGAAAATCCCCGGCATGTGAATCTGGTATCGGTCCCAGATGCCGGTTTCCTCGAGGGTTTTACCGATGATCGGGCTGTCGGTGGGGACTTGGTAGTGCCAGATCCGGAAGGGCAGCTGCCAGGCTTCAATGAGCTCTTTCTGCGGGGATTTTTGCTCCCCCGTCGACGGGGAGGGGGGGAGAAAAAAATCGCCGAAAAGATAAAAAAAGCCGATCCCTGCGGCCAGCAGGATCAGGCCCAGCGGGGTCACGTCCAATAGACGGTAGGGCTCCAGGGAGGCAAGGGTCAGAAAATCGTTGACCAGGATGAGGGGGCTCGACCCCACCATGGAAAGGTTGCCCCCCAGAATGGCCGCAAAGCCGATCGGCATGATCAGTCGGGATGCCGATATTTTCTCCCGCTGCGAGAGGTTCAGGACGGCGGGCAGAAAGAGAACCGCCGCCCCCACGTTCTGAATGATGCCGGAGAGCAACCCGACCGAGGCCGAAACCAGGGCGATGATCCTGGATTGTTTATTTCCCGCCACGCGGAGGATGACGTGGGAAAACCGGTCCATCATGCCGGTCTTGGCAATGCCCCGCCCCAGGATCATCACCGCCATCATGGCAATGACCGCGTTGCTGGAGAAGCCCGAGAGGGATTCCATGGGCTCCACGATGCCCGTCCATGCCAGGGCCAGCAGGCAAAAAACGGAGATGACGTCCATGCGCAGCAGATCGAAGGCCAGGAGGAGAACGACGGCCAGAAACACGGAAAGAACAACGATGATTTCCATCTCCATGGTTTTCTCCTCTTTCCGGTCTCGGGGTGATTGGATGGCGTTCGATCAACCCGAAGGACGACCACCTCTCAGGCGACGCTCTGAATTTTCCGGAGGAATCCCTGTCCCCGGGTCATCGTTTTTTCTTTTTCGGTGCAGGGGGGCGTTGCTTCGGGGTGCTTGCCGGGCGGATCGTGAGGACCGGCTCCGGGGACAGCCGCACCACTTTTTCCGTCACCGAGCCGAAGGCGAGCCGTTTGAATCCGGTCTGGCCCTGGGTGGCGATAACGATTAGGTCCGTCTCTTCCTCTCCGGCGATTTTCACGATCTGTTCCGCAGGATCGCCCAGAACGACCCGGGTTCCGGCGCGGATTTTTTTGGATACGTTGTTCCTCACCCAATTTTCAAGCTTTTTCTTCGAGGATATTTCCAACTCCTGCTGATATTCGGCAACATTCACGCTGAGCGGGATCCCGGGCACAACCGGAACCGGCACAACCACGTGGACCACGAGAAGTTCCGAGGAAAAGTGCAGGGCCAACTCGCCGGCGGCCTTCATGGCCTTCCCGGAGGGTTTGCTGAAATCGGTGGGACAGAGGATTTTCTTAAAAGGCAGCATGGAAATCTCCTTTCAGGGAATATTTTTCCGCCCACTCCTGAACTGCCGTTCTGGTATGAAAATGGCCAAGAGATCGTAACATGAAATTAAGACCATTTGTAGGCCGTCCCTGAATTTAAGGGGGCCAGAACCATAGGATCAGGGGGACCGCCGCTGCCACCGCCAAAATGGACAGCGGAAGGCCCATCCGCCAGTAGTCTCCGAACCTGTATCCGCCCGGGGCCATCACCAGGGTATTCGATTGATGACCGATGGGGGTGAGGAAGGCACAGGAGGCGCCGACCGCCACCGCCATGAGGAAAGGATCGGCGCTGACCCCCAGCTGACGCGCCGTGCTGATCGTGATGGGGCACATGACCGCGGCGGCCTGCATGGCCACCGGCATCAACAGGGCCAGTGCACCCACGTTGTTGATGAATCCCGACAGCGCAGCGGCGATTCCCGCCAGCGCTGCGATCGTCAGCATCGGTCCTGCCGATGCCGGGATGACATGCCGTACCAGGACATCCACAACGCCCGAGTTCTGAAGCCCCTTGCTCAGCACCAGCACGCAGGCGACGGTGATCACCGCAGGATGGCTGAAACCGTCGAAGGCATTCGAGTAGGACACCAGCCCGGCCAGGACACAGGCAAGCAGGGCGCCCGCCGCGACCATGTCATGGCGCCAGCGGTTCCAGATGAACATGACCAGCGTTGCCAGAAGAACGGAGAATACGATCCATTGCTGGGCGTTCATTTCTGCACCACCGGCGGGGTGCGGTCGCCGGTGTGGAAAGCCAGCGTTTCTCCCGGCTTGAGTTCGTGCAGCTCGCCCCCGAATCCGACTTTCGTCGTCTCCAGCGCGCATTCATCGCAGGCGATGGTCATGGACTC
>JAFGOW010000207.1 GCA_016926265.1 Deltaproteobacteria bacterium | reverse complement strand
GGGATCAGCTTCGGGGTGGTGTTCGGCAAGGAGGTGTTCGGCGGTGTCGGCATGAACATCTTCAACCCTGCCTTGGTGGCCCGGGCCTTCCTCTTTTTCGCCTACCCGGCCCAGATCTCCGGGGACAAGGTCTGGGTGGCCGTGGACGGCGTCAGCACCGCGACCCCGCTGGCGCAATGGGCCGACCCCGCGCTGCCCGTTGCCACCTCCTGGTGGCAGGCCTTTGTCGGCCTGGTGCCGGGCTCCATGGGGGAGACCTCGACTTTGGCCTGTTTGCTGGGAGCGGCGATTCTGCTCGCCACCGGCATCGCTTCGTGGCGGATCATGGTCAGCGTGGTGGCTGGGATGACGGCCCTGGCGTTGCTCTTCAACGTCGTGGGGAGCGCCGCCAACCCGATGTTCGCCGTCTCCCCGCTGTGGCACCTGGTGCTCGGCGGCTTCGCCTTCGGCACCGTCTACATGGCCACCGACCCGGTGTCTGGAGCGATGACCGAGCCGGGCAAGGTTTTCTACGGCCTTCTGATCGGCGCCATGGTGGTGCTGGTCCGGGTGGTGAATCCGGCCTTTCCCGAGGGGATGATGCTGGCCATCCTGTTCGGCAATCTCTTCGCCGGAATCATCGACCGGATTTTCATCCACGCCAACACCCGAAGGAGGCTGCTGAGAAATGTCTAAGGAAACCACTTCCAAGACGATCGCGGTGGCCCTCGGCGTCTGCCTGGTCTGTTCGGTTCTGGTCTCTTTGGCGACGGTGTCGCTGAAAGACCGCCAGGAGCGGAACCGGCGGCTCGACAAACTGAAAAACATCCTGGTCGTCAGCGGCCTCTATTCCAAAAAGGCGGATATCGCCAAGACCTTCCAGGACAAGCTCCGCCCCCGCATCGTGGAGCTGGAAACGGGCGTCCCGCTCCCCGAAGAGCGTTACGACGGCCTTCTCAACACCCGTGATTTCGATCTCAACCGGGTCGCCGCCGATCCCCGCTACGGCATGACGATCCCAGCGGAGCAGGATCTGGCCGGGATCAAGCGCCGCCCCCGTTTCATGATCGTCTATGATGTGATCCATGACGGCGCGGTGGAAAAGATCATCCTTCCCGTTTATGGCAAGGGGGTCTGGTCCACCCTGTACGGGTTTATGGCCCTGGGTAAGGATCTGAAAACCGTGGAGGGTTTCTCCTTCTACGAGCACGGCGAGACGCCGGGCCTGGGGGGCGAGGTCGACAATCCCCGCTGGCAGCGCTCCTGGGTCGGCAAGCAGGCCTTCAACAAGCGGGGCGAGCTGGCCATCGAGGTCCTCAGGGGAAAGGTGGACCCGGAAGACCCCAAGGCCGTCTCCCGGATCGACGGCCTGTCCGGGGCGAGCCTGACGACCCGCGGGGTCAACAATCTGGTCCGCTACTGGCTGGGGGAGCATGGCTACGGCCCCTATCTGGACCGGCTGCGGCGGGAGGGGATGCGATGAACAAGCTCAAGAAGGTCTTTTGGGAGCCGGTTTTCAGCAACAACCCCATCGTCGGCCAGATCCTGGGGATCTGCTCGGCCCTGGCGGTCACCTCCAAGCTGGAAACCTCCATCGTCATGTCGCTGGCGGTGACCTTCGTGGTGGCCTTTTCCAATCTGGCCATCAGCCTGATCCGGAGGCATATCCCGAGCAGCATCCGGATCCTGATCGAAATGACCATCATCGCCTCGCTGGTCATCATCGCGGACCAGATAATCAAGGCCTTCGCCTACGATGTCAGCAAGCAGCTCTCGGTCTATGTCGGCCTGATCATCACCAACTGCATCCTGATGGGGCGGGCCGAGGCCTTCGCCCTCAAGGAACCGCCGTTGAAAAGCTTCGTCGACGGCCTCGGCAACGGCTTGGGGTACAGCCTGATCCTGTTGATCGTAGGTTTCATCAGGGAGCTGATCGGCTCCGGCAAGCTACTCGGCTTCTCCGTTCTGAAGCCGGTCACGGAAGGGGGCTGGTACCTGCCCAACGGCCTGTTCCTGCTGGCCCCGAGCGCCTTCGTGCTGATCGGGGTGCTGATCTGGCTGCTGAGAACCTGGCACCCCAAAGCGGGGGAAGAGGAATAATCCATGCTGGAACACTATCTCAGTCTCTTGGTCAAATCGATCTTCATCGAGAACATGGCGCTCGCCTTTTTCCTCGGCATGTGCACCTTTCTCGCCGTCTCCAAGCGGGTGGAGACCGCGGCCGGGCTCGGCGTCGCCGTGGTGGTGGTGCAGGCCATCACCTTGCCGGTCAACAACCTGATCTACAACCATGTACTGCGGCAGGGGGCGCTCTCCTGGGCCGGACTCGGCCAGGTGGATCTCTCTTTTCTGGGGCTGATCACCTACATCGGCGTCATCGCCGCCATCGTCCAGATCCTGGAGATGACGCTCGACAAATACGTGCCGGCCCTTTACAACGCCCTCGGCATCTTCCTGCCGCTGATCACGGTCAACTGCGCCATCCTGGGCGGCACCCTGTTCATGGTGGAACGGGATTACACCTTTCCCGAAAGCGTCGTCTTCGGGCTGGGCTCCGGGCTCGGTTTCGCCCTGGCCATCATCGGGCTGGCCGGAATCCGGGAAAAGATGAAATACAGCAATGTCCCCAAGGGGTTGCGGGGCCTCGGCATCACCTTCATCACGGCCGGGCTGATGGCGATCGCCTTCATGGCCTTCTCCGGGATCAAGCTGTGACGAGCCGGTGAGCGCCTTTTTCCCCTGAAAAATTACCGAGCAAGGACACTCGATGGACGGGATCGGACTGATACTTTTCGGAACGCTGATGTTCACGGTCATCGTGCTGGCGCTGGTGGCGGTGATCCTGGTCGCCAAGTCCCGGCTGGTGGTCCACGGCAAGGCCCGCATCAACATCAACGACGACCCGGAACGGCAGCTTCTGATCCCCACCGGCGACAAACTGCTCGGCTCCCTGGCGGCCCAGGGGATCTACCTCCCCTCCGCCTGCGGTGGCGGCGCCACCTGCGGCGAATGCAAGGTCAAGGTTCTCGAAGGGGGGGGCTCGATCCTTGCCACGGAAAAGAGCGTCATCAGCCGCGGCCTGCAGAAGGAAGGGTACCGGCTCGCCTGCCAGGTGTCGGTCAAGGGGGATCTCAAGCTGGAGATCCCGGCCGAGGTCTTCGAGATCCGGAAATGGGACTGTACCGTCCGCTCCAACGGCAACGTCGCCACCTTCATCAAGGAACTGGTGCTGGAACTTCCGGAAGGGGAGGACGTCAAATTCCGGGCCGGCGGCTACATCCAGATCGAGGCCCCGCCCCACACCGTCCCTTACAAGGATTTCGTCATCGAACCGGAATACCGCGCTGACTGGAACAAGTACAACATGTGGCGCTACGTCTCCAAGGTCGAGGAGCCGGTGGTGCGCGCCTATTCCATGGCCAACTACCCGGATGAGAAGGGGATCATCATGCTCAACGTGCGGGTCGCCACCCCGCCCCCTTCCGACGCCAGCCTGCCGCCGGGCAAGATGTCCTCCTATATCTTCAGCCTGAAGCCGGGGGACAAGGTGGTCATCTCCGGCCCCTACGGCGAATTCTTCGCCCGCGACACCGACAACGAGATGGTCTTCATCGGCGGCGGCGCCGGCATGGCGCCGATGCGTTCCCATATCTTTGACCAACTCAAGCGGCTCCATTCCCAGCGCAAGATCAGTTTCTGGTACGGGGCGCGGAGCCTGCGGGAATCCTTCTACAACGAGGAATTCGACCTCCTGGCCCGGGAGCATCCCAATTTCACCTGGCACCTGGCCCTTTCGGACCCGCTGCCGGAGGATAACTGGACCGGGCTCAAGGGCTTCATCCACCAGGTGCTCTACGACACCTATCTCAAGGATCACCCGGCGCCCGAGGATTGCGAATACTACCTGTGCGGGCCGCCGATGATGACCAGCTCCCTGGTCAAGATGCTGGAGGATCTCGGCGTGGAACGGGAAAACATCCTCTACGACGATTTCGGCGCGTAAGGAGCGGCCATGGCCCAGTTCCTGATAGCCCTGCTCTTTTTCATGCTGGCCCTGGCCCTGTTCTGGGGGGT
>JAFGOW010000029.1 GCA_016926265.1 Deltaproteobacteria bacterium | reverse complement strand
GTCAGCTTCATCATCGAAGCGGCGGTGATCGGGAAAATACTGCGGCATCTGGGGCTTTGGGTGGTTGATAATCCCGGCAGGCCGCCGAAAGGGCAGGGTGCGGCCGAAAATAGGCCAAAAACCAACCAAAAATCGGGCAAAATAAAAACCCCCACTGTCCGTGTCGGGGTTTTTTATTGACAAATGGGCGATAGCGAATTAAAAAACAAAAAGCAGCTTTTCGGCGGCTCGTTTTTACCCCGGCAACCCCCTCCATCGCCCCCCATCCCGCGCCCCCATGAAAAGCGATTACTTATCACCTTATCACCTATCCGTAGGGAGTATCGCAAAGCCATCGGTCAACCCCGGCAAGCCACCCGCCCCGAGTTGTGGGACGGCCGGACCGCGCAACGGTGTCTGCGGGCCATCCTGGAAAAAGCTGTTGCCAAAAGCGGCTGGATATGTTAACCGTGCGCCACGCAAAAGAGCTTTGCTGATCATGGCCGTTGCGGCCAGGCAGAGAACGAACTGAATACGCTGGTGGATGACGGAGAAACCCCTGTGGGTGGCTCCTGGCGAAACCAATATTTGAGTGAGCGGATTCCGTGATCCGGCACTGGAATATTGGTTTTTTTGTTTGGCGAGAAGGGGTCCGACCTGGAGTGGATGGGACAACCTATGGATACTCCTGATCCTCATGCTAACAAGCTGGATGACCGGCAGCGTCGTCAACTGCAGCACGAGCTGAAGCTGTACATGGAGAAGTATTTCAAGGAAAAGCTAGGCAAGGGGGTCGACTACACCCGGATCACCATCTGGGAGGATATGCTCATCATCCGGGGCGAGCGGTTCTTGACCGATCCGGAGCTGTACATCATCCAGACCCCGGCCGGGAAGGAAGTGGTTCGGGCGGCCCGGATGCAGGTCGCCCGACAGCATTCCATCGACAACCTGGGGTATTTCGAAAAGGTTCTGCAGGCCAAGGCGATCCATCAAACCTACGATATCGAACCGGAAAAGGATTTCTGGATCCATGTGGTCGTGTTTGACCGCATGCTGACCGAATAGGCACAGCAAAGAACAGGAACAAAAAATTCCTGTATTCTGGTGGTTCACGAAGAAACCCCGAGGGGTGGCTTCAGGAAAGACCGGTGTTCTTGCTAACGAGAATACGGGTCTTTTTTTTATGCGTTAAAGCAGAGGCCAAACCGCAGTCAGGAATTTTCACAATAGAAAAGGAGAAGAACATGGCGGAAACAATGAAGGCTCTCGTTTATCGCGGTCCGGAAAAAATCGGCATTGAGGACGTCCCCATGCCCCAGATTGTTGAACCCGACGACGCCATTGTCCGGGTGACCACTTCGACCATCTGCGGAACCGACATCCATATCTGGCACGGCGGCATGCCGGAGGTGGAAGCCCCCCGCATTATCGGGCATGAATTCGTGGGCGAGGTCGTGGCTGTCGGTCCGGCCGTCAGAAATTCCAAGGTCGGAGACAAGGTGGCGGTTTCCTGCGTCACCCAGTGCGGCGAGTGTTTCTACTGTGTGCGGGGGATCTATTCCCACTGCACCACCGGAAGCTGGATCTTCGGCTACATGATCGACGGCTGCCAGGCTGAGTACGTCAGGGTGCCGCACGCCAATCTGGGCCTCTTCACGGTTCCCGAGGGACTGACCGAAGAGGACGTGCTATTTGTCGGCGACATCCTGTCCACCGGATATTTCGGGGCGGAAAACGCCCGCATCGAACCGGGTGACACCGTGGCGGTCATGGGCTCCGGCCCGGTCGGCATGTGCGCCATGGCCACCGCCCGGCTGTGGGGCCCGGCCCGGATCGTGGCCGTTGACATGATCCAGGAACGCCTGGACGCCGCTGTCAAGCATGGCGTGGCCGATATCGGTCTCAATCCGGCCAAGGTCAATGTGGCCGAAGCCCTCCGGGAGATGACCGGCGGCCGCGGCGCCGACAGGACCATCGAAGCGGTCGGAGCCAAAGGGACCTATGAACTGGCCCTGGATGCCGTGCGGCCGGGCGGGAATGTTTCCATGATCGGCGTTTTTGAGAAGCCCCAGAGCCTGCCCATGAATACCCTGTGGATCAAGAACATCCAGATCAACATGGGTCTGGTCAACGCCAACCGCATTCCCGAGCTGATCAACCTTATCCAGACCGGCAAGATCAACATGAACTTCCTGTGCACGCACCGCGCTCCGCTGAACGACATCCTCAAAGGCTACGACGTGTTCGGAAACAAGAAGGACAACTGCCTGAAGTGGGTCGTGACCCCTTATGTGAAGTAGGGTTCAAGGGTTTCCGCCCGGGTACACCCCTGGTTCGGGCGAGCCCGTGAAAGGTTGCTGAAAAACGGTGCCCGTGGCTTGGCCGGGATTTCTCAAATGCCCGCATGGGGGCGATCTGTGTTGCATTTTTGAAATCCCGCGCCCGGCCCGGGGCGCCTGATTCCGGTTTTTCAGCAACCATGAAAAGAAGGTGGCGGCTTTCCTTGCGAGTGGGAACCGCCACCTTCTTTCATTTTCCTCCTCTCCGATCTCTGCCGCTGCGCCAACATAAGCCTGAAGCGCTTCTTCCGTATCGCCCTCCATCTGCCGCAAGGCCAAATCGGCGCCGTCACCGCCATCCAGACCTTCGGCGACTACGCCCACTGGCATCCCCATCTCCACCTCCTGGTGGCAGACGGTCTGTTCGCGGGCAACGGCGTCTTCCACGTCCTGCCCAAGTTGGATATCACCCCCTTGCGCGAACTGTTCCGCGCCGCCGTGCCGCGGATGCTGCAAAAGAAAGGCAGGATCGACGACACCCTGATCCAAAACCTCCTGACCTGGCGCCATACCTCTGGCTTCAGCGTCCACCAGGGCCACCAATTGGCCCGCGGCGACGCCGACGGCCAGGAAGCCCTGGCCCAATACATCATCCGCAACACCTTCTCCGTTGAAAAGATCCGATATCAGCAAGAGACCGGCGCCGTCATCTACACCTCCAAGATGACCCACGGCCCGAACCGCAACAACTTCAAAATACTCAACTCCCGGGAATTCATCGCCGCCATCACCCAACACATCCCGGAGAAATCCTTTCAACTGGTCCGCCACTACGGCTGATACTCCGACCGGGGGAGGGGAGAGCAGCGCAAGCGGGGATTGGAAAATCCCGGAGTGGAAACAGCGGATTCGGCCAAGGATCTGGAGATAATAGACGTCTCCGCCCATCAGCCCAGGAAAATCCCCTCGCCCACCTGGCGGGAATGCATCAAAAAGG
>JAFGOW010000206.1 GCA_016926265.1 Deltaproteobacteria bacterium | reverse complement strand
CTACTGGCGCTGGTCGGGGCGAGAGGATTTGAACCTCCGACCCCCTGCTCCCAAGGCAGGTGCGCTACCAGGCTGCGCTACGCCCCGAAAATACAGGTTTTTCTAGCACAGCCAAAGAGTTTCTGCAACCGAAAAGCCTCCGGGGAGGGGATTGCGGCGGATCAACGGAATCCAAGGCGGGCGAACAGGAGGCCGGCAACTTTGTTGATGGGGTTATCGCGGGAAAGAGCGGCAAAAACGGGCTCCTTTCTCACTCCCAGGTTTTTCAGTGCTTCAACGATTCGGGGGTCGCATCCCGCCTTCAGCCCTTTTCGAAGGATTTGAATGGCCTGCCCCTTCTGCCCGACGAGGAGGTAAATCCGCCCCAGGTTGAGGTAGTGAACCGGATTGCCGGGATCCCGCTGAATGGCCGACATGCAGAGATTGGCCCCCTGTTTCACCTGGCCGCGCTCCTTGGCCTGGCAGTACCCGAGGTAGGAGGTGACGAGGGGTGCGTCCGCGAGCCGAAAAGCGTTTTCCAGATAATGAAGGGCTCCGGTGAAATCTCCTTTTTCGGCTGCGTCTACCCCATACCGCGTCAATTCCTGGAGTTGTTCCTTGTCTTTCATTGTGTCGCACTCCTTTTGACTCACGTCGTTTAATGCTTTTCCATGTGCTATTCCTCAAATGGGGGTTTTTTTAGTGCAATTTCTATTCCTTAAATTGTAATTAAATTATTGAAATTAGTGGCCTTTTTATTCTTCGGCCGGCTCCTGGCAAACGCCTCCCCGGACTCTCCTCTCCCCGCCGCCGGACGCTTCCGGAAACGCATGCAAATTAAACGATTGCGGAACAATGCTTGCAGAAAAATGGCCGTGATCCAAGGGCCTGGTCCCCCGTCGGAAGGGGATTGTACCACTGGCCCCATCCCGGAACCTGGAGACCACCATGACTCAGGAACTGTTCGGCCTCGGCAACGCCCCGAGGTTTTACCAAAACGGCATTGACAAGGGAACCTCAGGCCGTCTGCCTCACCGCAAATCTTTTTTCGCCGCCCAGCTGCTTTCGGCCCAATCGATGATCTCCTCGGCACGGAGCCTGGGCCTGTCGGGGAGCGATGCGCTGCTGGAAAACGCCATGGTGGAGACCCTCACCGCCCTGGCGCGGCAGCTCAAAACCGAAAGCGCCGGCAGTCGCTACCCTTCCGCCGCGGCCCAACGGCCCAATAGTCAAAACTCCGCCACCGGCTCCGAAAGCACCCCGGCCCGCCTCGATGCCGGCACCGCCGACGGCACTCCCCTGGGCTCCCTGTCGGCCCGCTTCGAATCGGGGAAGCAGGGAAGCGCGGCGATCGGCCATGACCCCAACGGCGGCACCTCCTACGGAAGCTATCAGATTTCCTCGCGGGCCGGGAGCATGGCCCGGTTCCTGGAATACCTGGATGGGGAAGCCCCCGGCTGGGCGGCCCGGCTGCGGTCCTCCGGACCGGCCGATACCGGTTCCGCATCGGGGGCCATGCCCGAGACCTGGAAAACCATCGCTGCCGAGGACGCCGACCGCTTTGCGGCCCTGCAGCACAATTTCATCCGTCAGGAGTTTTACCTGCCGGCGCGGAACCAGATCCTGCAACAGACCGGTCTCGACTTCGAGCAGGCCCCTCAGGCTCTCCAAGAGGTGTTGTGGAGTACCGCGGTCCAGCACGGCGCAACCGGGGCGGCCCGCATCTTCGCCCAGGCCGCCGAACGGTTTGCCGCCACCGGCGGGGCAGCCTCAGATCCGCAAGGGTTGATCCGGGACATCTTCGCCATCCGTGCCACCCGCTTCGGTTCCTCGCCGGAAGCGGTGAGAAACGCCGTCGCCAACCGCTTTTCCCAGGAGCAGAGCAGCGCCCTGGCCATGCTCGACAGCCCCTCCATCCAGACGGGCTGAGAAACCTCCGAACGGAACGAAAAAAGCGCGGAAGGCCGCGCTTTTTTCGTCCGGGAGCGGAAAATCTTGATTTTGCTGCGGCGGGATGCGGATTTTGGTATGCTTGAAGGCGTTTGTATGGGCTCTTCAGGAGATTCCATGTCCCCAACCAGCACGCTCAGAACCGCCGCCCACGAACGGGAAACGGCGGAGGCCCTGCTCCGGATCGTCCACGATTTCCATCACGAAATCCACCGGGGAAATGCCGATCACCTCCCTATCCATCTCGACAGCACCTTTGACCGCGATCTGGGCTTCGACAGTCTGTCCCGGATGGAACTGCTGTCCAGGGTGGAAAAGCACTTCGGGGCCACCCTGCCGGAACCCCTGTTCGCGGAAACAGACACCCCGCGCGACCTGTTGCGAGCCATTCTCATCGCCGGCCGCGCGCCGGCCGGAGCCACCCCGCCCCCCCCCAGTTCCGCCTTGACCACGGCAACATCCGACCTGCTCCCCTTTGCCGCCAACACGTTGAACGAGGTCCTCGAATGGCATGCCGCGGCCCATCCCGACCGGCCCCACATCCGCTTGTTCAGCGACGACGGCGAGGGGAAAGTCATCACCTACGGCGAGCTTTCCACCGAATCACAGACGGTGGCTGCGGGGCTGCTCCAACTCGGTCTGGAGCCCGGCCAGCCGGTGGCCCTGATGCTCCCGACGGGGCGCGAATATTTCCGCGGCTTCTTCGGCATTCTGGCCGCGGGCGGCATTCCGGTACCGGTCTACCCCCCGGCTCGCGCCTCCCGGATCGAGGAACACCTGCAACGCCTTCGCGGCATTCTCGGCAACTGCCGGGCGGTCATCCTGATCACCCCGCCCGACACCAAAAAAACCGCCCAACTGCTCAAGGTCCAGGTGGAGACCCTGCGCCACATCGTCACCATCCGCGATCTCAGCTCGGCGCGGGGCGGTTTGGCGCTCCCCGCCGTCTCCCCGGATAATATCGCTTTTCTTCAATACACCTCCGGCAGCACCGGCAACCCCAAAGGGGTGGTGCTGACCCACGCCAACCTGCTGGCCAACGTTCGCGCCATGGGGGCGCGGGTGGAGGTCGATTCCCGCGATGTCTTCGTCAGCTGGCTCCCCCTTTATCACGACATGGGGCTGATCGGATCGTGGCTGGGAAGCCTCTATTTCGCCGCCCCCCTGGTGGTCATGTCGCCGCTCGCCTTCCTATCCCGGCCGCTGCGCTGGCTGCAGGCTATTCACCGCTTCCGGGGAACGCTGTCGGCCTCCCCCAATTTCGGCTACGAGCTCTGCCTGCGTCGCATCGACGACCAGGAACTCAAGGGCCTCGACCTCAGCTCGTGGCGGGCCGCCTTCAATGGCGCCGAGCCGGTCAGCCCCGAAACCCTGTGCCGCTTCCGGCAGCGCTTTGAACCCCTGGGTTTCCGCCCCGAGACGATGATGCCGGTCTACGGGCTGGCGGAAAATTCGGTGGGTCTCGCCTTTCCGTCGCCGGGACGCATTCCCCTAATCGACACCATCGACAGGGAAGCTTTCATGCGGGACGGGGACGCCGTCCCGGTCCCGGAAACGGAAGCCACCGCGCTGCGCTTCGTCGCCTGCGGCAGGCCTCTGGACGGCCACCAGATCCGCATCGTGACCGAAGGGGGGAGGGAACTCCCCGACCGGAAGGTGGGATTCCTGGAATTCCGCGGCCCCTCCGCCACCAGCGGCTACTACCGCAATCCCGAGCAGACCGCCCGCCTGTTCCATGGGGAATGGCTCAATTCCGGCGACCTCGCCTACCTGGCCGGCGGCGAGGTCTACCTGACGGGGCGCGCCAAGGATCTCATCATCCGCGCCGGACGCAACATCTATCCTCCGGAACTGGAGGATGCGGTGGGGAAGATCGACGGCATCCGCCCAGGGTGCGTGGTCGCTTTC
This sequence comes from Deltaproteobacteria bacterium, assembly GCA_016926265.1. Classification (GTDB taxonomy): domain Bacteria; phylum Desulfobacterota; class Desulfuromonadia; order Desulfuromonadales; family JAAYDE01; genus JAAYDE01. The sequence continues at coordinate 2,732 of JAFGOW010000206.1, read as the reverse complement.
GGCTGCGCCGACCCCGACACCGGCACCGAAAAGCTGGTGATTGCCGCCGAGACCCGCCGCCACGACGAAAACCGCCTGAACCAGTTCCGCGCCCGGATCAACGCCGTAGTCGCCGATCTGGTCGGGGAGCCCCCCGACGAGGTGGTGCTGGCCCCCCCCAACGCCATTCCCAAAACCTCCAGCGGCAAGCTGAAACGCGCCGCCAGCCGCGACCTGTATCAAAAAGGGGAACTCGGAAAACCGCAGAAAGCCGTCTGGCTGCAGATGATCCGCCTGACCCTGTCCGGCCTGGTTCCGGAGCTGCGCCGCGCCCGACGCCGCCTGAAAGAGCTGCTGTTCGGGGTCTATGCCCGCACCCTGTTCTGGCTGCTGGCGGCGCCGACCTGGTTGCTGGTGGCGCTGTCCCCCAACCCCGAACGGCGTTGGAAAACGGTGGCCCGCATCGTTTATCTGCTGGCCGGGGCCACCGGCACTCCGATTTCGGTCAGCGGCCTGGAAAACCTCCCCGAGGCGGAAAAACCCTGCCTCTACGTATCCAACCACGCCAGCTATCTGGATGGTCCGCTGCTGATGGCGACCCTGCCGCGGCGCTTCAGCTTCGTGGCCAAGAAGGAACTCCAGGCCAATCCCCTCGCCCGGCGCTTCCTGGACCGGATCGGCACCGAATATGTGGAACGCTTCGACGCCAAAAAAGGGACCGAAGACTTCCAACGCCTGGCCGACCGCTCCCGCGCCGGCCAATCGCTCTGTTTTTTCCCCGAGGGAACCTTTACCCGCGCCCCCGGTCTGCTCCCGTTCCACATGGGAGCCTTCGCCGCCGCCGCTGAAGCCGGGGTGCTGGTCGTTCCCGTCGCCATCCGCGGCACCCGTTCCATCCTGCGGGCCAATTCCTGGCTCCCCCATCGCGGCGCCCTCTCCGTCGTCATCGGTCCGCCACTCGATGCCGCCGCCCTGAAACGGGAAGGGGAGGATTCCTGGAGCCTCGCCATCCGGTTGCGCGATGGCGCCCGCGATTGCCTCCTGCGGAGCTGCGGCGAACCGGACCTGGGCAGGGAGCGTCCCCTGGTCAAACCGCCCGCCCCCGCACCAAGGACCTGAGCCGGATTTTCGGCCCCACTCACCGTATTGTGAAAAGAGACAGCAAGGAGAAGGGATCGACGTTGACGCCGTGGATGCTGACCCCCCAGTGGAGGTGGGGCGCGGTGGAGCGGCCGGTGGAACCAACCCTCCCGATGGGGTCTCCGGCGGCAACCGCCTCCCCAGGGCGAACATGGATCCCGGAAAGATGGAAGTAGCAGCTGACGACCCCCATGCCGTGATCGAGATAGACCGATTGCCCGGAGAAGAAATGGTCCCCGGTCAGGATCACGAGGCCGTCGGCGGCGGCCGTCACCGGTTCCCCGAGGGGGGCGCCGAGATCGACCCCGGAATGAGCGCGCCGCGGCTTTCCGTTCAGTATCCGGCGCACCCCGAAGGGGGTGGTGACCGGGCCTGGGATCGGACGTCGGAAGGAGGTTTTCCACAACCGCCAGGACTGGATCCGGGAGTGGGCGGCAGCGACCGCCTGCCGTTCGCTGCGATGGCGGGCCAGGGTCGACTCGCTCAGGGTCACCTGGGATTCGGGGAGGGTCAGGCGCTGCGTCGGAAATTCCTTCGGCAGCACCCGCAGCAGGACCCGGAGGCGCCGGGGGCTTCCCCCTATCTCATCGAGCCACAGCTCCGCTTCCCGTGGACCGGGGGCGGCCTCCTGGGGGAGCGGCAGGAAGGCGCCGGAAGAGCGGCCGTCCGGCAGCGGCACCAGCGGGATCGTCTTCCCTTCCCAGAAAATCCGACCGGCGCGGGTTTCCGCCACACTCAGCAGCGCCACCCCTCCCGGATAGAGTTCCTGCGGGGTCACCGTGGGGGAGCCATGCCCGGCAGCCAGGCCAAAAGCCGGGAACATCGCGACAACGGTCAGGCCGATCCCGATCGGCAGCAGCCCCCATTTCCATTTCATACCATTCGCCTCCGGAGCAAGGTTGTGGAACGGATTTTCTTTGGAGCGGCGCCCATCATGGTATAGGGCAGAAAATTTTTCAAGCCGGCAGGGGGGGGAGTCGACGGCTGCGCCCCGCCGGGAACAGGAAACCACATGAAAGAACTGCTCCAATCGGTCCAGGCCATCGCCGGCCGGGCCGGCGCCTATATTCTCGAAGCCCTTTCCAAACCGCGCCGCATCGACCACAAGGATCGGGTCGATCTGGTCACCGACATCGACCGCGGCGTCGAGGAACGGATCCTGGCCGCCATCGGGCGGGAGTTCCCCGATCACGCCATCCTCGCCGAAGAGTCCGGGGAAAGCCGGGGGGACGGCGACTACCGATGGGTGATCGACCCCCTCGACGGCACCACCAACCTGGTCCACGGCTATCCTTTTTTCGCCGTTTCCATTGCGGTCCAGTATCGGGGGGAAACGGTGGCGGGGGTGGTCTTCAACCCCGTCGCCCAGGAAATGTTCTCCGCCTCCAGGAACGGAGGCGCCTTTCTCAACGGCCGGGCCATTGCCGTGTCGCCAACGCGGGACCTCTCCTCGGCGCTGCTGGCCACCGGCTTTCCCTACCGGATCGGCGACCATTGGCACCGGGCCATGGACCTCTTCAAGCTCTTTTACTACCGGAGCCAGGGCGTCCGCCGCGACGGCTCGGCGGCGCTCGACCTCAGCTACGTGGCGGCGGGGCGGTTGGACGGCTTCT
>JAFGOW010000028.1 GCA_016926265.1 Deltaproteobacteria bacterium | reverse complement strand
TCCTTCAACGTCGTCACCATCAAGATCCTCCAGGACATCGGCGTCAACTATGCCGCCAATTATGCCGCCAAACTCGGCATCGAGGCCCCGATCTCCAAAGACCTGTCGTTGGCGCTCGGATCCTCCCCCCTGACCCCGATGGAGCTGACCACCGCCTTCAGCGTCTTCGCCAACGGCGGGGTCCGGATCACCCCCAGCTACATCCTCAAGGTTCTCGACCGGGATGGCCAGGTGCTGGAATCGACCGATCCCGCCGATTTTCCCAACGGCCCCCGCAACGGGCAACGCCTGGTGGAACTGAAACGGGAACGGGTGCTCTCCCCCGAAACCGCCTATCTGGTCACCAACCTGATGGAGAGCGTGGTGCGCCACGGCACCGGCTGGCGCGCCAAGGAGCTGAAACGTCCCACGGCGGGAAAAACCGGCACCACCAACGATTTGCGGGACGCCTGGTTCGCCGGCTACGTCCCCCAACTGGCGGCGGTGAGCTGGATCGGGTTCGACAAGGGACAGCCGCTGGGCAAGGGGGAAACCGGCTCCCACGCCGCGGCTCCAGCCTGGGTCGCTTTCATGAAGGAAGCGGTCAAAAAGTTTCCGGTCCGGGACTTTTCCGTTCCCGACACCATCGAGTTCCGCCCCATAGATCCCGTAACGGGACTGCTGACTCCGGAAGACGGCGACTCCCTGACCATCGAAGCCTTTGCCCCAGGCACCGCTCCTTCCCGCTTCGCCCTCGACGAAACCGCGCTGCGGGCCCGCGACTTTTTCCGGCTGGACATGGAAGCCCTCCGTTAGCCCGCCCTTTTCCCCCTTCTGTGGCGCTGCGCTGGCGAGGTGAAAAACCCGCCTCTCGAAGCCGACAACCTCTAAAACGCACCCACTTAAATTCCAAGGGATGGCCAATCTCAGCGAGAGCGTTTGACGCCGTTTTTGGGGCAGACCGCCACCGCCGGGCAGCTGCTGCAGATGGGAGTGGGGGCCTTGCAGAGCCTCCGTCCGTGGGCGATCAGGATATGGCCGGCCTGGGTCCAGACCGAGGATGGGAACAGGGCGCAGAGGTCTTTTTCGATCCGTTCAGGATCCTGATGACGGCTCCAGCCAAGGCGAAAGGCGAGCCGCTTGACATGGGTGTCCACCACCATGCCGGGGATGCCAAAAGCATTGCCGAGCACCACGTTGGCGGTTTTGCGGCCGATGCCGGGAAGGGCGACCAGTTGCTCCAGGGTGCAGGGGACCTCACCGTGGAAGTCATCGCGGATCCGCTCGGCGCACTGTTTGAGGTGGCGGGCCTTGTTGCGGAAGAAGCCGGTGGCGCGGATCCGTTGCTCCAGCTCGGGGAGCTCGGCGGCGGCCAGGGCGCCGATGTCGGGATAGTTCCGGAACAGTTCCGGCGTCACCTGGTTGACCCGGAGATCGGTGCATTGCGCCGACAGGATGGTGGCCACCAGCAGCTCGTAGGGATTCCGGTAATGCAGCGCGCAATGCGCTTCCGGATAAGCTTCCGCAAGGATATTCAGAATTCGAAGGGGAGAGTCGGGGTGTGGTGCGGCCATGGAGGATCTGCGCTTGGTCCGGAAATTGCCCTTTCAGGCGGGTTTTTTGCCAAAAGCACGGCATTCTGAAAAGTTATCCACATATTCCACAGCTTTATCCACAAAGCGGGAAGGTCGGCGACACAGCACCGATTTGTTGCGGAAACAACCTGGGGCGGTTTCCATCCGTTCCCGAATCCGCTCGGTGCGAAGATATTCCAGGGTATCCTGAAGAGAAACCGTCATCACCAGGGGAAGATGGGAAGAGGCGGAACGGGTCAGGGGGTTCCAGACGACGGGGATCTGCCGCACCGCGATATCTCCCAGAAAGTAGGCCCGGTCGCGCCGGAACAAGGGCAACGGGGCGGGATAGGTGGGGCACCACAGGGGACGCCGCGGCCGGCCGAAGGGGAGGGTAAAACGGCAGACCCACAGCCAGGGCCAGAAGTCGCCGAAATCCCCCAGGATCAGCTTGGGACAGGGAAGGTCTGGATTTTCCAGCAGTTCCGGCCCCACCAGGGCCCCCAACTGGCGGTAATGCCGAAGCGGGGAGAGGGCGAGGCGGACGTTGAAGAGATGGACCCTTTTCCCCAGTAGATCGATGTCGGCCTTCAGGCAAACCCCGCCCTGGCCCAGGGAAAATTCCCGCACCCCCTTGAGGGGGTAACGGGAAAGAAAGGCGTTGGCTCCCGCTTCCCGGCGGCCGAAGGTCAAAAGCCCCAGTTCCTGCCCCAGATGCGAGAGATGGTCGGAAGCGGCCGAACTCTCCACCTCTTGAAGGGCGACCACGTCCGGGTCCAGCTGGTCGATGACGCGGCCGATCCGTTCCGGGTCGATCCGGCCATCCCGGCCGCGGCACTGGCGCACATTGAAACTCATGACCCGGATGGCATTCACTGCTCTGCTCCCCTCCTGGGACCCCTCGATCCGGAACATCCGGATCTCCGGGGCTCTTAACCGTTTTCCTCCCGTTCGGACTTGAGGGCGCGCTCCATCAGATCCACCAAGGCGGCCTTCGGTTCCTTGCGTTCGTAAAGAACCCGGTAGACCTGTTCGATGATCGGGGTCTCGACCCCGATCCGGCGCCCCAGTTGATACGCCGAGAGGGTGGTTTTGACCCCTTCGGCCACCGTTTTCACGGACCCCAGAATGTCGTCCAGGGAACGGCCCCGCCCCAGTTCCAGACCCACCTGGCGGTTCCGGGACAAGGCACCGGTGCAGGTCAGCACCAGATCCCCCATGCCGGCCAAGCCGGCGAAGGTGGCGGGAAGGGCGCCGAGCGCCACACCCAGCCGGCTGATCTCGGCCAGGCCCCGGGTAATAAGGGCGGCGCGGGCATTGTCGCCCAGGCCGAGGCCGTCGGAGATGCCGCAGGCCAGCGCCATGACGTTCTTGAGCGCTCCCCCCAGTTCCACGCCGCGGACATCGGTATGGGTGTAGACCCTAAAGTAATGGGTGCTGAAAAGATCCTGGATCCGGCGCGCCGTCTCTTCCCGCCTGGAAGCTGCTACCGCCGCGGCGGGAAACCGACCGGCCACCTCCCTGGCGAAGGTCGGACCCGAAAGGAAGGTGGCGTTGGCGGCCACCTCTTCGGGGAGAGTCTCCGCGATGACTTGAGACATGGTCATCAGGGTGTCGTTTTCGATCCCCTTGGAAGCGGACACCAGGAGCGTTTCCGAAGCAAGACAGGAGCGGATCTGAATCAGCAGCTTCCGCAGCCGCTGCGAGGGAGGCGCCATCACCACCACCTCCTTGGCCGCGGCGGCCGCAGTCAGATCGTTGGTTAAATTCAGATTGGCGGCCAGCGGAATACCGGGCAGATAGACCCGGTTCTCGCGGTCGCTGGCAAGGGCCGCCGCCAATTCCGGCTCGTAAACCCACAGCGTCACGGGATAACCTTTGAGGGCCAGCAGGTTGGCCAAGGCCGTACCCCAACTGCCGCCGCCGATGACTCCGATGCCGCCGTTCATCCTGCTATCTTTCCCGGTTCGGTATTTCCCACGCCCCGCTACTCCTCATTCCCCTCCTCCGAAGCCTCCTCATCGTCCGGAAATTCCCCGGATTCGCCCAAGTCCTCGCTTTCAGCCAGCTTGGCCACCGCCACGATGGCCTCGCCGGGTTCCAGCTCCATCAATCTCACCCCCTGGGTATTGCGGCCGATGACGGAAAGATCGTCGACGCGGGTGCGGAGAATCTTGCCCTGGCTGGTGATGAACATCAGATCCTCGTCTTCCTCCGTGACCTTGATGTCAACGACCGGGCCGTTGCGCTCCGAGGTCTTGATGGTGATGATCCCCTTGCCGGCGCGACTCTGGGAGCGGTACTCCTCGATCCGGGTGCGTTTGCCGTAACCGTTGCGGGTCACTGTGACCAGATAGCCGGTGGTGGCGTCGGAAACCACCGCCATGCCGATCACCCGGTCCCCTTTCTCCAGAGCCATCCCCCTGACGCCGCGGCTGACACGCCCCGTGGCACGCACCTCGGTTTCGGGAAAGCGGATCGATTGGCCGTTGGCGCTGGCCAGCAGGATATCGAAGGAGCCATCGGTGAGGCGGGTGGAGACCAGCCGGTCTCCCTCGTCGATATCCAGGGCGATGAT
>JAFGOW010000205.1 GCA_016926265.1 Deltaproteobacteria bacterium | reverse complement strand
TCTATCATTTCCAGCTTTACGGGGTGGAAACCCCGGCGGTTTTGGAGGCCGCGGCGGGTTCCGATTTTTCCGGGCGCAAACCGCTGGTGGCAGCCCTGACACGGGAACCCTTCTATTTGCTCAGCATCTTTGACCTGGGGCGCATCGTGCCGGGGATCCCCTACCTGTGGCAGGTGCAGGCCTTTGAGGGCGAGACCGGCATCGCCGCCAGCCATGCCCGGCTGATCTATTTCGTCACCCCCTTCGGCCCGGCCGTGCCGGTGGGAGGGGGGAGCGCCCCGCCCCCGGGAGGGGGCCAGCCGTAATCCCTAAAGGGTCGTAACTATTCAGCTTCATCTAAAAACATAAAAGCCGATGCAACAGGGATAAAAGGGATGAATGGTTACAAAAAGTAACGGGTTTTCCCCCAACTCCCTTCGGTTTTGGTTTGGTCTTTCTTCGCGCCTTCGCGCCTTGGCGTGAGGAAAGGGTTTGGTTTTCACCGCCCGTTCGCTGCGCTCACTCAAGGTCACGAAGGACGCAAAGGGACCACCCTCTTTTTCACCCCCCTTGGCGATCTTTGCGGAAAAAGATCATGGCGAGTTACAAAGGGTCGGCCTTTTTTGCTTGACGTGGAGGGATTTATGAAGCGGCTCCGATGGTGGCCGTCCCTGTTGCTGGTGCTGGTTTTTCCCTGGCCGGCTTTCGCGGTTCCGCCGCTGCAACCGGCCTCCCGCGGCCAGAACCCGGCGACCATGGTGTGCCCCGCCGGAAGCGTCACCCCCGCCCCCGCCTCCTCGGGCCAGAGCGCCTTTCCGGAGATCCGCACCGTGGCCCCCGCGACCCTGGCCCGGGGGCAGAGCCTCACCCTGACCCTTACCGGGCAGGATCTGGCCCGGGATATGCGGGTCCGGCTCGGCGAGGGGATCAGCGTCGGCACTCCCAATGTGATCAGCACCACCCGGGCCACGGTCGCGGTCGTTGTCGACGGCGCCGCCAGCCTCGGCAGCCGGCCGCTCCAGGTGCAGGCCCGGGACCGGATCGAGACCAGCGTGGCCCGGGTCACCATCGTGGCCGGCTATCTCCCGCCCGCGGTTCGGACCATCACCCCCAACCATCTGAATCGGGGTCAGAGCGTCACCCTGACCCTGACCGGGACCCGCCTCGGAGAAATCAGCGCGGTCCGGTTCGGTCCCGGGATCGCGGCCCAGCCGCCGCAGATCGAATCGTCGTCGCGGCTGCGGGTCACTCTGACCGTGGCCGCGGATGCCGAGCCCGGGTCCCGCCAGGTATCCCTGGTCGATGCCCAGGGTTCGCATCCCGTCGGCACCGTGGCCGTGACCGAGGCGCCTGTTCCCATCGGCACGCTCCCGGCCCTGACGGCGCCGCTGACCCAGGTGGACTCTCCGTTGTCGCGGCTGCCCCGGGCCGTGGCGCCCGAGATGACAGTTACGTCGCTGGTCCCCAATCAATGGGCCCAGGGCAAATCCTACCGGATCGACGTCATCGGCAGCGGCTTCGCAGAGGGGGTGACGGCCGATTTCGGCGCCGGGGTCGAGATCAGCGACCTGGCTTTCGTCTCCTCCAGCCAGCTGACCATGACCGTGAAGGTCTCGGGCTCGGCGGCTATCGGGCTGCGCCCTCTGAAGTTGCGCAACGACCCGGCCCGTCACTGGAGCGCCTTTGCCGCCAAGGCCTGGATCGTGGCCGCCCCCAGGTGGTCGCAGCGCAAGCCGGTTCCCAAGCTGGTCGCGCCCAAACTCGATCTCGCCATCCAGGGCCGCATCGAGCTCCTCGGCCCCGGGGACTATCTCAAATCCAATGAGATGTACCCCGAGATCCTCAATGAGCAGACCCTGTTCAACTGGCGGGAGCAGAATCCCGGCCTGGCGGATTGGTACGAGTTCCGGCTGGTGACGGAAAACGGCTACGTGATCGAGAAGAAGCGGATCAACCCGATCCGGATCGATTTCAACGGCCAGGAGATCAATCAGCTCCCCAGCTCCCTGAAGATGGACACCCCGTACCTGCTCGATCTCCTGACCGAGAAGCGCCATATCGGGGAGCACACGGTGGCCAACGGCCTCGCCGGCCTGATCCTCTGGTGGGAGGTGGCCGGCTTCAAGACCTACACCACGGTGAAGACGGTTCCGGTTTCGGGGAGCGGTTCCACCGGTCTGAGCCAGACCCGGAAGGTCGTCGTCACCAAGGATGTCCAGGTGGAGATCTCGGAGCGCTGGTCGCTGCGCACCCCCAAGAAGCCGAGCGGCCTCGGCTGCGCCGGCAGCGTCGCCACGGCCTCGGCCGTCACCGTGTCCAACATCGACAAAGGGAACCGCGCCGCCAACTATCCCAACGACCAGTGGGAACTCAGCGGCAAGCTCAACATCAGCGACGTCCCCTACGCCACCCACATCAGCGTCCAGGTGCCGAAGCCCGGGGTCTATACCTTCTCGATCCCCAACCTGTTTCTCGACTGGGGGGACGGTAGCGGCACGATCCCGCTCCAGCTCGACCTGAGCCAGCCCTTCGGCCCGGAACTTCTGCCGCTGCGCCAGCCCTACCACCACCGCTACGAGCGGAGCGGCAACTTCACGGTGCGGATCTTCATGCTTCCCGAGGGGGATATTCAGCAGGGTCCGCCCGACGCCCTGGCCTCGGTCTACGACGCCGTCGCCGCCAACACCCAGGCTTCGGCGGCGGCGATGCCGGTTGCCGCCGCCACCGGCTACGATCCCTATTACCAGGTCCTCAAGGGGATCGAGAAGGTCTCCGGAGCCCGTCCTTCGGTTTCGAAGGCCACCGGGGCCCCCTACCAGTTTCAGGAGAGCGCGCTCTTCTCCATGACCCGGCGCGCCCACCTCATCTATTGCGAAACCAAGAAGATCGCGGTCCGCGAGGACCTCGTGGCCCACGGCCCGCTCCATCTCGAGTCGCTGGCCATCACCGGCTACAACGGCGCCGGCTCGGCGACCACCCAGCTGCCCTCCCCGGGCGCCGGCGCCAGGACGATACCGAACGGCAAAAGGGCCATCCCCAAGAACCTGCTGACGCAAGGCAAGCAGGCGATTCCGAAAACCGGCGCCATCTCCGGGGCCGCTTCCTCCGGCACCGGAATCCAGGCCCAGGTCTCCCAGAGCGGAATCGGCGCCGGCGCCCGGATCTCCCAGACCGCGCCGGGGACCGGGCTCGCCCCGGGGCTGCTCGACAGCCTCTTCGACGCCGCGATCAGCTCCTGCGGCCTGCTCCAGGGGAACGCCGGCCTGGTCTATTACGGCCAGGGGCGGGCCCGGATCACCTGGAGCCTGCTTAAGGGGAACAGCCGCATGGTGATCGGCTCCTTCGAGGAGGCGCTCGCCTCGCCGAGCCGCACCGAAGGGGGGATGGTCCTGTCCGAGGGGAGCCAGAACACCCCCACCTCCGAATCCTACGCCACCGCCCCCCTGACGTCGCCGGTGGTGGAGATGACCGAGGCGATGGTCAACAAGGCCTATTCCCTGGTGGCCGAGGCCGAGGTCCTGCCCCAGGTCGATCAGCTGAGCCTCGAGGCCTTCATGGGTCTGCTCCAGGCGGCGCCGGCGATCCCTTATGCCGCGGGCGGCTCGGGGCTGGCCCATCAGCTCTTGTCGCTGCTGGTCCCGGAGGCCCATGCCGCTCCCGCAATCGGTGCCAACCCCAGCCTCGGCCAGTTGCAGCGAGGCGGGGTCAAGCTGAGCGTCCTGGCCCCGGGCAAGGAGGGGATCTCCGGCCGGCCGGTCACGGCCAGCCTCAACCTCTTCGCCCAGGCCAAGCGCTATCCGGAGCTGGCGGTGAAAAAGGAGAAACCCTACTACGTCAAATCCGAATCCTTTGACTTTAGGGTCACGGCCAGCGATCCGGCCCAGCCCTGCAAATTCCTCTTCCCGACCTCGACCGGGGAGCGGTTCGAGATCCGCAACCTTGAGGTCACGAAGAGCGCCGGGAAGTTCCGGGGCAGCGGCATCCTCGACCTCCATCTCTACACCGGGCCCAATGGCGGCGCGGCGCGCTATATCCTCCCCCTTAACATCGGCAACTGGAGCGTGGCCGAAGACGGCCTGAACGTGACCTCGGGGAGCATCAACCTCACCCTCGACTATGACCTCAACGAGGCCGGGATGCGCCTGAAACTGAAAAAGCTTAGCGCCCGGGCCAAACAGACCCCGATGAATCTGACCCTCGCCGCCCGGCCGGCGGACCCCGATCTGCACCTGACCGGCGCCACCCAGCCCCCGGAATGGATCGTTACGGCCCCGCTGTCCGAGGCCGGGAACTGGTACTACCGGGCCGCCGGCAACATGGAGGTGGAGATCGGCAACAGCGGCTTTTCCATCAAGCCCCAGGAGATCGTCCTCGACCTCAGCGCCGCCGAGGGGCTGGCCGCCAATCCCAGGGGGGCGGGCTCCGAATGGGCCGGACTCCATTTCGGCGCCGAGGCCCTGCTGATCCCCAACCTCTTCGAGTTCCAGGTCCCGGCCGCCAACATGGGGCGGGTCAGCGATTGGGGGGTGGAAGGGACCAAGCTGGTGGGGAAGGCGGAGCTCAGCGCCCCCTTCACCGAGCAGTACAAGGAAGGGACGATCGGCTTCGCCTCCATTTCCGTGGACACGGAAAAGAGCAGCCTCGCCCTCTACCGCAACCTGGATGTCCGGGTGCCGTGGCTCGACACCCATCTCAAGGGGGATGTCCGGCTGATCCACGGCACCCCGGGCCAGGAGGCCTATTTCGATTTCGCTCAAGTCGGCCAGCAGGAGGTGGTCAAGAACTACCGCGGCCTCACCATGACGGTCCGCAACCTGCTGTTCGGCAACTTCCCCCAGACCGGCTGGGGGGCGCAAAGCGAGAGCACCACGTTCCGCTTCGAGGCTGAGGACGTGCTCTTCGCCGACAACGTCGTGGTCCCCGGCATCATCTATTCCATGGACGGCAGGCCGTTTCTGGAGAGCGGCACCAGCATCGACATCCCGCTGGGCGGGAAATCGACCCTGGGGCTGACCCCGGTTGATCTGGTCTCGGTCCGCATCGAACTCCCCGGCGGCGGCAGCGGCATTTTCAACTTCGACTTCACCACCCAGTTCTCCATCTCCGAGGTCCTCTCGACGGTGGCGGTGCCGGTCCGTTACGGCCTGGCCCGGCAGGGGACCATGTACCAGGCCGACGGGCCGCGGGTCAATCCCTTCGATCTGGATGTCTCGTTCCCGGCCGGGCAGCCGCAGGTCGCGGCCAAGGTCCGCATCGAATACACCGGCGCCGGGCTCTCCTCCAGCACCGCGGCGGCCGAGGCGCCGGCGCCCTGGTGGCCCCTGGGGGTCAGCGAGGCCCACGCCGCCCCGACCCCCAACGACCGCTTCGCCGGCACCCTCGACATGCAGATGTTCGGCGGGCCGCCGGTCCAGGCCGAGTTCCGCCTCGGCTACCTCGGGGGCCACGACTATTGGCTGATGCGGGCCACCCTTGATATGGGGCCCTCCGGCGTCCCCTTTGCGCCGCCGTTTCTCAACCTCTACAAGATCCGCGGCGGTCTTGGCCACAACTTCCCGATCGATGCCTTCAAGAGCACCAACCCCCTCGCCATGGTGACGCCGGTGGCGGACAACTCCTATCTGTTCATGGCCGGGATGCGGGTCGGCTCCAGCGACGGTTTCATCTGCACCATGGACGGCGACCTCACGGTCAAGACCGGCGCCGGGGCGCGCATGGATTTCCGCGCCTGGCTGCTCGACGCCGCCCACGCCGGCGACGGCAACTTCCAGGGCTATTTCCAGTACGCGGCCGGCGGTTTCGACGGCGCCCTCAGCGGCCGCCTCGGCTTCCTCAGCGACGCCGTCTATTTCGACATTCCGGAACACGCCTGCACCCTCCATTTCGGCGGCAGCCAGCCGTGGCACATCTATGTCGGCCAGAAAGACGGCGAGAAGGTCCGGATGCACATGCTGATCACCGATGTCGACGGCTACATGATGCTGGATGACACCAGCCTGCGGCTCGGCGGCGGGGTGTACTACTACCTCGGGGCCTCCATCGGCCATATCGAGGGAACCCTTGCCACGGGCCTGACCATCACGTCGCAGCCCCACATCTCCGGTTACGGCCAAGGGGGGGTGCGGGCCGAGGTCTGCGCCTACGACGTCTGCGTCGGCACCGGCATCTCGGTCCGGGTCGACGCCAGCGCCCTGCCGGTTTCGGCTTCGGCCCACGGCTGCGTCGAGATCCCGATTCCACTCTGGAATCCCGATGTCTGCGCCACCTTCAGTCTGTAGGAGGAGATCGTGAAAAGAACGAGCTGGTGGCTGATGGTTCTGGTTCCGGTGCTGCTGCTGGCAACGGGTATCGCGTCGGCGGCGCCCCAGCCCAAGGGGGCGGTCTGGGCGGCCTCGGACGGCGCCGGGACGGTCTCCCTGTTCTGGATTCCCAAGGATCTCGCCTGGCCCGCGGGTGGCTGGCGCCTGGAAAGGATCGTCTCGGGCAAGGCCCAGGTGGTGGCGCAGCGGCTCGGCCCCGGGTACGACCAAGAGGCTCTGGCCCGCCTCTCCGGAGCCGAGGCGGCATCCATCACTGCCTTCGCCAGCGATCTGAAAAAGGGGGCGATTCCCAGGGAGAAGCGTCAGCTGGCCGTCACCGTCATGGGGCTGTCCGCGGCGGCCAATCCCGATTTCGGCCTCGCCCTCGGGGTGCGCTACCAGGATGCCGCTTCGAAGAAGGGCAAGCGCCGCTACCGGCTGGTGGCCCTGAGCGCCAAGGGGGCCAAGCTCTCGGAGATGACCAGCGCCGAGGTCGATCCCGGAAAATCGACTCCGCTCCCCGAAGCGGCGCCCTCCCTCAGGGCCGTGGTCAAGCCGGCCGGGGTGGAGCTGAGCTGGGGGAATCCGAAGCCGAATCCGGCGCTGCCGGTGTTCGCCTTTGTCGTGGAGCGACAGGACGCCCAGGGGGGGAAGGTGACCCTGACCGAGCGGCCGCTGCTGATCACCACGGTGGCAGCCAAATCCCCTCCGGTGCGTTTCACCGATGCGGCCCCGCCCAAGGAGGCCGAGGCCAGTTACCGGGTCTTCAGCCTCGATCTGTTCGGACGTCGCGGTCCGCCCCGCAGCGCGACCCTCTTCATCCCGGATCTGAGCGCCCTGGCCCCCCCGGCCGGGCTGGCCGCCGCGGCCGGCGACAACCGGGTCGAGCTCTCCTGGCAGGCGGCGGTGAGCCCCTTCACCAGCGGTTACGTGCTGGAACGGGCACTGCTGCGTCAGGGGCCCTATCTCCCCCTGACCCCCGACGGCCTCGACCCTGACCGGACCTCCTGGACGGATAAGGGACTCATCGGCGGCACCAGCTATTTCTACCGGATCCGCTCCATGGACCCCCGGGGCAACCTCGGGCCGCCCTCCCTGATGGCCGCCGCCACCCCCCGCAACAGCGTGGCTCCGCCCCGGCCCGACGACTTGCAGGCCGAGGTCGGGCGCACCCGGGTCCGCCTCACCTGGAAGGCGGCACCGTTCCCGGTCGCCGGCTACCGGGTGGAGCGGCTCGCCAGGGACGCCTCCCGCTGGACCATCCTCACCCCCGCCGTGGTGCCGGAGGCGACCTACGACGATCATATTGGACTGCACACCCAAGGGGAGTTCCGCTACCGGGTGGTGGCCGTGGCCTTCGACAACCAGGAGAGCAAGCCGAGCCGCGAGGTGAAGGCGATCCTGCTCGATACCGTCTCCCCCAATTCCCCCCGCATCACCGACATCGACGGCCGCGACGGCCGGGTCGTGGTCACCTTCCGGGCCGCGCCGCCGGTCGCGGATGTCGATTCCTTCCTGGTGGTGCGCTCTGTCTCCGAAGAGGATCCGGGGCTGGTCATCGGCGATCCGCTTCCGGCCAAGGCGGAGCGTTTCGAGGACCGCTTCGTCACGGTCGGCGCCAGGTACTGGTACCGGCTGGTGGCGGTGGATCAGAGCGGCAACCGCAGCGATCCGAGCTGGGCGCGCGAGGTGACGGTGCTCAACCCGGCGATTCCGGCCCCCTCCAAGCCCGCGCTCAAGGTGGCGGCCGAGCCGCTGCGCCACGTGCGAATCGCTTTCGACATGCCGCCCGAGGGGCTGGAGGTGATCGTCCAGCGCTATGAGGAAGGGGAGGGGTGGCGGCCCCTGACCGGGGGGATTCGCAATGCCTCGGAAGCCGCCGATCTCAACCCGCCGCAACAGCCCAAGGCGCGCTACCGGCTCCTGTACCGGGCCGCCAACGGCGTCGCCGGTCCGCCGTCGCCGGAGGCCGAGGCGCGATTCGAATAGTTTCGGCGCTACGGGAGGCGTAAAACGAAGACGGGGAGGCGATGGCCCGCCGGGGCGATAGGAATGGTTGAAAGGTTTTAAACCCTCAACCTTTCAATTATCAAAGCCTTACCCTGCGACGTCCCCCTAAACATGCTGGAAAGAATAGGGTTACAAGTTTGTATCGGCGCCAGGGGATTCCAATTCGAGGGCTTCTTTTAAATTAACGTTGATAAAGGAAAAGCCATGAAAATGATGCGATGCATGTTATTCACCGGGCTGGCGGTTGGGTTTCTGCTGGCAGGCACCATATCTTCGGATGCGGCGGAAAATCCTCGGCTCAAGGAAAATCCGGCCATCACAAATGGTACACTTCCGGCACCCCTCCTCCCGGATCTGACCATAACCCAGGCGAACTGGTCGTCAACGCCCAGGGATGGCGACACGGTCGGCACCTCCTCCATACTGAATATCGGCATCATGAACAAAGGTAGGGCCGCAGCCGGTGCAAGCAGAATCAAGATCGAATGCACCGCTCTTAGCAGCAACAGCTGTCCGTCCGAGTTGAACGGTACACCTTCTTTTTCGCCACTCGGCCCGGGGGAATCGGCAGGCCTGGCCTGGCCGCCCCTGTCATCTCAAAAGTGGCCATCCGGAACGTTTCGGTTGGATATCTTCGTGGACCATGGCAATGCCGTCAGGGAAGCCAATGAAAGAAACAACGGCCGTCAACTGACCTTTTCCATTGTTCCGCAGATACACAAAATTATCAGTGCCAGCCCGGGAAATACGCAAATAGCGGAAAAAGCCCCCCCCTCAGTGACCGCTGCCCCACCGGCCCAACCGACCGCCCAGGCCGGAGGAATGCCATACGGCGTCAACATGACCCAGAAACCCAAGCCGGACCTCGTAGTCACAGGTATAACCTACACGCCCACGCAATTGAAAGGGGGTGATCCCGTCCGTTTCAACGTGACCTTCGAAAACCGGGGCAACGCCAATTCGGTCAGGACCTTGGCTAAAATGGTGTATTTCCTCAGGGATGAGGCAAGGGGTGTCACGGCTGGCGGGGGGGCGCTCAGCCTGACCATACCGGCTTTGGGGCCGGGGGCTTCCACCACGATTCTGTCGCAAGAAGGCCGGCTGACGAACCATGATAACGGAGCTCCGGTGGGGGGGGAGTATACCCTGCGCGCGACGGTGGACACGGCAGACCGCAACGACGAAAGCAATGAAGACAACAATGTGCTCGAATTGAAACAGACCATGAAGGTCGAATACCGCACGGATTTGAAGGTGTTATTCAACGTCGGCTGGAACAGCAAGGACCCCCACGGATATCAGCATTTGCAGTATGACCAAATCAGCGTCGGGGTGGGCATCCCGGTCAGGATTCAATTTCATACCAAAAACTATACTAGGTATGCAAAGGAAGTGAATTCCATAGGCAGGGTGGTGGTCAAGAGCACGGGCTTCCCCGATTACCCGGTGCCGGCCAATAAAATCAAAACGTTCGACGAGCCGGGAAGCAAAGTTTTCATGGTGGAAATCGACCGCACCTGGACGACCTCCGGACAAAAAAGGGTTACGATCGACGTGGACATGGACAACCAGGTGGAGGAATCCATCGAATACAACAACAACGGCTTGTTTATTGTCAACGTCTTATAGCCGGGACGGAAAAGGGGGCGGCTTTGTTTTTCGCCCCCTTTTCCCAGGGGAAAGTCGATCTTCCGGTTATGGGGGAAGCACTGACTGCGGAAATTCGGGATACCATACTCATTTTTGGATTGGCAGTCGGGCAGTGGGGTCAAGTCGGGCAGTGGGGTCAGGCCTGAATAATTGAAAGTTTTTAAAATCCTCAACCTTTCAATTATCAAAGCCTGATAATCCTCTAAAAGGCACCTCCTGAGCTTACCAAGCCAATCTTGGTAAACTTGGGAGATCCAAAAACCCCTTACAGG
>JAFGOW010000204.1 GCA_016926265.1 Deltaproteobacteria bacterium | reverse complement strand
CGGGAGTATCTCAAATCCTTGAAAGAGTGACGGCGATGGGGTAAAAAATGAACAGGCTGCGGGAGCGGTGCGTCAGGGCCGCTCCCGTTTCTTTTTTTGGAGGCGGACATGCCCAAAGCTCATCCTCCGTTGGGAAACACGGAATTTTCCCTGGTCCATTTCACCCTGCGGATGAGAGAAAAGACCCTGCTCACCCCCCAGATGCTGCTCGGAATGAGAAACGGCCTCAAAAAAGCGGCCCGGCGTCTCGACGCCGAAACCGATCAGGGCCGGCTCGAACTGATCGATCCCGCCATCCCCTTCGATCCCTGGTCTTCCCAGGTGAGGAAAAAGCCGGCGCCCCCGTTTGCCTTCATCCCCCCCGGCCTGGTCAGCCGCGAGCTGGGTCCGGAGGAGCCTATGGCCCTGGCCTTCTGCTTCTGGGGGCGGGGTATCCAGCAACTCCCCCTTTTTGCCGGCATCCTGCGGGAACTGGGCCGCCAAGGCCTGGAAAAGGGCGTGGCGCGCTTCGATCTGACGGGGATCGACGCCGAAGACGCCACCGGCAGCTCCACCGTCATCTGGCGCGAGAAGGAGGATTTCGAGGCGATGGCGCCGCCCATCATCCCGGTGGAGTGGTGGCTGGAGAATCTCTCCCTTTCCGGCCCGCGGCTGACCCTGCGCTTCCATACCCCGGCGCGGCTGATCTCCCAGAACAAGCCGCTGTTTCAGCCCGGCTTCGCCGAGATTTTCCCCTTCATGCTGCGGCGCGTGACCTCGATCCTGAAGCATTACTGCGACTTCGGCCAGGAAGTGGACGGCCGGCATCTGGTCGAACTGGCCGCCGAATTGACCCCGGTCCGGCACTCCCTTTCCTGGCAGGATTGGAAGAACGTCGGTGGCCAGGGGCCGGGCGCCGTCGGCGGCGTGGTCGGAGACCTGGAGGTCGAAGGGGCGGGGCTCAGGGAACTGCTCTGGATTATCGCCCTCGGCTCGTTGCTCAACATCGGCAAAGGGGCCGCCTTCGGGGCCGGGAACTACACCTTGGAGGCGCCGGCGGCGGTGGGTGCGCTGCCGCGATAAGTGGAGCTTCCTCGGCGGAGCTTCCTCGGGCGCGGGAAAGGGCCCCTTTCGGATCCACAGGCTCCTTGGCGCAACCGCCTTTTTGGCGGTTTCTCCCGGGGGGATGCCTTTTCCCATGACGTAGGGGGATATTTCCGCTATTTTGATGTCCGGAGGCCCCGTCGGCGGCCGGCGGGCCTTTTGAGGTGGAGGAATGCTACAGCAGCGCGCCTCGGCAACCAGAACCATTCAATCCTTTGGAGGAGGGTCATGCAGCAGGAGATTACCGCACAGGAGCTTGACACGGAAGGTTTTATCCATGAAAAGGTACGGGATATTCAGACCGCGGTGGGAACGGGCCTGGCCATCAACGCCCTGTCCGGGGGGGTGGATTCGTCGGTGGTCACCATGTTGGGCCACCGGGCCCTGGGGGAGCGCCTCAGAACCCTTTTTATCGACAACGGGATAATGAGGGCAGGGGAGCCTGAGCAGGTGGTGGGATTTTTCAAGGATCTCGGGGTCAAGGTCGAGATCATCGATGCGCGCCGGGAGTTCTTCGCGGCGCTCAAGGGGGTTGCCGACCCGGAACAGAAGCGCGAGGCCATTACCCAGACGTTTTACAAAGATGTCTTCGGACGCGCCGTGAAGGAGAGCGGGGCCAAATACCTCTTGCAAGGGACCATTCTGACCGACATCGACGAAACCGTCGCGGGCATCAAACGGCAACATAATGTCTTTGAGCAGTTGGGCATCAATCCCGAGAACGCCTTCGGCTACCGTATCCTGGAACCCCTCATTCAGCTTCGCAAGGACGGCGTGCGGAAGCTGGGCAAGGCCCTCGGCCTTCCGTCCGAGCTTTTCGACCGCATTCCCTTTCCCGGCCCCGCATTGGCCGCGCGGGTCATAGGCCCGGTGACGCCGGAACGCATCGAGACCGTCCGCAAGGCCACCGTCATCCTGGAAAAAATTCTCAAGGGTGCCAAGGCTTTCCAATATATGGCCATCCTCCATGAAGATCGGGTAACCGGCATGCGGAACGGTCGCCGCGATTTCGGCCAGCAGATCGAGGTCCGCTGCTGGGACAGCGTGGACGCACGAACCGCCACCCCGACCAGGCTTTCCTTTGATATCCTGGAAAAGATTGCCGGGGAGATCGTTGATCAGGTGCCCGGTGTCGTCAGCGTGACCTATAACATCGCCTGCAAACCGCCTTCAACCATCGAGGCCATTTGAAAACCGGGCGCGGGTCGGTCTCGGCCATGGGGCCGGCCCCGCGCCGATGCCGCCCTTCCTCCGCGAAATCCGATAACCGAGGACGTGGAAAAAGAGCCACCATGGGGGTCAGAGCAACCCTCAAACTTTCAATTGCCAAAGCCTGACCCCGGCGAGTTTCTCAAACTTTCAATTGCCAAAGCCTGATAATCCTCTAAAAGGCACCTCCTGAGCTTACCAAGCCAATCTTGGTAAACTTGGGAGATCCAAAAACCCCTTACAGG
>JAFGOW010000203.1 GCA_016926265.1 Deltaproteobacteria bacterium | reverse complement strand
GTATAATAGCACAAAAGACAAACCAAATCAGCTATTTAAGTGCATTCGCGTGAAAATTTCACGATTGTATTCTCACGGATTAGGGAAGGAAGAAGGCCGAGGAAAGTCAAAATCGAAAATATCATTGATATTTGCGAGGGCGGGCTTGCCTATGATGGAGCTCTTCTTGTGAGTGCATTGTGTGAATTTGTAGAAATGCTGGACCGCGAAGGGACAGGTGATCCGATCAATCGTCTCCAGCTTTTCCAAAAGCGCCTGAAATATGGTTTACCCACCGACACCACCATTGCCCTTTATGAACTTGGCTTTTCGGACCGCGTTATCGCTCAGGACCTCGCCGCATCCTTGAAACTGGCTGCGACCCAGAAGAAGGATCTCGTGAAGGCGCTGAAACGAGACCGGGACGGAGCCAGGGCGGTGATGGAGAAATACCCAACCTATTTTCAGGAGAGGATGAATGAACTCCTGTAGCGGGAAACGCAATCAACGAGTCGTGATCCTATGCCCGACAATTTAAAAACTGCAAAATCTGCTCTCGCCAAGCTCCATCAGGACATGGATGCTATCAACCGGCTGGCCAAGCCGCCCTATCTGAGTGTGATAGAGCAGATGGAGCGCACGCTGGAACCCATCCGTCGTCAGCAGTTGGAGCGAGGCCAAGGGGGTCAGGCCTGCATAATTGAAAGTTGTAAAAAATGTTTGAAATCATTCGGTAATTCCTGGCTACCTTGATGGTCTGAACTGGGTTTCCTTTTTTTCGGTAGGCTTTTTAAGCTCGGCCCCCATCAACATCAAGATTTCGGTACTTCATCCACGGGCGGATTTTTCTTGTTTCTGCCGCTGCTTCTGGGTTAAGGCCGGGTCAATTCCAGTTTTTGGATGGGTCCAGACGCAAAAATGGGCTACGGCTGATGCCGTAACCCATTGATTTTTCATAAAGCCCGTTGAGAGACTTGCACTCTCTTCTTTTTTATCCCCCACCCACCCCCGCACTCACCCGATCCGCCGCCAGCACCGCATTGGCCAACGGGGTCTTGGGAATCCCCGGATCCTGCCGCCCCGGCCGCCAGGTCATCACATAGCGCAACTCCGCCGCTCCTTCCGGGCTGACGGCATCCACCCTCGCCAGATAGGGGGCCAGCACCTCCAGAGTCAGCTTGTCGTGATCCAGGGCCGCCCCCAGCGAGGTCTTCTTCATCCCCGGCGTCATCGTCCGGATCTTGCCGATGTCGTGGAACAGCGCCCCCACCATTCCGATCTCCCTTTCTCCCGGCGGGAACTCCACATAACGCTCCATGATCCGGGCGCATTCCAGGCTGTGCTGCAACAGCCCACCCGGATAATTGTGGTGGTGGCGCAGACTGGCCGGACAACCGATGAACGGAAAGGCCAGGGCGTCCTCCGACAGCACCTCCATCACAAAGCGCCGCAGCCAGGATAATTGGAGCCCCTCGATGAGCTTTTCAAGGAACGGCATCTGCCAGGGGAGGGGACACAGACTCCGCGGCATCAGACGGATTACCTCCTCGTCCGGCTTTGGAATTGGCAGCACCTGTTCCAAGTCCACCACGGCGCCGTCCCGCCGCATCCGGATCAGCCCGCCGACCTCCACGCAGGAGAGATCCGGCGGCAGCTCCGCTTCATCCCTGAGCCCCCAGATGTAGGCCGGAATCGACCCGCTCAGATCCTCCAGAACCATCTTGACAAAAGGCCTCCCGCCCCGGGTGTGGCAGACCAGGGGACGGCGCAGCCGGTAGCAGCCCTCGAAGGGGCCGGCCTGGTTGACTTTCGCAAGACTCGTCTCATTCCTCATGGCCCCCTCCATTCAGTCGTGAGCACAACAGGTTTTCAAAGGCCGACCCATCCTTGCGGGTCAGGTTCGGCACGAACCGGGAGTAGACGGTAAAGAGCATCTCCGTCGAGGTATGCCCCATCTGCCGGGCGATCCATTCCGGATTCTCCCCCGAAGCCAGCCACAACGTCGCCGTGGTATGGCGGGTCTGATACGGGCGCCTCAGTTTGATCCCCAGAAACCTCAGGGTCGGATACCAGATCCGGCTCGTGACATTGCACTGATCCAGAGCCTCCCCGTTCCGGTTGCCGAAGACGAATTTCCCCAGCTTCCCCGTCACCTCCCACTGCCGCTTCATCGCCTCCAGCACCGGCCCGGACATCTGCACCTCCCGGATCGAACCCGGCGTCTTCGGCGTCTCGATCCGTCCTCCGACCAGCGTCTCCCTGATCAAAAACAGCCGTTTCTCCAAATCGACATATTTCCACTGCAGGCCGTCGATCTCCCCGGTCCGCAGCCCGGTGAAGAACCGCACCGTGTAGTAGTTCCGGAAATCGGCCCGGACCTTGGAAAGGAACAGATTGATCTCGGCGATGCTGAACGGATCGACATCGGTCGCCGGGACTTTCAGCTGTTTTATCCCCACGAAAGGGGTGCTAAACTGAAACCGGTCAGCCGCATCATTAAGAATCATGCGCAGGTTGGTCATGATATGATTGATCCTCGTGGGTGACAGCCCGGATCGGTTCCGGTTCAGGACTTTGGCGAGCGATGAACGGAACTTCAGGATCTCTCCCTTGGTGATGTGGCTGATCACCTTGTCTCCGAAGGTGGGGATCAGATATTTGTCGAGGGTGCATCGGATGGTCAACTGGTAGGAAATTTTCCAGGCGACCTCGTTTTCCAGAAACCACTCCTCGGCAAAATCCTTGAGCAGCGGGCAATCGGAGCCCCGCGCCGTTTTCCGGGGAGAAGGGATTGCCCCCTCGGCCTCCCCCAGCCGGGCCAGGTTGGTGCTGTTGGGGAAGTACTTCTGGTAGTCGAAGGTCTCCTGCTTGATCTCCTTGTCGATCTGCGCCATGAAGGCCTCCAGCCGCTTCCGGTTGGCTGGGGTGTCCTCCAGGAGGGTCTGCTCCCGGCAGCGGACGCCTTGGTAGAAAAAATCGAATTGCAGCTTCCCTGTTTCTTTTCGGACTCGGATCTTACCCATAGCAGATGCCCCCCTTGGCCATCGGGATGGCGGGCTTTTTGGCCAGGGAGGGTTGGACCATATCCCGTTCGATGGCCTCCCAGATGTAAAACACCCGCCGGCGCCCAAAAAACCGGATGTAGTGGATCCCCTCGATGAAGACCGCATCCTTGAGAGCACTGCGGATGTACCGCGGGTCGTAACGCAGCCGGACCGCCAATTCTTCCGTTGTCAGGTAAGTTTGCTGTTCCATGATCTCTCCTTTCTTGGGTTAAGGGTTTGAGCTGAAAGGCTCGAAAACGATTTAAATGAATCATAAATGATTCATTTAGGCCCGTCAAGAGGTTTTGTGTTGTTTTTATTTCTTTTTTGAGCTAGATACGACACCGGTGATTTATTTGGGCGTGAAAGTGAGCCTGTTGTGAGATAGAGTGATAACGGGAGGAAGAGGGGTATGATACGGTTTCACTTGAAAAGAAAGATTTCCGATTGGGAATTCAGGGAAGGGCGGCACTTGACGATTGCCGAGCTTGCGGAAAAATCCGGGGTTGCCAGGCCGACCATATCCCGGATCTTGAACCAGAAGCGATACAACACCACGACGGACAATATCGGCAGGCTGTGTGCTTTTTTCGATTGTCCGGTGGAAGAACTGGTGGAATATGTTCGCGACGAGTGAAGGGGAGGGGAACCCGCGGAAAGGTTTTGGAGGACCAAGAATGCAGGGAGTGTTTCAGCCCATGCTCAAAAGGGTTGGGGTGGAGAATTTTTCCAGACCAAAGGTCATTTTTCGCCTTTAAGCCGGGGAGCTGCGAAAAATTTTTCCTGGCACGGATATTTATTTGATAACCCCTTGTTTTGATATCCAAATTTTCATGGACTTGTCCAAAGGTCATTTGGGCTGTGACCGTTGGACCGGCGAAAAACAGGGTTTTCCCCCATCCATAGGTCAAATCCGGAAAATGACCGTCACAGAATCGTCACAAAAACGTCACAGACGCAAAAATGGGTTACGGATATTTCCGTAACCCATTGATTTTATTGGTGCGCGATGTGCGACTCGAACGCACGGCCTTTAGCTCCGGAGGCTAACGCTCTATCCAACTGAGCTAATCGCGCTCTGATGTCTGTTTATACCGTAACTCCCCGGGCAACGCAACATCAAATCCCGCCTCGGCGGCCGCTTCCGGGAACCGGTTCAGGGCTGGGGCGGGGTTGGCGCCGGCTCGGGCGGCGGTTGCGGTTCCGAAGGAAGTTGGGGCTCCGGTTCGGAAGGGGTGGCTGGCGGCAGGACAGGTTGTGGCCGGGGTGGGGCAGCGATGGTGGCGTGGAAAGGGATGCGGAGTTCGCTGGTGTGGCCCCCGGTCAGCGGGATGAGGATGAACCCTCCGAGGCGCCGTTTGCCGGTTTGTGGGGTGACGGTGAGGGAGATCGCGACGCTTTGTCCCGGCGCCAGGTGCGGACCGGAAAGCACCGCTTTCACCTCCGGGGAGGTGGTCTGGACTGCTCCGAGGGACAGTTCGTTTTTCCCCTGATTGATCAAACTGACTTTTGTCGCGGTGGCCTGTTCCGGAAGGATCTGGCTCAGGTTGATCCGGTTTGGTCGGAGGATGACTTCCGGCTGCACCTCGCCGCGCAGATAGAGTTGGGCCACCGGGTAGGTGGGATCGTTGCTGTAAAGAGAGAGGGTTTTGACCACTTGCCCCGAAAAGCCGCTGCTGTTGAAGATGCTCTGGATCTCGCCGGTGGCTCCGGGTTCCAGGGCCGCGGAAGAAAGGATGGCGGCGGTGCAGCCGCAGGATTGCCGCACTTTTTCGAGGATCAGGGGCGCCTCGCCGGCGTTGCGGAATTTGAAAACGTGAATCACCTTTTCCCCGCTGTAGATCTGGCCGAAGTCGAAAGATGGCTGTTCCAGCACCAGTTTCGGGGCGGGGCTGGTGGGGGTGGCGGCGCCGCAGGGGGGGACCGCCAGGGCGAAGAGGGCAAATAGGGCGGTGGGGAAACGAAAAAAGAAAAATTTCATGGGGGCGAACCTCTCAAGGAAAAAAAGTCCAGGTCTGATCGGTCATCGGTTCCCGACCAGGAGGCGCAAAAAAAGCTTTCCCCTAAAGGGGCAACCTTGGGACATGAGAATGCTATCACAGCCGTTTCGGGATCGCCAATGGGAATCGCCAGGGGGCTGGGGAGTGCAACATGGTTTGACAGCGGGTTTTTATCCCATTAAGATATCGTTTCAGTAAGGAAGGAAATACCAGTCCGAACCCGATGCCTTTTTCCTGAGGGAGCAGAATCCTGCCATCGTGGCCGAGGCCGTCCCCATTTTCTTCAGATCGGAAAAACGACATGAAGTATCAAGATCTTGAACTGGTTTACAACCGGGAGTTCATCGCTTCCCAAGTGGGCCGCCTGGGCAAGGAGATCAACCACGACTATCGGGAGCGGGAAATCATCGTGGTCGGGGTCTTGAAAGGGGCTTTTATTTTTCTTTCCGATCTGGTCCGGCATTTGACTCCGCCGGTCAAGATCGATTTGGTTCAGCTCGCCAGTTATGGTTCCAGTGCCTCTTCCTCGGGAATCGTGGAAATGCGCAAGGACATCAATCTCTCCATCCAGGGCAAGGATGTCCTGATCGTGGAGGATATCGTCGACAGCGGCTACTCCCTGGAGTTCCTCTACCAGAGATTGTTGAGCCGGGGCCCCCGCAGTCTGAAAACCTGCGTTTTTCTGGATAAAAAGGAACGGCGCGCCATTCCCTTCGATCCCAACTATGTCGGCATTGTGGTGGCGGACCGTTTTTTGGTCGGCTACGGTCTGGATCATGATGAAAAGTACCGGAATTTACCGGAGATATACGCGGTGAGGTGAGATTTCCCGCCGCCAGGGAGAATGCCGGATGATCATCCAGTGCGATTCGTGCGGAACCCGCTACCGTTTGGCCGAGGACATGCTCAAGCCAGGCGGTATCCGGGTGCGTTGCGCTCGTTGCCAGTTCGTTTTTAAGGTTTCCCGCCCCTTTTCACCGGTCCCGGAACCGGTCTCAACCCCGGAACTGCCCCGCTGGGAAAAATTCGCGGATAGCGGCGGGAATGCCCTGAAAACCGAGGTCGGCGATGGCGATTTTCCCCAGGACCAGGCAGGGCCGGTCACCGGAGGGCCGTCGTTCCCATCGTTAGGCGATTTCGGCGCCGCCGGGGAGGAAGCCGGCCAGGCCTTTTCCGCCGCCGGCGCAGATCTGCCGGAAACGGACCGGTGGGGGGAAACGGAGGAATCGCCCCGCCAGGAAGAGGCATCCGCTGCAGCCGGAAAGGGGAAGGAGAGTTCGCCGGAAGAGTTTTCCCTGCCCCCTGCCTTGAGAACCCCGCCCAAGGCGGGGGAACCCATCGATTTGATCCGGAGGCGGGGACCGCAACGGAGTGGCCTCTCTCTGTTCACCAAATTGGTGCTGATCCTGTTTCTGGCGGTGGCGGCCTTCGGCGGCGGCCTGGTCGGTTATCTCTACTGGAATGGCGAACCCATCGACATTACCCGGCTTCTGGAGCGGGTGCGCGGGGTCGCCCCCGCCGCCCCTAAACCAGCCGGCAGGATCCATCTGACGAATTTCGATGGGTTTTTCATCGTGAACCGGGGCGCGGGTCGGCTTTTTGTGATCCGCGGTTTGGCCGTCAACGAATATCCGGAACCGCGGACCGCCATTTCGGTCAAGGCGGCGCTCTATGACGCCACCGGCAAGGCGATCGCCCAGAAAACCGCTTTTTGCGGCAATGTGCTGGACGACGAGGCGCTCCGGAATCTCCCCTTCAGGAAGATCGAAGAGGCGATGAAAAACCAGTTTGGAGCCGAGTTCTCCAATTTGACCACGGCCCCCGGGAAAACGATCCCTTTCATGGTCGTTTTTCAGAATGTGCCGGACAAACTGGCGGAATTCTCTGTGGATGTCCACGATTCCAGGCCGGCGAACGCCGGCCGCTAGCTTGGGGGATTGGGAAAATTGTCTGTTTGGGAGAGCAGCGAAGAATCAGAAAGGGAAAAAAGGAAAGGGCGACCGGAGCGGTCGCCCTTTTTCCTTTGTTTAGCCCGGCTGAATGGCTTCGACGGGACAGGATTCCACGCAGGCGCCACAGTCGATGCAGGTTCCGGCGTCGATAACCCGAACGTTACCTTTTTCGCTGATGGCTTCCACGGGACATACCGGTTCGCATGCTCCGCAATTGATGCATTTGTCATTAATGGAATAAGCCATGAAATCACCTCCTTCTTGGAATTGGATTAACGGATCCCCAGAAAAATCGCCGTAATGCTACACTACTTTTTTTTTCTTGTCCACTTTTTATGGCCCGCGGCGATTTTTCCCTTTTTGGGAGCAGATTAAGAAGTGAGATGCTGTTTTATGCTGCTCCGCCCTTTTTATTGGAATGAAAAAAATTAATAAAATCAGTGGTTTTCGTGATGTGGCAGGGTTTTTTTCAGGTTCATTTTCAATCCTTGCATTTATGGATTCATTTTTTTGAATTTGGCCGTTATAATAGCGTTCTTGCTTCCCGGCTTATCTTTTGGATCTTTTCGGGAGCGGTTTCCCGCCCGCCGGTCGATGACGGGATTTTCCACGGGGGGTGGAAGAGGGGACAATCACGGACGGTGGAGACTCTATTCCAATGGATATCCTTGCATTGAACTGTGGCAGTTCCTCGGTCAAGTACCAGTTGTTCGATTGGAAGAAAAAACAGTTGTTGGCGCGGGGCGGGGTCGAAAGGGTGGCGGTTTCCGACTCCTTCATCGTTCACGAGGTGCCTGGCCGGGCGCCGTACCGTGAGTCCCATGAATGTCGGGACCATCGCGCCGCCATCGGGCTGGTTCTGGATACTCTGGCGCAGGAATCTTTTCATAACCGGGAAAAGGGGACGATCCCCGTCGACGCCGTTGGGCACCGGGTGGTTCACGGCGGCGAGCATTTCACCCAATCGATGCTGATCACCCCCGAGGTTCTGGACGGCATCCGCGCCGTGCAGCATCTGGCACCGCTTCACAACCCGCACCATGTGTCCGGGATCGAGGCGTGTCAGACACTGCTTCCCAACGTCCCGCAGGTGGCGGTTTTCGACACCGCCTTCCACCAGACCATGCCGAATCGGGCTTTCGTTTACGCCCTTCCATACGAATGGTATGAAAAATACGGGGTGCGCCGCTACGGGATGCATGGCAGCAGCCATCTCTATGTCTCCAAACGGGCCGCGGTGCTTCTTGGCAAGGTGCCCGAGAAAGCCAATCTGATCACCCTCCACATCGGCAACGGTTCCTCGTTCTGCGCGGTCCGCAACGGGGTCTCGGTGGATACCTCCATGGGCATGACGCCGTTGGAGGGGGCGGTGATGGGAACCCGCTGCGGAGACATCGATCCCGCCATCCCCGGCTTCATGATGGAGCAGGAGGGGTATACCTTCAAGGAGATGGACGCCATCCTCAACAAAAAATCGGGGGTTCTCGGCGTCACCGGGCGCTTTTCCGACCGGAGGGATGTCTTGGTCTATGCCGAGCGCGGCGACGAACGCTGCCAGCTGGCCCTGGAACTGGAGGCTTACCGCATCAGAAAATACATCGGTGCCTACAGCTCGGTCCTGGGGAGGGTCGATGCCCTGGTTTTCACCGCCGGGGTCGGGGAACTGGGATGGAAGATCCGCGAGATGGCGGTTGTGGGATTGGAGGCGCTGGGTATCCATCTCGACAAAGAGAAGAACATGGCTGCCGTCAAGCGCGGCGTGGAAAGCGATATCAGCACCCCCGATTCGCGGGTGCGGATCTTCGTCATCCCCACCAATGAAGAGCTGGTGCTGATCGAGGACGTGATGGGAATTCTCAATGGCACCTACAAGGCCCATATGGAGTTCGACTACAGCTTCATCCATCCCGAGTACAAGGTCGGTTGACCCGTCCGGAGATTCTGGACCAGATACGAGAAAAGCCGGGCTCAAAGCCCGGCTTTTCTCGTATCTGAAGGCCGGAGGGCGGCGGCAGGATGATTTATCAGCCCTGGGCCTGCACAGCGGTGATGGCCGCTACCGCCACGATGTCCTCCACCGAGCAGCCTCGGGAGAGATCGTTGACCGGCTTGGCCAGCCCCTGAATGATGGGGCCGTAGGCCTCGGCCTTGCCGAGCCGCTGCACCAGCTTGTAGGCGATGTTGCCGGCATCGAGGTCGGGGAAAATAAGGATGTTGGCCTTGCCCCCCACCGGCGATTCGGGGGCTTTCTTCTTGGCGACACTGGGGACCAGGGCGGCGTCGGCCTGGAATTCGCCGTCGATGGCGAGTTCCGGATCCAGGGTCCGGGCCAGTTCCAGCGCTTTGAGGACCTTGCCCACGTCGCTGTGGGCGGCGCTCCCCTTGGTGGAAAAGGAGAGCATGGCGACCCGCGGTTCAATCCCCGGCAGGGTTTTGCTGGTGCGGGCCGTGGTCACGGCGATCTCGGCCAGGGCTTCGGC
>JAFGOW010000202.1 GCA_016926265.1 Deltaproteobacteria bacterium | reverse complement strand
GCGGAGGGGCCTTTTGACGGAGCCGTCACGAAGGCGGCGTTGAAATAACGAAAGGCACCCCGCTCCGGTTCTCCATTTCAAGCCAGACCCGGGCCCAGTCGATCTTTCCCCGCCATTCCAGTTCCCCCTTCATCCTGATGATTTCATTGACCACATTGGCCGGCTGCTCCCTTTTGTCCCGGTGGATCTCCGCCCACAGCTTGCCGTCCCGGATTCCGACCTTGGCCGGCTGATAGATCAGAATGCCGGGGGTTTTGACCTCCACCCTGGCGAACAGGTCCTCGATGTCCATTGGGTAGAGCCGGATGCAGCCGTGGCTGACCCTTCGGCCGACCCCCAAAGGGCGGTGAGTGCCGTGAATGCCGTAGCCGCGGATGGAAAGGCCGAGCCAGTAGCCGCCCAGGGGGTTGTCCGGTCCCGGCGGCACCATTATCGGCTGGTCCGGGCGTTCCTTCTGAATCGATTCCGGCACCCTCCAGATCGGATCGCGAACCTTGGATACGATGGAAAAACGGCCCAGCGGGGTATCCCAGCCCTCTTGACCGATGCCGATGGGATAGATCCGAACCCGGATTCCCTTGGTTTCACGCCACAGATAATAGAGGCGATACTCCGGAATATTGATGATGATGCCCGGTTCGGCCCGCAATGGCAGGATGGCGGTGTAGGGGATCAGGATGTTTTTCCCCTTGGGGGGCTGCCAGGGGTCGATTTCCGGGTTGGCGTAGGCCAGCGGCTCGTAACCGACTCCGGCGTGGTAGGCCAGTTCCACCAAGGTGTCGTTGGGGCGGATCATGTAGGGCTGGTCGAAACCGATGACCGGGGCCGGGTTCCCCTCCGGCAGGTAGGACTGCTCGATCTGCATGGGGTACCAGGCCTCAACCGGGGCGGCGAGGAACAGAAGCGTCAGGATCAGGGATGCGATACGAGTTTTCATGCCGTGCGGGTTGAAGAGGGATTCTCCTGAAAAAGGGGTTGTCGCGGCTCCATCAGTCATGGTGGTGGTGGGGGAGGGAGCCGTGGGGGTGCGCATGGACATGGCGGTGAAGGGTGATCTGGTCGTCGCTGAGGATGCGCCCCTCGGCCAGGGCGTAGATGGTGCGGGCCGACTGTTCCAGGAAATCGAGTTCGTGGGAGATGATGATGAAGGAGATCTCCAGCCGTTGCAGGATATCGAGGAAGTTGGCCTTGGTCTTGTCGTCGAGGCCGTTGGTCGGCTCGTCCAGCAGCAGCACCTCCGGTTCCATGGCCAGCAGCGTCGCCAGGGAGACCAGCTTCTTCTCCCCGCCGGAGAGGTGGTGGATCGGGCGCTCCTCGAACCCCTGGAGCCCGAGCAGGGCCAGGGTCCGGGTGGCGGCTTCACGGGCCTCGGCCGGGGTTTTGCCGAGATTTAAGGGGCCGAAGGCGACATCCTCCAGCACCGTCGGCGAGAACAGTTGGTCGTCGGCGTCCTGGAACAGCAGCCCGATGCGGCGCCGCGCCGCGACGAAATCGGACTCGTTTTTCAACGGGGAGCCGAAGGCCTCGATGGCGCCGGCCGCGGGTTTCAGGAGGCCGACGATGAGGTGAAACAGGGTGGTCTTCCCGGCGCCGTTGGGGCCGCTGAGCCCGAGCCGCTCCCCGGCCCGGAGTTCGAGATCGAGCCCTTTGAAGAGGGGTTTGCCGCCGGGATAGGAGAAGCTGATTCCGGAAAGTTTTATCAGGGGTGGAGCAGCAGCCATTGCAGAGCCGTCACGATCCCAGGAGGGATGGCCAGTGCCAGCGCCCAATAGCGGTCGGTGGCGCGGAACCGGATCTCCTCCAGGGTATGAAAACGGCCGTGAAAACCCCGGCACAGCATGGCCCGGTGCACCTGGTCGGCGCGCAACGCGGCGCGCAGGAACAGCATGGCGATCAGGTAGGCGTAGGTGCGATAGGTGTGCAGGTTGGTCCCCGGCCGGAACGAACGGAGCCGCGCCGCCCTTTCCAGACGGCGGTACTCCTCCTCGATCACGAAAATATAACGGTAGCAGAAAAGGAGGAGATACACCAGTTTTTCCGGCACCCGGAGCCGTTGCAGGGCGTGGCCGATGGTGGCGACGGGCAGGGTTCCGATCAACAACGTGATGGCGGGGAGGATCGCGGCCGCCTTGAGGGTGATCCCCCCGGCCAGGGCGATCCCCGGAGCGCTCAGGGGGAGGGGCCCGAGGCGGAGCAGGGCCGGGCCGGGGACCGTCAGCGGCAGCACCGCCCACAAAAAGAGGATGAAGCCGAAGGCCGGTGCGATCCGTTTCAGAACCCGCCACGGCGAGAGGCCGCAGAGGATGATCGCCAGCCAGGCGCAGCCGAATCCGGCCCCCAGCGCCGCCCATTCCGAGGCCAGCGCCACGGCAAAGGAAAACAGCACCGCGGTCACGATCCGGAGCCGGGGATCGATGCGGCGGAACGGGGAGTCGGGGAGGGGGAGCGGTTCGGGGAGCACGTTTTATCCGGTTCTTGGAAAATCGGGGGATGTCATTGGTCAATAATCATTGGTTATTGGTTTTAACCAGGGACCAATGACCATGGACGGGTCATTTGCGGTAGCGGAAGTAGGCCGCCACCCCCATCAGGCCGAAGATATAGCCCAGACCCCCCATCACTTCGCGGAAACCGACCTTCTCCTCCTTTAGCTCGGCCAGGGCGTGGCGAATCGGCTGCAGACGGCGCTCCAGGGCGGCATCTATGATCCGTTCCAGCTCCGCCGCGGGGATGGCGGGCGGCGGGGGGGGCGCTGTCACTGCCGGGGCCGGTTCGGATTCGGCGGCCGGGGCCGGCTCCGTGACCGCGGCGGCCGGGGCGAGCTCGGCGGCGGTGAGGGTCCATTCGGCCCGGTGGCCCATGGTGGCGTTGAGCACCAGCTTGAGGTCGGTGCGGGCCGGCACCGGGAAGGAGAAGGCCCCCTGGTCGTCGGTCTTGCCCCTCAGCAGGACCTTGCCCTGGGGGTCGAGGACCACCACCTCCCCGCCTTGGACCATCTTGCCGCCGGAGAATTTGCTCTCGGTGTGGATCGTCTCTCCCTCCACCCAGGCGAAGATGTTGACCCGGTGAGCCTGGACCGGGACGGCCACGGCCAGAAACAGCAGCACCAGGGCCGTTGCCAGAGACGGGCGCGGAACGGCGGTTTGCGAGGTCATGAAGCTAGGACTCCTTTTCCAGGTGAAGCAGCGCCGGGTGTACCCGGTTGAGGAAGGAGACGCAGGTCGCGGTGACGACCCCCTCGATGACCATCACCGGAAAGTGGGCCACTCCCAGCATCCAGGCCGCCTCCAGAAAGCTCTCATCGGAGAAGACCAGGGCCAGGGCCGCCATCAGGGCCGCCAGCAGCACCGCCACCAAGCCGGCGGCGAAACCGGCACCCGTCAGCCACTGCGGCCGGTGCCGGACCAGGGCGCGGAACAGGTAGTGGCAGACCACGGCCGGCAGCGCCATGATGACGGTGTTGACGCCGAGTACGGTGAGGCCGCCGTAATGGAACAACACCGCCTGCAGGGTCAGCGCCGTGAGAATGGCCGGGAACGCCCCCCAGCCGAGCAGCACCCCCACCACGCCGTTGAGGATCAGGTGGACGCTGCCGGGGCCGAAAGGGATATGGATCAGCGACGCGACGAAGAACGAGGCCGCCAGGATCCCGGCGCGCCCGGTCTGCTCCAGGGAGAGCTTCTTCAGGCCGATGGCGGTGCCGGCCGCGGCCACGGCCAGGCCGGAAAAGAGCACCGGGGCGGCCAGCACCCCTTCAGAGATGTGCATGGTCCGCTATTTCTTCCGCTGCCAGTCGACGAACTCGACCCAGAGCACCGCTCCCAGTTCCACCTCTTTTTCCTCTTTGCCCAGTTTGAGCTTCTCCGGAGCCGTGTTCAGGGCCGCGAAGCCCCACCAGCCGGCCTTGGGCGCCGCGTAGGTGAAGACGCCGTTGGCATCGGCCTTGATGGTCTGGGTGATCATGAATTCGGTGGGCGCCACGGCCTTGCCGCCGCGGTTGTAGTACTCCACCTCCACCTCGGCGTCGGGCACCGGTTTGCCGTCGAGCTTGACGATTCCCTGGAAGACGTTGCCGGCATAGAGGCCGAAGGGTTTGGAGAGGGGAACGATCTCGGTTCTGAGGCCCAGTTCGGTGTCCCAGCCCTCATCGTCGCCAAAGGCGGCGACCACGGTCTTGGTGTAGTGGATGATGAAGCAGTCTTCGGCCGGTTCCCAGTAGGGCTGCGGCTCCATGAAGAAGATGTAGCTGCCTGGCCGCTTGACGGGAAAGTCGAGGCGCCAGCCGGTGTGGCCGAGGATGGAACTCTTTTTCAGCTGCGGCAGCAGGTCGGTTTTCTGGCCCTGGGTCATGACGCCGAAGACTTTGGGCCGTTCGAGCTCCATGCCGGCGATCTCAAAGGGGTGGGAGAAAGAGGCTTCCAGCTGGACGGTGCGGGGGTCGTTCTGCATGACCATGGAGTCGGAGGGGATGATCATGCCGAAATGGGCCGAGGCCGGCATGCAGAACAGCACAAAGAGACAGAAGGGGGCCAGCAGATAGCTAAAAATTTTATTCATTCTTCAAACCTCCCGATAATAAGAAAACCCAAAAAACCAGGTATTTTTATATCAAAAACCAGGAATCGTGACAATAAAAGAATAACAAAATTTAAAAGATAACACGATAGCGCTGAAAAACCCGGAACCTTCCGACGTCACGCGGGAAAAAGGCTCAAGAAGGTTGGAAGGGGGAACAATCAGAGATCTTTGCCGGTGGTGGTCATCACCAGCTTGCCATGTTTGACGCCGCGGGCGCCGATCATCTCGTCGGCCAGCTTCTTGACCTCCCGGGCCTTGCCCTTGACCACGATCACCTCCAGACAGTTCTGTTCGTCGAGGTGGATGTGGAGCGCCGAGATGACCAGGCCGTGGCTGGTGTGCTGACGGTTGGTGAGCTGGCGGGAAAGTTCCCTGGTGTGGTGGTTGTAGACCAGGGTCACGGTGCCGACGATCTCCTCCTCGTCGCTGGCGGCGGCCTCCGTCACCAGGGTGTTGCGGATCAGGTCGCGGATGGCCTCCGAGCGGTTGACATAGCCTTTGTCGGCGATGAGGTCATCGAATTGCTGGAGCAGCCGGTGGTCGATGGAAATCCCGAAGCGGAGCAGATCGGACATGGATTGGCCTCCCGTGAAAGGATGGTTTTCCTTTATCACAGCCTCAGTTACAAATCAAGAAGCGATCCCGGAAAGGCTTCCCGGCCCCTTTTTCCCACAGGGTTACGCACAGTCTGTTAACAACATGTTGGGGGGGTGCCGGAAATAAAATCCCATATCTTGTGCCTTAGGCCTTGACTCCCCGAATCACTCTGCTAGATTATCGGAGAGCTTTCAAGGGGCGGGAGGGGATATGCTGCAATTCATTCGCAAGCGGGACGGGCGCCTGGCTCCCTTCGAAGGGGAGAAGATCGTTCAGGCCATCATCAAAGCGGTCAAGGCGGTCGGGGGCGAGGATTTTGAGAAGGCCCGGCAGATCGCCCACCAGGTGGTCGGCATCCT
>JAFGOW010000027.1 GCA_016926265.1 Deltaproteobacteria bacterium | reverse complement strand
GAGGCCGTCGAAGAGATTGGTCGAGCCGCCGGCCTGAAGGCATCTGATCCGCTGGCTCCAGCTCCGGACGTTTTCCGGGCTCGCCTGGAGAAAGCCGCCGGTCAAATCCGAGGCGCTGTTGCTGAAGGTGACGATCCGGAAC
The DNA here is from genome assembly GCA_016926265.1 of Deltaproteobacteria bacterium. Taxonomy (GTDB): domain Bacteria; phylum Desulfobacterota; class Desulfuromonadia; order Desulfuromonadales; family JAAYDE01; genus JAAYDE01. The sequence goes on along the minus strand of JAFGOW010000027.1, from coordinate 14,028 downwards.
CGGTCGTTGGCCGCCATCTTTTCCAATGCCTTGGCGACCCCCTCTCCCAGGGTGGCGATCTTGCGGCCCGCCATGCTCCCCGCGACGTCGAGCACGAAGATCCAGTCGCTCCCTTCCCGGATCGGCTGCAGATCGGCGGCCGGCGTCACCACCACCATGAAGGCGCCGTCCTCCTTGGGGTTGTCGCGAAACGGGATCAGTTCGATGCGGCCCGGCACGGTGTCGTCGAGCCGGTAGTAGAAGACGATGTCCCGATCGAGCTTGGCGCCTTGGGGTTGGTCGATGAGGACCTCCCAGCCTTCCCCGGCCTTCGCTCCCTCCTCGCCACTGGAAGCGAGCTTGCGGACCTGGGCCTGATCCTGGAACCCGGGGAGCCGCACATCCTTCAGGGGGAAGGCCGATTTGAGCTGGAGCCGGAACGAGAACGGACCCTGCACCTTATCGTCGACGCTCCAGAAGGCGAGGCGCTCCTCGTCCACGTTCCCCTCGGCCAGCGGATAGAGATAGCGCCCGACATTGAGATCGATCTCCAGCGGCTGGTAGTAGACGACCCGCACCCGGGCCTCGCCGCCGGCCGGCACCTTGCCCACCGAGATGTCGAAGGTCTTGAAATCCTTCTTCTCGGCCAGGGCGGTGTCATTGCCTTTGGCTTTCTGCTCCTCGTAGATCCGGGCCGCCCGCTCCTTTTCCTCCACCTCTCCCAGGATCTCGACCCCGCCGATCCAGAGCGAAACCTCGGAGAGGCTGGCCTGCTTCGGCAGCGGGAAGGAGTAGACCGCCTCCAGGTCGCGGTCCCCCTGATTGGCGAAGACCTGATCGACCTCGGTCCGGGCGAAACCGTTGTTGATGACCACATCCACCCGGTGGGAGCGGATTCCCACCGGCACCTCGCCGCCGTTGGCCCCCTTCAGCAGCCCCGCGGCCCCGCCGCTGGCGGGAAGCGATAACAATGAGACGGCCAGCACCACGGCATAGACCGCCAGGCGCCGGATAGCCCCGAACCAGCCCGAATTGTGAAAGGGATTCTTTTCTCTCATGGCACGCTCTCCTTTTCTGGGGATTTCAACCAAAACCCAAAGTTCTTGATCTCATCCCAAGGCAGAGACCGTGCCACATCCCGACGGAATATTTAAACCATTGATACAGTTACATTTTTTGAATTGAAAGCGTTCCGGATGAAAACCCATGAAAATTTCATTTGACATGAAATGCAGACACTATGTACAAATTATGCATGAACCTGTCGCCCCAGCTCACCCCCGGCCAGCGCGCCTTCTTTTCCGACCTGGCCCGGACCGCCTTCTGCAACCCCTTCAGCGCGCAGCGCCAGGAGCTCGATCTGAAACTCTCCGGCGCCGATCCCCGCCTCGACCGGATCGCGATCACCCGGGCCGCCATGGCCAGGATCAAGGAACGGGTCGCGGAGCTGGAGGCGACCGGGGGCGGCGATTTCACCCGTTTCGCGGCACAGGACGCCGCCATCCTGCGCACCTCCTTCCTGTTCGAGATCTTTCACGACTTCATGGGGGAGTTTGACGACCACATCCGGTCCCAGCTCCAAGCCGGCGACAAGACAGTGCCGCTCCCCTGCGCCGGGAAAGCGCTGGCCGCCTTCGCCCACCGGGGTTTCGCGGAGCCGGAAGCGCACCGCTACCTGGCCTTCTTCTTCCAGCTGCGGCGCGCCTTTTTCTTCATCAACCGGGACCTGGTCGGGGATTCCCCCTGCATGAACGCCTTTCGCTGCCGGCTCTGGAACAACCTCTTCACCCACGACATCCAGTGGTTCGAAGGGTATCTCTGGGACCGGATGGAGGATTTCTCGACCCTGCTGCTGGGCGAGACCGGCACCGGCAAGGGAGCCGCCGCGGCCGCCATCGGGCGCTCCGGACACATCCCCTTCGACGCCAAAAGCGGCCGTTTCAGCGAATGCTTCACCCGCAACTTCATCTCGTGCAACCTCTCCCAGTTTCCGGAGAGCCTCCTCGAATCCGAGCTGTTCGGGCACAAAAAAGGGGCCTTCACCGGGGCCGTGGCCGACTACCAGGGGATCTTCGCCCGGTGCAGCCGCCACGGCGCCATCTTTCTCGACGAGATCGGCGACCTGGCGGTGCCGGTTCAGATCAAGCTGCTCCAGATCCTCCAGGAGCGCTCCTTCTCCCCGGTGGGAGGGCACGACCGGCTGCGCTTTTCCGGCCGGGTCATCGCAGCCACCAACCGCCCCATCCAGCGACTGCGCCGCGAGGGGAAGTTCCGCGACGACTTCTACTACCGGCTCTGCTCCGATGTCATCGAGGTCCCGTCGCTGCGGCAGCGGATCGGGGAGCACCCGGCGGAGCTTCGGGTGCTCCTGGAACGGGTGCTGGAGCGGATCGTCGGCGGAAGCCGGCCGGAACTGGCGCAGGCGCTGGGCGAGATTCTGGAACGCACCCTGGGGCGGGCCTATCCGTGGCCCGGCAATGTCCGGGAACTGGAACAGGCGGTGCGGCGCATCCTGCTGTCCGGGGAATACCAGGGGGAGATCGCGGAAGCCTCGGCGCCGGATGCCGATCTCTTTGCGCAAAAGGTCGGCCGGGGAGAACTGACCGCAGCCGAACTGGTGGCCTCCTACTGCGACATGCTGCATCAACGGCACGGCAGCTGCGAGAAGGTGGCGCGGATCGCGGGCCTCGACCGCCGCACCGTGCGGAAACACCTGGATTCTTTAAAGGACTGACAATTTTTGTATTTGCTCTCGGTTGCGGCAAGGGCTATACTCGGGGCGTTTCCCTCCGGTTCTGCCTCCTTTTGCTTTCAGTTATTTGAAATCCTCCTTTGGCGGCGAGAGCTTTCCTTCGCTGCCATGTTTTTTTGCCACACCGGCGCTGCCGGTGGTTTTCCAATGGGATAGGACATCAAAAGCAAGGAGACATTTATGAAGAAGACTTGCAGATGGCAACAGAACCTCGTGCTCCATTTCCTGATTGTGGCTTTTGTGTGGGTGGGTCTGCCGGGGATCGTCTTTGCAGCGCCCGTGGAGAAAACCACCTCCGCGAAAACCTCCCAAATCACGACCCCGAAAGCTTCCCAGAACCTCCAGAACCTGAACAGTGCCAAACCGCAACCCAAAATCCCCAAACCGAAGCCGGCCGGAAAAATCCTGAGCCTGAACCTGGATACGGAACCCAACGGCGACTGGAGCTATCTGTTCCAGATCAAAAACACCGGTCTGATCGACCTGAACCTGAGAACAGCCCGGCTGAAAGCCTTCCAAATCCTGGCCGACAACCGGGAAGTTCTGATCCACGAGGTCAATTACGAAAAGGTCCTCGCCCCCGGCAAGATCGCCACCGGCCGGGAACCGATGCACCACTGCTTCAACGCCCGCAAATTCCGCCTCGAATGGTGGTATCAGGGGGTCAAGCTCGACAGCAAGGCCCTTCAGGTTCCGGCGCTGAAAGCCAAAATTGTCAAGGCCCAGATCAACAAGAAGAACAATACCTGGCTTGCCGAGATCAAAAATCTCACACCATTGGCCCTGAAAGTGGCCGCTCGACCCATTGCCAAAGGGGGGATAGCTCCCAAAGTCGGGCAACCCATCGGCACCGAAGCGCAGCAGGTGATCCCGGCCAGCGGCCAGGCCAAATTCATGGGGAGCCTGACGGCATCCGACTGGAAAGGAACCGCCGAGGTGCTGGCGCGGTACGGAAACCCCACCCTCTGCGGCGGCCCGGCGGAGAGTATCCTCGATACGATGGAAATCGGGGATGACAATCTGGGAATCCCCGATGTCTTCATTCAGAACGTTTCCTGGAACCGCGCTACCATGACCTGGGTGGCCACGGTGAAAAACAGCACCGCCGCTCCCGTCAGTGTCGGCATCAGCGGCTGGCCCCTGGAAAATGGCGCGCCCGGCATGACCATCTGGGCCAATACCGAGATCGCCCCCAATGGAACCGCGCAGCTGGTTGGGAACTATTCCAGCTTTACCGTCCCTCCGGGTACCCGGCTGAAGGTGCATGTCCTCTTAAAGCCGTCCAACAACAAGGTCCATGAAAAGATCATCGTCCTGGATTAGTTGCGATCCACGTTCCGGCTCCTCTCAGCTGCCACCTCATCCTTCCCGCTCCGGAGGAAGGGTGAGGTGGTTTTTTAAAAAAAAATCCGTCGCGAAAACAATCGGTTGGTTGCCATCCCCGGAAATCCTTAAAAACTTGAAAAAAAGAAGCGCTTTTTCAATTAATTGTATTGTGTCCGGGGAAGCTGCCGTGATAGGCTGGGTTCACTAAAGTAAGTTTGTGAGGGTCGTTCGCTCGATAAGCCGGCGCAGTGTCGGCTTTGAATGAAACACGCAGACCGGATTGGAAGCGTGTTTTATTTTTTTCCGAAGCGGCCAAAGCCCCCGCAAAGAGATTTCCGCAGGGAAATAAGGAGAACAACGTGGCAGAAGGTACAGTAAAATGGTTTAACGACAGCAAGGGATTTGGTTTTATTCAACAGGACAACGGGCCGGACGTATTCGTCCATTTTTCCGCCATTCAGGGTGACGGCTTCAAATCCCTGGCGGAAGGCAACCGCGTGAGCTTCGATGTCACCAACGGCCCGAAAGGTCCCCAGTCGGCCAACGTCCGCAAGATCTAATCGAAATTCGCCGTCTACTACCAGGAAGCCTCACGAATCTTCGTGGGGCTTCTTTCTTTTGCCCAACACCATTTTCAATCGCCTGCCGTGGCCGATCTTTTCGGCTCCAGCCCACATCCCACCCCCCTTGCAGCAGAGAGGAGAGCCGCATGGCCAGAAAACCGAATTACGACTTTCAGAAACGCCAGAAGGAACTGGCCCGAAAGGCCAAAAAGGAAGAAAAGAAAAAAGCCAAGCAGGACGGGAAAGAGTCCTCGGCTCCGGAACAGGAGGTTGGGTAAAACCGCGCCCGATCATCCATTTCCCATCCCTCCTTCGTTCTTTTGCATCTACCTCCACACCCTTTTCAGAACCACCCCTGCCTTTCCACAATGGGAGAATCAAACCATGAAAAACAAAACCCTGTCGGTCGGCGACTCCATCGAAGCCCGTTGCACCAAATGCCGAAAAATCCTCAATCATACCCTCGTCGCCCTGGTGGCTGAGCGCCCAGCTCGGGTCAAGTGCAACACCTGCGGCGGCGAACACAACTACAAAGACCCAACCGCCACAGCCATTAAGAAAGGACCGAGAAAAAAAGCGGACCCCGGAGCAGCGCAGCGACTGGAGTGGGAAACGCTCCAGCCCGGCATGAATCAGGCCGGCGCCGTCAATTATGCCATGGACGGCCGTTTCGCGGTGGGAGGCCTGATCAATCATCCAATTTTCGGGCTGGGATTGGTGCAGCAGACAGCCGGCCCCTCCAAAATCTGGGTGCTGTTTCAGGACGGCAAAAAACTGATGCGCTGCGCGCCATCCTGCAACCATCCGAGGTAACTCTCTCCTCTCCCGATTTTCTTGATATCCCACGATAATCGGCCCGACTGTTCGAAGTTGTTTGTTTTCCAGGAAAGCGTTTGAATGCGGGGCAGGTCCGGCCTGAGCCGGCACGGAACCGCAAGCGGAAAAGCGGGCTGATTGGGTGGGGCCAAGGTTTAAAGGCTGCCTTGACTGACGAATTCCCCGTGGTTTGCGGAAAAAGTCTGACCTTCTACCACTTGGAAGAACATTCTTCCGGACGTCATCTTCTTCAAGTTCTGGCGCAGGTGAATGTTGAGGATCTGGTCGCTCCCGGCCAGACCGCCGTCCTCGACCGCTACTACCAGTGCCGCAAAAAAATTCGATGACTGGCAGGGGCAAGAGCGTCGTTTCGTCTGCCGCATCAAAGCCAGTTCCCGCAAAACGGCGCGCTATGAAATCCCCCTCGTTGAGGGGAGTCATCTCTTTTATGATGCCGTCGTCCTTCTCGGCACCCAAGGCATCAATCAAACCCGGCGGAAAGTCTGCGCTGTGGGGTACAAGGCGGACGGGAAATCCTATTGGGTGGATCTTTCCCGCCGAGGAGATCGCTCTGATCTACAAACTGCGATGGACCATCGAATCGTTTTTCGCCTGGTCGAAGCGGCACCTCAAGGTTTACCACCTGATTGCCCGTAGCCCTTAGGGCCTCATGGTACAACTGCTCGCGGGCTTGATCACTGACCTGCGGCCGGCCATCTGTTGTCATGACCAACATGGCGAAAGGGTCACCATCCAGAGGGTGCGCAAGCTACGCAATAACATCCGCAACAAAGCGGCAGGGGGCGCGGAAAATTCCGAAACCGGACCACCCTATTTCGTTGATCTGGATTTTTCAGCCTATGCAACCTCTTAACCGGAGACTACCGGGATTTTCTGCCTTCCCTTCACTCCCACAAGGGAAAAACCTTCGATCTTTTGACCGAGGACTTTTCCTCCCGGTTTTTTCTCAGAACGGGGGCGGGCCGTTGTTCGCCGCCAGTTCCCCCGGAGCCACCCGCCAGATCTTTTCACAATATTCCCGGATCGAGCGGTCGGAGGAGAACTTCCCCATCCGCGCCACGTTGAGGATCGACATCCGCGTCCAGCATTCAGGGTCCCTATAGGCAAGATCGACCTGTGTCTGAGCTTCCAGATAAGAGGCGAAGTCGGCCATCAACAGATACTCGTCATGGTACAGCAGGGAATCGACCAGCGGCCGGAACAGCCCTCTGTCTCCGTTGGAAAAACGACCCGAAGCGATGAGATCGATGACGCTTCCGACTTCCCGGTTGCTTTCGTAATAGGGGCGGGGCTGGTAGCCTCGGGCCTTGAGTTCCTGCACCTCCTCGGCCCGCAATCCGAACAGGAAGAAATTTTCTGCCCCCACCTTTTCACGGATCTCGACGTTGGCGCCGTCCAGGGTGCCGATGGTCAGCGCCCCGTTCATGGAGAACTTCATGTTGCCCGTTCCCGAGGCCTCCTTTCCCGCCAGGGAAATCTGTTCGGAGAGATCGGCCGCGGGATAGACCCGCTGGCCGTTCTTGACGTTGAAATTGGGGAAGAAGACCACCTTGAGCCGTCCGGCCACGTCGGGGTCGCTGTTGACCACGGCGGCAACACCGTTGACCAGTTGGATCATCAGCTTGGCCATAAAGTAGCCGGGGGCCGCCTTGCCGCCAAAGATGAAGGTACGGGGGGTGATCTCCGTCCGGAGGTTGTTCTTGATTCGCAGGTAGAGGGCGATGATATGGAGTACATTGAGATGCTGGCGCTTGTATTCATGGATGCGCTTGACCTGGACGTCGAACAGGGTCTTCGGATCGACGGCGATCTTGGCCCGCTCCCGGATGAAGCCGGCCAGCAGCTCCTTGTTGCGGAGCTTGACCTGCCGCCACTGATTCCGGAAATCCGGGTCGTCGGCATGGCTCTCCAGCGCCTGCAGCTCTTCGAGATGACTGATCCAGCCCTCCCCGATGCGGCCGCTGATGAGCCGGGTCAGGGCGGGGTTGGCCAGGGCCATCCAGCGCCGCGGGGTGACGCCGTTGGTGATGTTGACGAACTTCTCCGGGTTCAGCTGGTAAAAATCGCGCAGCACCGTCTCCTTGAGCAGTTCGGTGTGCAACGCCGCCACACCGTTGACGGCATGGCTGCCGACACAGGCCAGGTGGGCCATCCGCACGTATCTGTCGTCCCGCTCGTCGATCAGAGAGAGGCGCGCCAGCAAGCCGTCGTCGCCGGGATGGCGGCTCCGGACGGCATCGAGAAAGCGGCGGTTGATCTCGAAGATGATCTCCAGATGGCGCGGCAGCAGTTGCCGGAACAGGGGGAGCGGCCATTTTTCAAGGGCCTCGGGAAGCAGCGTGTGGTTGGTGTAGGAGAAGGTCCGCCAGGTGATCTCCCAGGCCTCTTCCCAGGCCATGAAATACTCGTCCACAAAGAGCCGCATCAGCTCGGCCACGGCGATGGAGGGATGGGTGTCGTTGAGCTGGACGGCGAACCATTCGTGGAAGGTGTCGAGCGAGTGCCCCGAGAGGAGATGGACCCGGATCATGTCCTGCAGTGAACAGGAGACGAAGAAGTACTGCTGGGCGAGCCGCAGCTGCTTGCCGGCCGAGGGCTCGTCGTTGGGATAGAGGACCTTGGAGATCGTCTCCGAGGCGATCTTCTCCTGGACGGCGCCGTAATAGTCCCCGACGTTGAAGGCCTGGAAGTCGAAGGATTCCACGGCCTCGGCCTTCCACAGCCGGAGCAGGCTCAGGGATTCATTCCGGTAGCCGGGAATCGGGGTGTCGTAGGCGACCCCCTTGACGACCCGCTCGGGGACCCAGCGCACCTGATAGTTTCCCTGATGATCATGGTAGGACTCGGTCCTCCCGCCAAGGCCGACGTCGAAGATCAGCTCGGCCTGCTCGATCTCCCAGGGATTTCCCCAGCGCAGCCACTTGTCGGTCACCTCCACCTGGCGCCCGCCCTCGATCTTCTGCTCGAAGATGCCGTACTCGTAACGGATGCCGTAACCGATCGCCGGCACCTTGAGGGTCGCCAGGGAATCGACGTAACAGGCCGCCAGCCTTCCCAGACCGCCGTTGCCGAGGCCCGGCTCCTCCTCCTGCTCGACCAGGGTCTCCAGATCGAGCCCGAGGCGGGCCACGGCCTGGCGCATCTGGTCGCCGATGCCGAGATTGAGAATCCCGTTGAGAAGATGAGGGCCCGGGAGGTACTCGGCGGAAAGGTAGCCGACCATGCGGGTTCCTTTCTTTTCCAGGGTCTCCAGGGCCTTGATCCAGCGCCCCATGATCCGGTCGCGCACCACGTAGGCCAGCGCCATGTACCAGTCGTTGCTGGTGGCAAGGGCCGGCACCCGCCCCTGGGAATAGTAGAGATGATCCAGGATCGCCCGGCGCAGCGTTTCGACGCTCGTTCCCGTACGGTCGTCCTCACAGGAAGAAACCTGACCATTCGAATCCGGTCTTTGATCGGCCATCAAACCGCTCCCCTTTCCCTTGCCATCAGGCAACCTGTAATTTTTCTGAAAGAATATCAGACTATTCCGGGGAATTCGAGGAGACTCCGGAAGAACTCCGGCAAAAGGATCGGGCACCAACTGCTCCATGCAAAAATAATCGAACCCTTTTGACTTGACTGGTCGAAGTAAATCGTTATAATTTGGGGCTCGGTTGACAAGGTGTTAAGAGCCTGTTAATTGCATATCACCCAAAGCCCAGGCTGAATTCAGCAGATTCGGAGTCGATGGTTCCCCTGGGGTCAAAAAACAGTAAGGAGGAAAGTACATGTCCAAGGTTCTCAAAAACACTCTGATCGTTCTTCTGGTCGCGCTGTTCGCCGCCGTTTCCCTCAGCGCCTGCGGCAAAGCCGAGAAGAAGGAACCCGCCAAGGCCGCGGAAACCGCCAAACCGGCAGTGGAAGCAGCCAAGCCCGCGGCCGAAGCAGTCAAGCCCGCAGCGGATGCAGTCAAGCCCGCAGCGGATGCAGACAAGAAGGCTGGGGACGATGATTTCAAACCGAAAAAAGGGCTGGTTTTCCCCAAAAACATGGACTAACCGCTGGATTTTTCAAGTGAAAAAAGCCCCAGGTCAATCCCCTGGGGCTTTTTCGTTTTCCAATCCGCGTTCTATCGGTTAAGAAAAGCAGACTCCGCACTCCCGGCAACTCCCGCTGCACGGCGGACTCCGTTCACCCCGGAGCCCTTTCCGGTATTCCCGCCACAGATAGTCCCGCGTCAGGCCGCTGTCGATCACCTCCCAGGGAAACAACTCCCCCTCCCCCCGCTCCCGGCGGATAAAAAAATCGGGTTCCAATCCGGCGCCGCGGCAGGCCTGCCGCAGATTTTCGCCGCGGCTCAGCGGCACCAGAACACGCCCCACCCGGCGGTCGCCGCGGGATAGAAAAGCCTGCAATTCTGCAGCCCGCAGCGATTCGAAAAAGACCTCGACGCCGCTGAGACGTCCGACAAAAGCCCGAATGCTCCGGCTCCGCTCTTTCAAAACCGGCAGGGTTGCCATCCCCTCCCACTGGAAGGGGGTGAAGGGCTTGGGGATAAAGGGATTGACGGACAGGGTGAGATTGCCGAGCCGCCCCAGCTTCTTGCCCTCCGCCATCCAGACGCCATGGATCTTTTCCACCAGGCGGTTCAGCGCTTCGATGTCGGCATCGGTTTCCGTCGGCAGCCCGATCAGGAAATAGAGCTTGAGGTTGATGATTCCCTCCCGCGTCGCCGTCGCCACGCAGTCGAGGATCTGCTCCTCGTCGAGCCCCTTGTTGATGACGTTTCGCAAGCGGGCGCTGCCGGCCTCCGGCGCCAGGGTCAGGGTGCGGTGGCCGCAGGCCACGAGGCGCCGCAGCAGGTCACGATCCAGGCTGTCGGCGCGGACGCTGGAGACCGAAAAAGAGCCGCCGCGCTGTTCAATTTCCTCAAACAATTCCGTCAAATACGGATAATCGGAGACGGCGGCGGCGATCAGGCCAAACTTGGCCCGAAACGGCAGCAGGGCGTCCAGCTCCTGGGCCAGAACCTCCGGCCGCCGCTCTCTGGGGGGGAGATAGATGTGGCCGGCGGCGCAGAAGCGGCACCCCCGGCCACAGCCGCGCGAGATTTCGATCAGCCCCATGGCGGCGAATTCACTGTCGCGGCAGAAGAGCACGGTGCGGCACGAGGCGTCATTGAGGTCGCGCAGCCAACGGCGCTTCACCCGCGGCGGCACCCCATCCCGCGGCTCGCAGGCGGCCAGGGCGCCATCCTCCCGATAGACCATCCGGTAATAGCGGGGCACGTAGAACCCCCCACGGCGGGCCAGCCGCGCCAGCAGCTGCTCCTTGTCCCCGCCCTCCAGCAGCGCCTCCAGCAGATCGGGGAGCAGTACTTCCCCCTCCCCCACCGCGAACAGATCCATGATCTCGGCCAGCGGCTCGGGATTGAGAAAGGCCGTCACGCCGCCGCACACCACCAGGGGATGGCGCTCATCCCGCTCCGAAGCAAAGAGGGGGAGCCGTCCCAGATCGAAAAGGCGGGGGAGGTTCAGATAATCGTTTTCAAAGGAGATGGAGAAACAGATCAGGTCGAAATCGGCCAGAGGACGCCCCGACTCCTGGGAAACCAGCAGCGGTTTTTTCCCCTGGCCCAGCGCCCCATCCTGGGCATCGGGAAGGAAGAAACGCTCGCACAGGGTCTCCAGCCGGCTGTTGAAATAATGGTAGACGTATTGGAACCCGAGGTTGCTCATGCCATGGAAATAGGTGTTGGGGTAGACCAGGGCGACAGCAAGCCGCCCTCCCCAGGGACGGGCGCTAATCCCCTGTTCCGTGCCGCGGCGGGTGCGCCTTTTTTTTTCGAGCAGATCCAGAGTCATGGGCAAGGGCGTCCTGGGGCCGGAAATGGTCCTCGGAAAACAAGCCTTTCTTGAAATTATAAAGAAAAAAGGGGCTGCAATCTTCTTCAGCCCCTTGAATCAGGGAATCCGGGACAACGGACAAAACGAGGATCGGCAGGGCGCCGGCCTGCGGCCGGCCGGACCGGACGAACGGAGGGAGGAGGATGCTCCGCCCCCGGTTTCCGCCCCGCCGACTTCCCTACCGCCGATTTCGGCGGAGAATCAGTCCACCCGCTTGCGCAGGAAGGTCGGGATGTCGAATTCCTCCTCGCCGCCGCTCAGGCTGCTGGACGGATTGAAGGAAAAATCGGGTTTTTTGTGGCGCAGGAAGGTCGGCACGTCCCGATCCACCCGCCCCAGGGTCTCGATGCGGTTCTTGACCTGCGGGTCGATCCGGCTTTTGGGTTCGAAAGAGGAACCGAAGCCGGTGGCGATGCAGGTGATCTTGATGCCGTCGCCGAGGTTGTCGTCGATGGCCAGGCCGATGATGATGTTGGCGTCCTCGTGCACCTTCTCATGGATGATGCCGGAAACGATATCGAACTCTTCCATGGTCATGTTGGAGGAACCGGAGATGTTGACCAGCACCCCTTTGGCGCCGGTGATGTCGATATCCTCCAGCAGCGGGCTGCTGATCGCCTTCTGGGCCGCCTCGTAGGCGCGCTTCTCCCCTTCGGCGTAACCGATCCCCATCATCGCCATGCCCCTCTCGCTCATGATCGCCTTGACATCGGCGAAGTCGGCGTTGATGAGGCCGTGGCCGGTGATCAGGTCGGAAATCCCCTGCACCGCCTGGCGCAGCACCTCGTCCGAGGGCCGGAAGGCCTCGAGAATGCTCATGTTCTTGCCGGCCAGCCCCAGCAGCCGGTCGTTGGGGATGACGATCAGCGAATCGACCACATCCTTGAGGGCCGCCACCCCTTCCTCGGCCTGCTTCATGCGCCGTTTCCCCTCGCGGGTGAAAGGCTTGGTCACCACGCAGACGGTCAGGGCGCCGACCTCCTTGGAAGCCTGGGCGATGATCGGCGCCGCGCCGGTGCCGGTGCCGCCCCCCAGGCCGGCGGCGATGAAGACCATGTCCGCCCCCTGCAGCAGTTCGGCGATCCGCTCCTTGTCCTCCAGGGCCGCCTCCCTCCCGACTTCCGGGTTGGCCCCGGCCCCCAGGCCGCGGGTCAGCTTGCCGCCAAGCTGCACCTTGATTTCGGCCTTGTTGACCTTGAGCGCCTGGGCGTCCGTATTGGCGGCGATGAAATCGACCCCGCCCAATTGGGCCGTGATCATGGTGTTGACGGCATTGCCACCGCCGCCGCCGACTCCGATGACCTTGATCTTGTGCAACTGCTCCGCGTTCTCTTCCAATTCGAACATGACTTCCTCCTCCGTTCCGTCCTGTTGTCCCTTGTCCCTCAGAATATAAGTTTTCACCGGTTGGCCCCCCCCCTCAGAAAAAGTCTCCGAACCATTCCTTCATGCGCCGCACCACCTTGGAGAAGATGTTTTCCTGGCCGATGGAGAAATTCCGCGCCTGCATGTTCTTGCATCCGTATCGGACCAGCCCTACCCCGGTGGCGAAGGCCGGCGAATTGACGACGTCGGTGAGCCCGCCCAGATCTCTCGGGCTGCCGACCCGGACCGGCATGTTAAAGATCTGCTCCCCCAGTTCCGCCATGCCGGGGAGAATGCAGCTGCCGCCGGTGAGCACCACCCCGGAGACGATCAGGTCCCCGAAACCGCTGCGGCGGATCTCCTGATCGGCCAGGGTGAAGATCTCCTCCACCCGCGGCTCCAGAATCTCGGTCAGCAGCTGTCGAGAGAGGGTGCGCGGGGCGCGCCCCCCCACTGAAGGAACCTCGATGGTCTCGTTTTTGTTGACCATGGAGCCGAGGGCGCAGCCGAACTGCCGCTTGATCTTTTCGGCCTCGTTCATCGGGGTGCGCAAGCCGATGGCGATGTCGTTGGTCAGGTTGTAACCCCCCAGGGAAAGCACCGCCGAATGGCGGATCGAATTATCGACGAAGATGGCGATATCGGTGGTGCCGCCGCCGATGTCGAGGATCGCCACCCCCAGCTGTTTCTCCTCTTCGCTCAAGACCGACTCGGCCGAGGCGAGCTGTTCCAGAACGATGTCGGCCACATCGACCCCGGCCCGGTTGCAGCATTTGATGATGTTCTGGGCGCTGGCCACGGCCCCGGTGACGATATGGACCCTGGCCTCCAGCCGCACCCCGCGCATCCCGATCGGTTCCGTGATGCCGCCCTGGTCGTCGACGATATATTCCTGGGGAAGGATATGGATCACCTCCCGATCCATGGGGATGGCGATGGCCTTGGCGGCGTCGATGACGCGCCGCACGTCCTCGGCGGTCACCTCGCGGTCCTTGATGGCGATCACCCCTTGAGAATTGAAGCTCTTGATGTGGCCGCCGGCGATCCCGGCGAAGACCGAGCGGATCTCGCAGCCGGCCATCAGTTCCGCCTCCGCGAGCGCCTGTTTGATGGCCGCCACGGTGCCTTCGATGTTGATCACCACCCCCTTGCGCATCCCCTGGGAGGGACAATTGCCGATCCCGACGATCTCGAGTCCGTCCCGGGTCATGTTGCCGACGATGGCGCAGATCTTCGTGGTGCCGACATCCAGTCCCACCACCAGGTTGTCTTTGTTGGTCGCCATGTTTTTATTCCCCCCCCTTTTTTTGACCTGTTC
>JAFGOW010000201.1 GCA_016926265.1 Deltaproteobacteria bacterium | reverse complement strand
GAGGATCTCAACCACACCGGCGCCCACAAGGTGAACAACACCGTCGGCCAGGCGCTGCTGGCCAAAAGGATGGGGAAACCGCGGCTCATCGCCGAGACCGGCGCCGGACAGCATGGGGTTGCCACCGCTACCGTGGCGGCCCTGTTCGGCCTCAAATGCGAGGTCTTCATGGGGGCCGAGGATATCCGCCGTCAGGCCCTGAACGTGTTTCGCATGAAGCTCCTGGGGGCCAAGGTCCATGAGGTGCAGACCGGCACCCGGACGCTCAAGGACGCCATGAACGAGGCGCTCCGGTTCTGGGTGACGGAGGTGCAGGACACCTTTTACGTCATCGGCACCGTGGCCGGTCCCCATCCCTACCCGATGATGGTGCGGGATTTCCAGGCGGTGATCGGAAACGAGGCGCGCCGCCAGATTCTGGCCGCGGAAGGAAAGCTCCCCGATCTGGCCGTGGCCTGCATCGGCGGCGGTTCCAACGCCATGGGGCTGTTTCACCCCTTCCTGGCCGATCACCAGGTGGCCTTGGTTGGGGTCGAGGCGGGCGGCTTGGGGCTTTCGAGCGGACTCCACGCGGCCAGCATTTGCCTCGGCCGGGTCGGGGTGCTGCACGGCAACAAGACCTATCTGCTCCAGGACGAAGCGGGCCAGATCCTCAACGCCCATTCCGTCTCCGCCGGTCTCGACTACCCCGGTGTCGGTCCCGAGCATTCCTATCTGGCCGACAGCAAGCGGGTGGAGTATGTCGCCGTTACCGACGAGGAAGCGCTGCTGGCCTTTCGCCTGCTGACCGAACGGGAGGGAATCATCCCCGCCCTGGAGAGCGCCCACGCCATCGCCCAGGTGGTCAAGATCGCCCCGAAGATGCCTGCGGACGCCGTGATTCTGGTCTGTCTCTCGGGGCGCGGCGACAAGGATATCGACACGGTGCGCAGCTGGATCGAACAAACTGAAAGGCAAGAAGAGAATCGATGAGCAGAATCGCCAAAACCTTTGCGGCCCTTCGCGACAAGGGGGAAAAGGCCCTGATCCTTTTTCTGACCGCCGGCGACCCCGATCTGGCGGCCACCGAACGGCTGGTCCTGGCCCTGGCCGAGGAGGGGGCCGACATGATCGAACTCGGTTTCCCTTTTTCCGATCCGATGGCGGACGGGCCGACCATCCAGGCCTCTTCGGAACGGGCGCTGCGGGCCGGAACCACGCTCGCCAAAGTGCTCGATCTGGTGGCCCGGTTGCGGGGCCGGACGCAGATTCCCATTGTGCTGATGGGGTATTTCAACCCGGTTTTTTGTTACGGCCTTGAGAAATTTGCCTGCGATGCCGGCCGGGCCGGCGTGGACGGCGTGCTGGTGGTCGATCTGCCTCCCGAGGAGGCCGGCGGACTCCGCTCGCAGCTCGGTGCGGTGGGGGTCGATTTCGTAACCCTGCTGGCGCCGACCACTCCCCCCCAGCGGATGGCGGCGCTGGCGGCCGGGGGCGAAGGCTTTCTTTACTATGTCTCCATGACCGGGGTGACCGGCTCCCGGGGGATCGACGCCTTAGGCGTCGCGGAACGGGTCCGTGAACTGAAGTGCTTGAGCCCGGTGCCGGTGGCGGTCGGTTTCGGAGTGTCGACCCCGGAAGATGTCGCCGCGGTGGCCGCTTTTGCCGATGGCGTAGTGGTCGGCAGCGCCCTGGTCAAATTGATCGCCTGCCATGGTTCGAACCCCGAAGGGGAAAAGGAAGTGCGGTTGCTGGCCCGGCGGCTCAAGGAGCGTACCCTGGTGGCGCCGCGCTGACGGGACGCCGTTAACGGAAAGAAAAACAGCGAGAGGTGTCGGTATGGCCTGGTTCAAAAAATCGAAAGCGCCCCTGGCGCCGGTGGCGGACAAGAAGGTCCATATGCCGGAAGGCCTCTGGACGAAGTGCAAAAACTGCCAGGAGATCATCTACACCAAGGAGATCGAACGCAATCTCAACGTTTGCCCCAAGTGCGACTATCACTTCCGGATCAGCGCGACCGAGCGGATCAACCTGGTGCTGGATCAGGGTTCTTTTCTGGAGATGGACGCCGAACTCCGGTCGGAGGATTTTCTCGATTTCAAGGATTCCCAGAAATACCGGGACCGGATCAGGAATTCGATCAAGAAGAGCGGCAAAAACGATGCCGTGGTCTGCGGCGAGGGGGCCATCCAGGGCCTGCCGGTGATCGTCGCGGTGCTGGAATTCGCCTTCATGGGGGGGAGCATGGGCTCGGTGGTGGGCGAGAAGATCACCCGCGCCATCGAGCAGAGCCTGGAGCGCAAGCTGCCGCTGCTGATCTTTTCCTCCTCCGGGGGGGCGCGGATGCAGGAGAGCATCATGTCCCTGATGCAGATGGCCAAGACCAGCGCCGCCCTGAGCCGCCTCAAGAAGGCGGGGATCCCCTTCATCTCGGTTTTGACCGATCCCACCACCGGCGGCGTCACCGCCAGTTTCGCGATGCTGGGGGATGTCAATATCGCCGAGCCGCGGGCTCTGATCGGTTTCGCCGGCCCCAGGGTCATCGAGCAGACCATCCGCCAGGAACTCCCCGAGGGGTTCCAGCGGGCCGAATATCTGCTCGCCCACGGCATGATCGACATGATCGTCCGCCGTCCGGAGCTGAAGGACCGCCTCGCTCAGATTCTGCGCATCTTCACCAAGAGCTGAGCCAGGCGTGGAATACGGGGAAAGTCTCCAATTCCTTTACGGACTGCGGCAGGCCGGGATCAAACTGGGGCTGAAAAACATCGCCCTGCTTTTGGGCGCCCTGGACCATCCCCAAAACCGTTTTCCTTCCCTCCATGTGGCTGGCACCAATGGCAAGGGCTCGACGGCTTCCTGCCTGGCGGCGATTCTGAGTGCCGCCGGCTTCCGGACCGGTCTCTACACCTCCCCCCATCTCCAGCGCTTCAACGAACGGATCCGCGTCGACGGCGCACCGGTCGGCGACGGGGAACTGGCGGCGCTCATCACCGAAGTGAAGGAACGGGGGCGGGGACGTGGCGCCACCTTTTTCGAATTTGCCACGGCGGTCGCATTTCTCTGCTTCGAGCGCCGCCGGGTCGATTTCGCGGTGATCGAAACCGG
>JAFGOW010000200.1 GCA_016926265.1 Deltaproteobacteria bacterium | reverse complement strand
GTGGTGGAACTGGTAGACACGCCATCTTGAGGGGGTGGTGGGCAACCGCTCGTGCGAGTTCGAGTCTCGCCTTCGGCACCAAAAAAATTCATAACGACATTTTCACTGAAAGCCCCGGGCCAAACCGGGGCTTTTCTTTTCTTTAATACTTTCATGCGAGAAAAGCTACCACCATGAAAATCCAAAACCTGATTTCCAAAGCCCATAACCGGGAAGTTCTTACCCGCGACGAACTGATTTTCCTCCTCAATTTCCCCCCCGAGGCCCCCGAAAGCTATCAGGTGATGGCCACAGCCAACCATATCTCCAAAGAGTTGACCAACAATCGGGCCGAAATTCATGCCCAACTGGCGCTCAACATGGCTCCCTGCCCCGGCGATTGCGCCTTTTGCTCGTTTTCCGGAAAAAACGGGGTTTTCTCCAGGGAAACCCGCCTCCCACCCGCGGAGGCGATCTCCTACGCCAAAGGCTTTGAAAAGGCTGGCGCCAATGCCATTTACCTGATGACCACCGCCACCTACCCCTTCGAGCTTTTTCTGGAGATATCCCGGGAAATTCGGGACCACCTGGATCCGGAGACGATTCTGATCGCCAATGTCGGAGATCAGTCCCTCCTTGGCGCTCAAAAGCTCCGGGCGGCCGGTTTCACGGGGGTCTATCATGCCTTGCGACTCCGAGAAGGGGTCGATTCCGCCCTCTCTCCGGAAGCCAGAAAACAAAGTCTCCGGAACTTCCAGGAAGCCGGGCTCCAGGTAGGAACCTGCGTCGAACCCATAGGACCGGAACACGATGCCATGGAGCTGGCCGATCTGATCGCTTTTACCGCCGCCATCAACCCCTCCTATAGCGGCGCGGCGCGGCGCATCCCAATCCCCGGCACCGAAATGGCCGCGCGGGGAACCATCAGCGAGCTGCGCATGGCGCAGATCGTGGCCGTCACCCGGCTCGGAATGCCGAGAACCGTGGCTGGAAACTGCACCCACGAACCCTGCACCCTGGGAGGGATCGCCGGCGCCAACCTGTTCTGGGCCGAGGCCGGAGCCAACCCCCGCGACATCAGGGAAAAAACCGAGGAGGGTCGTGGGGAATCGGTCGCCTCCTGCCGTGTCCTGTTCCGGGAATCCGGCTGGGAGACCCTGGAAGGGCCGTCCCGTTATTTCGGCCGCTGACACCCCCCCTCCTCCCACCAGCCTTTAATTATCTCTCCAAGGCAATTCTTTGTCCCCGTTGCCGCAACTGTTCCCATAACCGCTCTCAACGCCCAACTCCGAACGATATTTTTCAGGTATTTTGCACACGCCGCACTCCACCCAACCCAAGGGTCCTAACCAACGTTCCCAGATAAACGCCAGGATATCCACCCACGCCATCAATGCCATCCCAATCCGCAGGAAGGCCGGGAAAAAAGTTGGAACCGCCATTGGACCGGCCCTGTAAAAAAAGAAAGAAATTTGGGGAACCGAGCGGGGTAAACCCCCGGAAATCGGAGGAGGTAGGCTGGAAAAGGAATCGAGATCGTTCTTGAAAAATTTATTTTTTTGGTGTTAAAATCTTTTGGGTCGAAAACCTTATAAGCATTATAAATGGAATTAATATTATTTTGCTTCCAAATCTTTTTCAACGGACCCGTTCTTTGCAGTTTTAACCGCCAACGGCCTTTTTCGGAATCCGGATACCAAGGGAATAAATATGCTAAAAAAGATCATCAACTATAAAAATATCGCTGTTTTTTTGTTTTTTTTAACCGTCTGCTATTGCACCTTTTTTTATCAGACGAGCTACGGCAAAGACCCTTCTTTAATCAACCCGGAAATTTATCCGACCTTCCAGGAAATCTTCAACGCCTGCAATGCCATGAGCCTGAACGAGGCGACAAAAAACTGCCTGGTTGTCGTCGATATTTTCCCCCGCTGCCTGTCCGGAGACCTGAACTGCCCCACTTCCGATTATTACCGCCTTATGGAGAACCTGGGATATCCACTGCCCGCCTTATATCTGAAATAACCAAAATATTTCTGATGGCAATGTGAGTTGTTACATCCCATGAATTCAAATTCTGTCGCGATCCTCTTTCCAAAACATTTCAGCTCCTCAATATACGAGGTTATGTGCAATTCCATTGCGCTCAAAAAATTTAACCATTTCCAAAAAGAATTCAGAATAGCGAGCAGGAAAAGCAGAAAAAATATCCGCGGCCATCAGATGTCCCACGGCTTGAATTAAATCAGACTTCGCTATGCTTTCGCCATCTTCCGCGTAAATGCAAGGGAGAGAAAACGCTTCGCAAAAGGACAGAATCCTGGAACAGTTTGCAAAAAATACGGTGGGCTTCCCATGAGCCAAATGAAGCATGTTGCCATGCAAACGCCAACCGATAGCACCATATGTATTTTGGACCAATTTTTGATAGGGCTCGATTTTGAAATCGTAGAGGACCTCGGGGCCAGCAGTAAAAAATGGGAAACGACGGCGCCCACAGAATAAATCAGTTTTCTTTTGGGCGGCTATTATAGGATTTTTCTTCCTTTTTCGCAGTTCGTTCATAATAATTTTAAAATTAGTATCCTGCCCTTTTCTGGTAGTTACCACAACATCATTTGATTCTACTCTTTGAAGCTCCCAATTCCGTTTTAAACTACGATACAACGTCGGACATCCTGTCATCCTGACATTATCAATGCCGGCCTTTTTAACCATTTCAAATGTTCTCGGGTCTCTCACACTTGCCTCTACGCATTGGCCATGAATCTGTTGAAGCAAAGAAACAGATTCTTTATCAAATTCACCGATTTCTCCCCGGTGCAAAGTAGCCCCAACACCAAACGGTATAAAAGGAACTTTAATTTTTTTAAGATCATCAGTACTAATCATCCAGCGGTTTTCTTTTGAGATATGTCTATACCATAAATTTGTCCCAACAATAATAGCAGCATCACATTTATTAATATTTTCGATATCCTTTACGCTAAGGGGTTTTCTGGGGTCGATATCAATACTATTGGCAGGATCATAGTCAACTATTTTCTTTACACTGTCTTCAATAAAATAATCGCCAACATTGTTAGTGGATACCCTAGGGTTGATAAAAGCAATTGATTTTTTCATATTTATTATTCCTTTTTTTAAGGATATTTTTTCAGATACTTTCTAAATAGGAAAACAAAATGTTCGCCCAATTTTGCCGTTCAAAGCCGTTCCCCCAGTTGCGCAAAAAACGTTTTTTATCCTTTTTCCAGGCTCTCCCGAATGTAACCTCATAGCGATGAGCCTTCATTCCATCAAGATCAATCAACCAGATTCGGCTATCTTCCCAAACCAGATTTGTTGCCTTCATATCCCCATGACTGATCCGTGCCCGGTATAGACTTTTAAAAAGCGTCACGAACGCATCCATGACCCCCACGGGGGGAGTATCTTTTCGGTAGTTGGACATCAAATCGAAAATATTGACCCCGTCGATGTATTCGGTCACCAGCCAAGAACGGCTGCACAAAATCCCCCACCGTTCTTCTATGAGGGCCAGTGGCTGAGGGGAGTCGATGCCAAGCGTTCGCAGCCGATGCCCCGCCAGCCACGATTTTCTCGCCCGGCTTATCCGCCAGCAACGTTTCAGAAACCGGCCCAGATTTCCCCGGTTATAACGTTTGACGACAACCGCATGACCGTCCAATTCCAATTGGACGACGGTGGTCCCCCCCCCGAGTTTAAGGGGGGTCCCGCTTTCCATCGCCTTGTCCGGATCCTGTACCAATTCAGCCAGCCAGGAGGAAGAGAAACGGACCGTACTGGAGAAACGAAAAAAATTTTTTCGGACCAAAAATTCGGTGCTGTCCCGCAGGGTTTTGGCTAGATAGTCTTTCAGCCGCTGGTGGCGCTGTTTTTCCGCCGCTTTCACAAGCTGCGAGGAAGTAAATGGAACAGATCCAGACCGCCCTTGATAAGCGACGAGGAGCTTGGATATGAGATCCGTAGACTGCCAAGGGAGCTGGGAAATCAATAATCCGAGATTGGCTGCCTGCTTACGGACGCCGCGGCAGGGCACAATGCCCCCACCATCCACCGTTTTTAGTTGCCCCTGGTGCCAGAGAAAATTATCCAGATGCAGATCCTTCTGGCACAAACCGACGGCATGCATCACCCCAACCAGGGCGAAAAGAGGTTCCAGAACCTCCATCTGAGCCGCACTTCCGGCTTTTTCATGGCAAACAGCCTGCCAGCGCTCCATCACGCGCTCGGCCGGGTCGAGATATTCGATGAGCAGTACCCCGCCCCCACCGGCAACGGAGTGTCTGCCCAACAGCACCGGCGCCGGCACACCCCGCTCCGACAACAGCTGCAAACCCCTGGCTTCCCGGTTCATCTGGCGATGGGATCCGAAACGGGAAAAGAACACCTTGGCCAACACGGTCCGTTCTTGGAAACAGGCCCGAGCCGTGAGGCGTTTGCCGGGCAGCAGCCGCAGAATTTTTTCGATCGCAAGGCACCCCCCGTCTTTCAGTTCGATCCCGAAAGAAGGGGGAAGGTTGCGGCCGGCACGGCGCAGATCGCTGGGGTCAAGCATAACCAGACTCAACGGAAACTCCATCCAACCCTATTGAGCAACGGCGTATTTTCGCTGAAAGCGGACTTGGAGCCGCTGCGCCTTTAGCCGCAGCTGGTTTAGCAGCGCCGCCTCATTTCCAAAAATGTCCCGCAGCGGTAACCCAAAATAAATCTTTAGGAATCTCATCAGGTCTCTTTGGGTCAAGCCGATCTCCAGGGCCGAAAAATAGAGTCCGGCCAGATCTTTGTTGCGCCAGCGGCGAGGAACGCTGGAGCGAACCTGCGCCCGGTGAAGATCGATCAGGGCCAGCCTTATCCGCCCTTTCCCGCAGGGAGGATCCTTATGCAACAGGAAATGGCAAAGGTAAAAATCCCGGTGGTTCACCCCCCCTTGGTGCATGGCACGAGCCATGCGCCCGACCTCGTGGATCAAGGCCCATTTCAGCCGGGGAACCGGAGGGGTTTTCGCCCAGTCGCGGGTGAAATCCTCCAGGCTGACGGTATCGCCCAGATCTTCGGTAATGATAAACGAGTGTTGACAGGCGGGGTTGCGCCCACGGCATCCGAAAGCGGCGACTTTCATGGTCGGAACACCGAGTTCCTGAAGCCGTGTGACCGCCTGCCACTCATTCCCGGCGCCGAGGACAGGCCATCGAAAGGACAACAGATTCTTGAATATCTCCCGCCAGCCGATGCCGCGATGGATTTTGACGAAAAAACCCCGGCCGCCGATTTCCGTGCGCAGGGTACGCCGTCCCTCCAGTTCCCGAAAAACCGCGCCTGTCAATTCCTCGACAGCCGAAAAAGG
The DNA here is from genome assembly GCA_016926265.1 of Deltaproteobacteria bacterium. Lineage (GTDB taxonomy): Bacteria > Desulfobacterota > Desulfuromonadia > Desulfuromonadales > JAAYDE01 > JAAYDE01. Next base: position 33,978 of record JAFGOW010000200.1, on the reverse strand, counting down.
ATCGCGCCCACTCCAGAGAGCGTCGAAAGGCGGGTTCAAAACCAGCTTCATGGCCTGGCTCCCGTAATGATATCGGCGGCCCGTTCGGCCAGGCTGTAGAGATCCGCGGTCTCGCCAAAAAGCCGGCCGTTGGCCGACCAGCGGCGGCGGGTTTCGGTATCCCCAAGGATATCGGCAAGGGCCCCATTCAGAGACGATTGCTTGAAAGGGGATTCCAGCACCCGTCCCGCACCCGCCTCCCGGACATAGGAAGCAAAGCCGCAGACATCGGTCACCAGCACCGGCAAGCCGGCGACAACCGCCTCCAGCAGCACGGTCCCGGTGTTTTCGGCGTAGGCGGGATGGATCAGCAGATCGGCGGCCAACAGGAAGCGGGGGATGTCGCTGCGACCGGCCAAGATGGAAACCCGATCGTCGATTTTAAGATTTCGGGCCTGCCGGAGAAAAGGCCGCGCCCGATCCTGGCCGATCACCACCAGACGGCTGCGGGATGCCAGCGCCGGAGGCAGCGAGGCAAAGGCAGCCAGGGTCCGGTCAACTCCTTTGGTCCTGAAACCGGAACCGATTTGCAGCACCATCAACTCCCCGGCGTCGAGACCGAACCCCTTTCTTTCTTCCTCTCGCACCCGGTCGTAATCGGCGGGAGCCCGCCGGTCGGCGGAGATGCCAGGGGGCAAGAGGTGAAAACGGCCCTCGGGGGTGCCGTAATGGCGCTGAAAATGAGGCTTCTGTCGGTCGGACAAGAGCAGGATCTCCGTCTTGGCATGGGGATCGAACACCGCCCGCTCGAAGGCGGCATGGTGATGATAGCGCAGGGTCAGCCGCCGTAAAAAACTCCGCCCGGCGCGCATCCGCTCCTCGAAACAGGGATCGGCGCCATAATAGACATCCAGACCCGGCATCTTGTTGAATCCGACCAGACGGTCAACGGGCCGTTGCGCCACTTCGTTCTGGACCCAGCGAGCGAAAACATGATTCCGGTAAATCCGGGAAAAATCCGGCGCCGGCACCAGAACCAATTCGAAACCGTCGGGAACGGGCCCTTCCCATTTCAGGGTGTAAACCCGAATCCGATGCCCCCGTTTCTGACATTCCAGGGCAATCTTCAGCATATCCCTCTGAAGCCCGCCATAGGGAAACCATTTATATAGGCAGAAACCGATCAGCATGGGCCCACGGTTCGAATCCGGGAAAAGAGGAAAAGGTCCCCGCCGCCCCCGCGACTTTGGAGGGAAAGAGCCAGGACTTCGGAGAGATGACGTCAGTCAAAAACTTCGGCGCTTTCAAGCAGGGCGCCCTGGCTGTCCTTTTCGGACAGTTGCGGCTCCCCACTCAGCGGCCAGCGGATGGCGATTTTCGGATCGTTCCAGAGGATGCACCGTTCCTGTTCGGGAGCATAGTAATCGGTGGCTTTGTAAAGGACCTCGGCGGCCTCCGACAACACCAGAAAGCCATGGGCGAAGCCCTCCGGGATCCAGAGCTGCCGTTTGTTTTCCGCTGACAGATGAACCCCGGCCCAACAGCCGAAGCGGGGGGAACTTCGGCGCACATCGACAGCGACATCGAAGATCTCTCCAACCACGCAGCGCACCAGTTTCGCCTGGGTCTGCCGGATCTGGTAGTGGAGGCCCCGCAACACCCCCCTGAGGGAACGGGAATGATTGTCCTGAACGAAAACCGGCTCCAGCCCGGTGGTCTGTTCAAAGACGCGCCGATTGAAGCTTTCGAAAAAAAACCCCCGTTCGTCGCCGAACACCCTCGGTTTCAGGATCAACAACTCGGGGAGGGACGCCGCCATGGATTTCATTTTAAGTTTCCTCCCGGAAAACCAACTCGAGATATTCCCGATAGGAGGATTTCGGCAACCCGGCAACCACTTGCCGAAATTGCTCCCGGCTCAGATACCCCTTGCGCAGCGCGATCTCCTCCAGGCAGCCGATTTTCAAGCCTTGGCGCTGTTCGATGGTATAGATGAAGTGCCCCGCTTCCAGCAGGCTTTCATGGGTGCCGGTATCGAGCCAGGCGATGCCCCGTCCCAGCTTTTCGACCAGCAATTGGCCGCGCCGCAGGTATTCCCGGTTGACGTCGGTGATTTCCAGCTCCCCCCGGTCCGAGGGCCGCAGGCTGCGGGCAATCTCCACCACCTGATGGTCATAGAGATAAAGCCCCGGCACGGCATAGTTGGATTGCGGCCGGGCGGGTTTCTCTTCGATATCGAGCGCCCGGCCCTCCTTGTCAAAGGTAATCACCCCGTAACGCTGAGGATTCTGGACCGGATACCCGAAAATCCGGGCGCCGACCTCAAGCGAGGCGGCAATCCGCTCCAGCCCCAGCCGACCGTAAAAGATGTTGTCCCCCAAAATCAGGCACACCGGCTCACCGGCAATGAATTCCTCGCCGACCAGAAAAGCCTGGGCGATACCCTTCGGCTCCGGCTGCACGGCGTAGCTCAAGCGGATGCCGAAACGGCTGCCGTCGCCGAGCAGGGCTTGAAAACGCGGCGTGTCGGCAGGCGTGGAGATGATCAGGATGTCGCTGATCCCCGCCACCATCAGCGTGGCGAGGGGATAATAGATCATCGGTTTGTCATAGACCGGCTGCAGCTGTTTGCTGGCGACCAGGGTCAGCGGGTAAAGCCGGGTTCCGGCCCCCCCTGCCAACACGATCCCTTTTTTAACACCAGGAGCCATCATCTTCCTCTTCCATCAAAAGCTTCCATTCATGATCCGGTTTCGGCATTCAACCACTTTCAGCACCTGGACTTGCCCGAAAGTGTGGTTCCGGCCCTTTCTTTTCCAATACAACCGGCCCAAGGGGCGGAAGGGCCTATTTCCCCTCCGGCGAACCGAAACGGCGGTCGAGATAGCGGTTTAAGGCCACCCGCCAATGGGGAACCTCGCACCCGGTGGCGGAGCGGTATTTATCCTTGGCCAGGAGGGAAAAGGGAGGACGCCGGGCCGGCAGCGGATATTCATCGGTGCGGATCGGCTTGATTTCACGGACCTTGAGGATCTGCCCTCTGGCTCTGGCGCCTTCCACGATGGCGCTGGCAAACTCGTGCCAGCTGCATGATCCTTCATTGGAAAAGTGATAGATTCCAAACCGGTCCGTCTCCAGCAGCCGAAACAGGGCCAAGGCCAGGTCGTCGGTCAGCGTTGGGCTGCCGACCTGATCCGAAACGATCCGCAGCTCCTCCCGCTCCGCGGCCAGCCGCAGCACCGTTTCGACAAAATTCTTGCCGTGGGGGCCGTAGAGCCAGCTGGTGCGGACGATGAAAAACCGCTCCAGACCGCTCTCCAGAATCGCCCGCTCGCCGGCCAGTTTGGAGCGGCCATAGGCACAACGGGGCGCCGGCGGATCTTCCTCGCGGTAGGGTACGGCGCTGTCGCCGTCGAAAACGTAGTCGCTGGAGATGTGAACCAGCACCGAACGAGTTTCCCTCGCCAGCGCCGCCAGCAGGCCGGGGCCGTCGCCATTGATGCGCCTCGCGGCGGCCTCCTCCGATTCGCAGGCATCGACGGCGGTATGGGCGGCGCAATTGATGACAATTTCCGGTTCCATCTTCCGCAACGCCTCCGCAACCGTATCGGGGCGGAGGAAATCGATTTTGGGGAGATCGGCGGTGGCCAAATCGTAATGAGCCGGGATGGATTCCTGAACCATGCGGCCCAGCAATCCGTTGGCGCCGATCAGCAGCAACCGCTTGGGAAAGGCCATTTCTAACGCCCCCCGTACATGGATTCGTAGTAACTCCGGTAGGAGCCGTCCAGGATCCCTCGCAGCCAGGCATCGTGCTCCAGATACCAGGAGACGGTGCGGCGCAGGCCCTCCTCAAAGGAGGTATCCGGCTGCCAGCCCAGCTCGCGGCGGATCTTCCCGGCGTCGATGGCATAGCGGCGGTCATGGCCGGGGCGGTCGGTGACAAACCGTATCAGGGAGGTCCGGGGGCGCCCGTTTTCCAGGGGAGGCGCCATCTCATCCAGCAGATGGCAGATGGCGGTGACGATCTCGATGTTCTGTTTTTCGTTGTTGCCGCCGATGTTGAAGGTCTGGCCGGCAGCCCCCCGCTCGAGCACCACTGACAACGCCCGGCAATGGTCTTCCACGAACAGCCAGTCGCGGATGTTTCTGCCGTCGCCGTAAACCGGCAGCTCCCGACCGTGGAGGGCGTTGTTGATGACCAGGGGAATCAGCTTTTCGGGAAATTGAAAAGGACCGTAGTTGTTGGAACAGTTGGTGATCAGGACCGGCAGCCGGTAGGTGTGGAAATAGGCGCTGGCCAGATGATCGGATGCGGCCTTGCTGGCGGAATAAGGGGAACGGGGATCGTAAGGGGTCTCCTCGGTGAAATAACCGGTGGGGCCGAGGGAACCATAAACTTCGTCGGTACTGACATGAAGGAAGCGGCGGTTCCCGTTCCCCTCGGGACGGTCGGACCAGGCAGCGCGGGCCGCATCCAGCAGGGTAAAGGTCCCCACCACGTTGGTCTGAATGAAGGCCGAAGGCCCGGTAATGCTGCGATCGACGTGGGATTCGGCGGCAAAATGGACTACGGCCTCCGGAGCCTCTTCCGCGAACAACCACCCCACCAGATCGGGATCGCAAATGTCCCCCTGGACAAAACGATAACGAGGGTCGGCGGCGATGTCGGCCAAGCTGGACAAGTTCCCGGCATAGGTCAGTTTATCCAGATTGACAACCCGGATGCCGGTCTTGCGGGCCAACATGAAACGGATGAAGTTGGCGCCGATGAAGCCGCAGCCTCCGGTAATCAATAGGGTTTTCATCGGGGTAATCCCGTTCGGAAGAGACTGGGTGCCCTCTGATTCTAGCCGCTCCCCAGCAGCTTTGCAACGCCCTTCTCCACCTCGGAAACGGGAATCGCCAGGCTGCATTCCCGATCCCGGTCGCAGCCCTTCGATAAACAGGGGGAACAATCCAGCGGGCATTGTAAAAGAACGTGTTGGTCGCCGGCCGGGCCATTGCGGTCCGCATCGGTGGCCCGATAGATGGAAACCGTCGGGGTGCCAAGCGCGGCGGCGATATGCACCGGTCCGGTATCGCCGCCGACCACTAATGCCGCCAGGCTCAACAGGGCCGCGAGTTTCGGGAGATCGCCCCCAGGCCAGAGAAGAACCTCGTCTCCGCTCCCTTCGCGAAGGGAAACCGCCAATTCCCGTTCCTGCCGGTTTCCCCACGTCAAAACGATTGCGGTCTGCCGTTCCCCTCGGAGCCGCAACAGCAGTTCCTGCCAATGTTCCGGCGCCCACAGTTTGGTCTTCCAGGTGGTGCCGGCGTGACAGACCACGATCCGCCGGGAAGCGGTTCCGTGGTCGGCCAGCCACTTTTTAACGAACGCCAGCGCCTCCGGTTGAGGGCGCAGACATTCGGCAAAGGCAGGGGTTTCCCCCCCTGGAAAGGCGGCGGCAACCACGGTCAGAGAGCGATCGGCGATATGAAAGGCCCCGTCAAGAGGAACCTTGCAATTGGTAGCGAGCAGATTGGGCCACTCCCGGACACCGCCGCGGTCAAACCCGAAACGCCGGGGCGCTCCGGAGATCAGGGTGAAAAAAGCGCTTTTGGTGTTTCCTTGCAGATCGAAGATATAATCGTAACCCGTTTGGCGAATCCGACGGACGATCTGCCACATCCTCTTCAATTCCCCACAAGACTTTTTTTCCCGAATCTCCCGGCTGTTGAGAGGAAGAACGGTGTCAATATAGGGGAGACCCTCCAGGAGCGGGGCGAAGACCTCCTCGACCAGCCAGTCAATCTGAGCCTTCGGACACCGATTTCTCAGATAAAGGGCGGCAGGCAGGGCGTGAACCACATCCCCCAAGGCGCTGATTTTAACGACCAGAATTTTCATCGTTTGAGGATCGAGGCCGGTTTCAATTGGAATCCTGTTCCAACGGCGGCGGGGATGGGAGCGGCGTCGCGTCCGACGGAACCATTCGGGGAATCGCATCCCCCACAGGGTAGGCCAGAGAGCACATACTGCAAATCAGGATCGAGGAAACGTCATCGGGTTCGACACCTTCCCGGCATAAAGGGCAGACTAGAATATCCAACAGTTCCTTGGCAACGGGCATGTTCCATCTTCCTGTGTAACAAGTTGGGCAAGAAGCTTCTCCAATTCCATGTTTTCCAAAAATTCGACCCCTAGGGGAACCTGGTAGCAGGGAAGGCTGAAGTCGCTTGGGCGAAGTTTGACGGCATCTTTTTCCGTCGTCACCAGATAGTCGATCCCCTCTGCCAGCTTCCGGAGCGCATCGATCTCGCAACTGCCGTAGCGGACATGATCGGGGAAGGAAAGAGATCGTTCGAGACGCAGCCCGGTTCCGAGCAGATTGCGGAAAAAGCGCTCCGAATCGGCCAGACCGGCGAAGGCACCCCCTTTGAGAGGAATCAGATCAGCCAGGGGAAGATGGCGTCCATCCAGGGACTGGACTTCCCGCTGCAGAACATGGCGGCAGTGGAAGACCCTGCCGGGGACAGGGCAGGGTACATTCAGGCCGTCGCTGCGGGTGAAGAAAAAGAGATCCCCCCTTTTCAGAGCCGAAGGAAACTCCCGGAGCGGTCCGGCGGGAAGCACCCGGCCGTTCCCCAGCGGCCGCAAACCATCGAGCAGGACGATGTCGAGATGACGGCGCACGGCAAAATGTTGGAAGCCGTCGTCCAGAATCACCACCTCGGCCCCGAATTCCCGGACCGCCTTTTCAACCGCCCGGCGCCGCCGCCGCGCCACCAGCACCAATAACCGGGGGTTGCGGCGGGCCAGCAGGAAGGGCTCGTCGCCAGCCAATTCCGGGGGAATCAGGGGGCCGTCACCGCAACTCACAACGCGGTCGGTTTTGATCCCCTCACGGCCATAGCCACGGCTGACAACCGCGGTCTTCTTCCCGCAGGCGGTGAAAATCCTGGCGATGTGATCGACGACCGGCGTCTTGCCGGTTCCTCCAGCGACAATATTTCCAACGGAAATGGTCGGAACGGAAGGTCGGTAGGAAGGCCACAACCCCCAGCGGTAACCTCTTTCCCGCAGCCACCCCAGGGTGCCGTAGACCAACCCGCAGCCGCACAGCGCCAGGAACACCCCCTTCTCCAGCGCCGTTGCGGGCCCGGCTTGAGACAGCCGCCGATAATATTCCATCAAAGGGGTCATTTCAAGCGGGAAGAAACCGGTTGAGGACCGCCATAGTCTTTTCGGTGGCCCCCTGGTTCTCTTCCAGCAGCCGGAAACCGTTGTTTCCCAACCGCTCTCGCAACTTCCGATCCCGAAGCAGCTGATCGACGGCATCGCCAAGCTCCCCCTCGCCGGACACGCACATCCCCCCTTCCGCTTTCAGCAGCAGACGGGCGATTTCCTTGAAATTGTTCATGTGCGGTCCGAACAGAACCGGTTTCCGGACGGAAGAGGCCTCCAGTACGTTGTGCCCCCCGACGGGCGTCAGGCTGCCGCCGACAAAGACGATATCGGCAAGACTGTAAAGCTTGACCATATCCCCCATGGTGTCGGTCAGGAGGATCTCTCCGGAGCCCAACAACGCTTCGGAACGGGCCAAGTCACTGCGCAACCGGAAGGAGAACCCATTGGCCCGGATCATCTCGGCCACCCCCCGGCACCGGTCCGGATGGCGCGGCACCAGCACCAGGATCAGCTGCGGCCAGGATTCCAGAAGACGCGCGAAAATCCGCAGAATCGCCTCTTCTTCGCCCTCGTGCGTGCTGCCGCAGACCCACAACGGAACTCCCGCGGGAAGCCGGAATTCCCTCTGGAACTGCTGACGTTCCCCCTCGCCGATGGCCTCCACCGCCATGTCGAATTTGAGGTTGCCGGTCACCGTCACCCGCTCCTTGGGCGCCCCGATCAACCCGATGCGGCGACCATCCTGAGCGGTCTGCATACAGAAAAAGGCAAATTGTTCCATGATGAGGCGGACTACCGGGCGCCCCATCATGTAACGGGGGAAGGAGCGGTCGGAAAGCCGGCCGTTGACGAGAATAACCGGGATATTCCGGTCACGGGCGAGACGAACCAGATTCGGCCAGATCTCCGTCTCGACAATAAGGATCATGTCGGGATCAATCTGGAGCAGGGCGCGTTCCACGATCCAGGACAGATCGAATGGAAAGTAGAGGCACAGATCCACTTCCGGAATCTTTTGCGCCGTGGCCTGGCCGGTTTCGGTGACGGTAGTCAGCACCAGCGCCGCGCCGGGATAGGTTTGACGCAGGGCTTTGAGCAACGGCACCGCGGCCCGGGTTTCACCGACCGAAACGGCATGGACCCAGATCACCCGCCGCCCCCGCAGGACGGCCAGCCGGGCCGCATTGTAAAACCCGCAGCGCTCCCGCAGGCCCTGCCGCAACCGGCCCCGCCTCAGCCCCCTGAAGAAAAAAACCAGGAGCAGCACCGGCATGGCCAGGAACAGCCCGATATCATATAGCAGAAACACCCAATTCCTCCAAACGGCGCACGGCCTTGAGCTGATTTTCCTCCATCCCCTGCTGGATCCGAAGCCGGAACGACTCCGCGTCCTCCCCCTGTTCGGGGAAATAGGGGCGCGAATAGCAGAAAACCCCGGTTGAGAAGGGGTACGGAAGGACGAAACGATCCCACGAGGCGAAGCGATGGCCGCGGCTACAGGCAAAGGACATGAGAATGATCGGGGAACCGCTGAGACGCGCCAGTTGGGCGATGCCCGGCTTGACTTCGTGGCGGGGTCCTTTCGGCCCATCGGGAGTGATCGCAAGATCGGTGCCGGAACGGCACTCCCGGACCATTTCCTTCAAGGCCGCCATCCCATGCCGCGACGAAGAGCCGCGAACGGCCCCGTAATTGAACACCCTCAGCACATTGGTAAAGATTTCTCCGTCCTTGGAGGAGCTGACCAGGCTTTTCAGGCCGGGCCCGCGATAGACCTTGGCCATCATGAGCAGCTGCTCGTGCCACAGGGAGAAGATGATCCCAACTCCTCGGTTCCAGAACTCACGGGGGTGTTCTTCCCCCAGAACCTCGGTGCGCATGGTGCTCCACAAAAAGCAGATCACCCCCTTGGCCAGCCACGGGACAACTGAAAACAGCAATTTATCGCGAAGAAGGTTCCTTGCCATCCTGACTCATGAACTGGATTTCATAAAGCTTGCAGTAAAGCCCACGATTATTGAGAAGCTCCTGATGATTCCCGATCTCTTTGACAATCCCGTTTTCCAGAACCACGATCTTGTGGGCGCTCAAAACGGTGGAGAGCCGGTGAGCGATCACGAAGGTGGTTCGGTTCTTCATCAGATTCTGAAGGGCCTTCTGGACGACGGTTTCACTTTCGGTGTCAAGAGAACTGGTGGCTTCGTCCAGGATCAGGATCGGGGCGTCCATCAACAGCGCCCTGGCGATGCAGATCCGCTGACGCTGCCCACCGGAGAGGCGCACCCCCCGGTCGCCGATCATTTCCTCGTAGCCATGGGGAAGTTCCCGGATGAACTGGTCGGCATAGGCGGCCTCGGCGGCTTTTTGGACATCCTCCAAGGAAGCCTGGGGACGGCCGTAACGGATATTGTTGGCCACCGAATCGTTGAAAAGGAAGGTTTCCTGATCCACCATGGCGATATTTTTCCGCAGACTTTTCAGCGCGATGTCGCGGAGATCATGGCCATCGACGGAAATCGCCCCTTCCTGCACGTCGTAAAACCGCGAAAGAAGGGCAGCCGCCGTGGTTTTACCGGCGCCGCTGGGCCCCACCAGCGCCACGATCTCGCCGGGGGAAGCCTCGACGGAAAAGTTTTTCAGCACCGGAGCGTCGTCATAGGAAAAACCGACGCCCTGAAACGATACCTGGCCCCGCGCCCGGTCCAACTCCAGGGCCCCGGGACGATCCACGATCTCGGGCTGTTGATCGAAAATCTCGAAAACCCTTTCGGCGGCGCTGACCACGGTCTGCAGGGTGTTGTTGATTTTGATCAGACGCCGCAGCGGCGCGTACATCATGAGCACCGCGGCCCCGAAGGAGAACAATTCCCCCAGTGTGATATAGCCGTTGATCACCCGATAGATGCCGAACCAGAAAACAGCGGCGATCCCGAAGGAAGCTATTACCTCGATGATCGGAGCCGACAGGGAATCATATTTCAGAACCTTGCGGATAAAATGGTAAAAATTCCGATTGCGGTCGAAAAACTTCCGTCGTTCGAGATCCTCGGTGCCGAAGGATTTGATCACCTTCATGCCCGAAAAGGTCTCCTGAAGGATGGCCGTCAGATCCGCCAGGACCTGCTGCCCGCTCCGGGAGTTTTTCTTGATTCTTTTACCGACATAGGCGCCGGGAAAAAAGGACAGGGGGAGAACCACAATGGCGGCGATGGCCAGTTTCCAGTCGTTATAGAAAACCAGCATGGTCAGGCCGACCAGGGCAATGCTTTCCCGCGCCCCATCCACCAGCATGTCCGCGGCGGAACGTTGCATGACACCGACGTCGTTCAAGATTCTGGACATGAAATTGCCGGCCTTGTTCTGATTGAAATACCCCAGGGAAAGGCCAAGGCAGTGGGAGTACAACGCATTCCGGATATCCTGGACCACCAGGGCGCCGGAGGTTTTGATGTTGTACTCCTGGATGAATTTGGCCCCCCCCTTGACCGCAAAAAGGCCGATGATGAAAACCGGCACCAGCGGGATCAAGGACCGGTCCTGGGGCTGGAGAACCCTGTCGATCAACGGCTGAACCAGTTTGGCGGATGCCACGTCGGTGGCTCCCACCACCAGGGAAGCCGCCAAGGCGCCCCCGATTCTCCAGAGGTAGGGACGGGAATATTGGAGGATACGCCGGAAAATGATCCCGGTATGGGGGTTTGCAAGAACGGCCATTTTTTATAAAATTTTCAAGGTTTTTGGACCCCGAAGCTCATCTCCGAAGCCATGCGGGCCACCTTCAGCGAACAGCCCCCTTCCCCCATTTGGTTCCGAACCGCCATCAGCTCCTTCCGGACACCCTCCGCATAATCGGTATCGTTCAGAAAACGGAGGATTTCCGCCGCGATATTTTCCGGAGAAGCCTGGTCCTGAATCAATTCCTTCACCACCCCCTTGCCGGCAACGATATTGGCCAGGCCAATAAAGGGCACCCTGACCAGCAACCGCCCCAGCCAGTAAGTGAGGGGGGAGAGCTTATAAAGGATCACCATCGGCGTCGCGGCCAGCGCCACCTGAAGGGTTGCGGTCCCGGAGACGCAGATTACAGCGTCACAGGAACCGGCGACATCGTAAATGTTATCCCTCACCATCCGAATCGGCAGTCCGCAGTCGCGGACGGCCGGGGCGAGGTTTTCCTCCTTCAGGGAAGGAGCCACCGGCAGCACGAACTGGGCTTCCGGCCGTCGCCTCGCAATGAGACCGGCGGCGGCCAGAACCGTATCCAGCATGTATTTCAATTCGTTGCGGCGACTGCCGGGAAACAGCCCGATGAGAGGGGAGGCGGCATCGAAACCGTAGCGCCCAAGGAATTCCTCGCGGGAGCATTCCCGCCGGAAATCGTCCATCAGGGGATTGCCAACGTATTCGACCCGGACCCCATGGGGACGGTAGATCTCGGCCTCGAAGGGGAGGATCACCGCCAGCCGGTCCACCAGCCGGGCGATTTTTTTGACCCGATAGCGGCGCCACGCCCAGACCTGCGGACTGACGTAGTAAAGGACCGGGATTCCCTGTTTCCGGGCCATTTTGGCGACCCGCAGATTGAACTCGGGAAAATCGATCAGGATCAGCAGATCGGGGCGCGGCTGCTGCTGCAACTCCATTTTCAAGAGTTGAAAAGCACCGAGAATGGAGGGAAGGTGGGCGACCACCTCCACCGCCCCTACCACGGCCAGTTCCGCGCTGGAGAGGATGATCCGGCAGCCGGCCTCGGCCATCCGGGAGCCGCCGATACCGAAAAAACCGAGTTCGGGATCGATTTCCCGGCACGCCTTGATCAGGTTGGCGCCGTGCAGATCCCCCGAATCCTCCCCGGTGACAATCAGCGCCCGGCGGCCGCGGGGCTCCTTCACGCCCCCTGTTTCTAAAGGGCCTGAAGAATGATCCCGCATATCTGCTCGATCTGGGCCTGGGTCAATTCCGGGAAAATGGGCAGCGACAGAACCCGCTTCGCCGTCTCCTCCGTAACCGGGCAGGAAACGTCCCCATGGGTGGAGAGATAGACATCCTGCCGATGGAGCGGAATGGGATAGTAAACGGCCGAGGCGATTCCCGCCTCCTGAAGGGCCTTTTGGATCGGGGCGCGGTCGGGAACCAGGATCGTGTACTGATGATAGACGTGACGAACGCCCTCCCGCTCGGCCGGCGTCCGGATGTCGGGGTGGTTGAGACACCGGTTGTAATAATAGGCATTTTCGCGCCGCGACTGATTGTAACGGTCGATATACTTGAGCTTGACCCGGAGAATGACCGCCTGCAGTTCGTCGAGACGGGAGTTGTAACCGATGAGGGAATGGACGTAACGCTCCCGGCTGCCGTGATTCCTCAGCACCCGCACCTCGCCCGCCAACCGGTCGTCATCGGTGGTGATCAAGCCGCCGTCCCCATAGCCGCCCAGATTCTTGCTCGGGAAGAAAGAAAAACACCCGAAAGCGCCGAAAGCGCCGGTCTGCCGCCCGCCAAAGGCGGCGCCGAAGGATTGGGCGCAATCCTCGATGAGATGTAGCTTGTGGCGGTCGCAAATCTCACCGATCATTTTCATCTCGGCCGGATGGCCGAACAGATGCACCGGCAGCACCGCTCTGGTACGCGGGGTGATGGCGGCTTCAATCCGATCGGCAGCGATGTTGAAGGTGTCGGGATCGATATCGACAAACACCGGTTTGGCTCCCAGATAGCTGATCGCTTCCGCGGTGGCGATAAAGGTGAAGGGGCTGGTGATCACCTCATCCCCTTCCCGGATGCCGGCGGCCCGCAGCGCCAGATGAAGCGCATCGGTTCCGGAGGCGACGCCTATGGCGTGCTTGACACCAAGATAAACCGCCGTCTCCTGTTCCAGCGCCGTGACGTTGGGCCCCAGAATAAACTGGGTACTGTCCAGTACGGACGCGATGCCTTCATCGATTTCCTGACGGATATCGGCAAGCTGGCGTTTGAGATCAACCATTGGTATGGCCATGATTATCACCCTCTGGGTTTGGAATGATGGGACTTTATTTTTTCAAGACCGGCAGTAAACACTCATTGATACGAATGGCGACCTCCAGAGCCTTCTTGCCGTCCTCGGCGGTCACCACCGGCGCTTTCCCGTTCCGGATCGCATTGACGAAAGCTTTGATCTCCTCGAGCAGGGCATCGCTCTGGCCGAAGGAATGGGATTCCAGGCCAATGTTGGGAAGGCCCGGAATGGCGGTCTCTCCCTCTTTTTTCCGCAGCACGGTGATGTTTCGGGACTGATAATCGATACTGATGTAGGCATCGGCCTGAAACAGCCTGATCTTCCGCATCGCCTCGCGGCTGACCCGGCTGGCGGTGATGTTGGCCACGCAACCGGTGGCGAACTGAAGGCGTGCGTTGGCGATATCGACCTCTTCGGAGAGAACGGGCACCCCGACGGCGTGAATGTCGATGATATCGGAACGGACCGCACTCAAAATGATGTCGATGTCGTGAATCATCAGATCGAGAACAACATTGACATCGGTGCCGCGGGGCTTGAAGGGAGCAAGGCGATGGGATTCGATGAACATCGGTTGCTTCAACACCCCTTCGAGGGCCAGAATGGCCGGGTTGAAACGTTCCAGATGCCCTACCTGGAACACCAGCCGCTGTTTCCGGGCGATTTCGATGAGTTCCTCCGCCTCGGCCACCGTCTCCGTGATCGGCTTTTCGATCAGCACGTGACGCCCGGCATCCAGGCAATCCCTGGCGACGGCAAAATGATGGTGGGTGGGAACCGCGATGGAAACCAGGTCGACCTCCCCGAGCAACTCCCGGTAATCGCCAAATGCCCTGGTCCGGCACTCGGCGGCAATCTCCTCGGCGCGCTGCCGGTCGACATCCACAACCCCGACCAGTTCCGTCTCCTCCAGCAAGGCATATTTCTGGGCGTGAAACCTTCCCAGGTAACCCACCCCAATCACTCCGGCCCGCAATGTCATTTTTCTCTCCTCACACAAGACGGCCGTTTCCCGTCTCTAGGGAATCAAAGCTGTTTTGAGCGCACAGACAGGCGCCTCATCTTTCAGCTCGGCGGCGAAGATCCCTTCTCTGCCCGTGCCTAAAGAATCGCGCCTGGCAACCGGAGTCCGGCGGTAAGCCGTCGTTTCTCCCTTTTTTCGTTCCCCTCCACCCGGTCAGCGGGCAATTCCGCGCCGGCTGTTTTCAAAAAATTCCAGAAACCTTTTCAATTCGGGGGTTGGCTCCACCTCTTTGGCGATCCGGGCAAAGGCCTCGGTTCTCTTCAGCCCGGACCGGAACACGAGCCGAAAGGCTTCCTTAATGCTGTGGATGGAAGGATCCGTAAACCCCCGCCGCCGCAACCCGACGATATTGATGCCGATCGGTTTGGCCCGGTCCCCCTGCGCAATGATATAGGGGGGGATGTCCTGCCCCACCATGGAACCGCCGCTGATCATGCAATGGCATCCGATGCGGGTGAACTGGTGGATGCCGGAAAGCCCTCCGAGGATGGCGTAGTCCTGGACCTCGACATGGCCGCCGAGGGTGGCGCAGTTGGCAAAAATGGCGTGATTCCCGACCTGGCTGTCGTGCCCCACATGGGAATAGGCCATGAACAGGTTATCATCGCCGATCCGGGTGACGCCGCCCCCGCCCTCGGTGCCGATGTGGATGGTGGTAAACTCCCGAATCTGGTTCCGGTCGCCGATAACCAGGCGGGTCTCCTCGCCCCGGTATTTGAGATCCTGGGGAACGGCCCCCACCGAGGCGAACTGGAAGATGCGGTTGTCGCGGCCAATCACGGTGCGCCCCTCGATCACGGCATGGGGGCCGACGGTGGTCCCTTCCCCGATCTCGACAAATTCGCCGATAACAGCGAAGGGACCGATGGTGACCTTCTCGGAAATCCGGCCTCCCGGATGCACTACGGCGGTTTCATGGATCATGACGGAAGGTCCTTGAGGGCAAAAGTGGCTTTCAGATCGGCTTCGGCCGCCAGTTGGTCGTCAACATAGGCCTTGCCGGTGAGAAAATAGATGCCGCGCCGCTTGTTGGAGATTTCCAGTTCGAGCCGCAGCACGTCGCCGGGAACCACCGGGCGCCGGAAACGGGCGTTGTCAATGCCCCCGAAATAGGTGACGTGATTGCGGGGAATCTTATCGGAGACGATGGCCAGAATGGCCCCGGCCTGGGCCATGGCCTCAATGATCAAAACACCGGGCATGATCGGCTCACCGGGAAAATGCCCTGGGAAAAAGGGTTCGTTGGCGGTGACGTTTTTGACGGCGACAATTTTTTTGCCGTCTTGGATCGAGAGAATCCGATCGACCAGCAGAAAGGGGAAACGGTGACGGAGAATATCCATGATTCCAAGAATGTCGAGTATCATGAGAGCTTTTCCCTTTCTTCCAATTGTTGTTCCAGCTCCCTCATGCGGTTCTGGAGTTGGGTCAGTTCCCGGCGCATTTCCGGCAGGTGGGAAAAGGTGGTCGCCGCCTTGAGGAATTGCCGGTGGGGCATCACGGGAGCGCCTGACAGGATCTGGTTCGGCTCCAGGTTGCCGGAAACCCCGCTGCGGGCGCCGAGCATGACGTTGTCGCCGATCTTGAGATGTCCGGCGACGGCAACCTGACCTCCCAAAGTACAGTGGTTGCCGATCTCGGTGCTGCCGGCAATCCCCACCTGGGAAACGATCACGGTATTTTCCCCGATGACGACGTTATGGGCGACCTGAACCAGGTTGTCGATCTTGGTACCCTTCCCGATCCGGGTCACGCCCAGGGTAGCCCGGTCGATACAGGTGCCGGCGCCGATCTCGACGCCGTCTTCGACGATCACGATGCCGACCTGGGGGATTTTAAAATAGCCCGCGCCGTCCGGCGCGAACCCGAATCCGTCGCCGCCGATTACGGCCGAAGGCTGAATGATGACATGGGATCCGATCCGGCACCGTTCCCGGACCACGACCCCGGCGTGGAGCAGGGAGTGATCGCCGATGACCACCCCCTCGTAGAGCACCACGTTGGGATGAAGAACGACCCCGTCGCCAATCCGGACCTGGTCCCCGACAACACACCCCGGATGAATGGTAACGCTCTCCCCCAGGACCGCGGACGGGGAAACGATGCTTCCCGCCATGACCCCTTTGGGTTCAGGAGAGGGACAGGCCAGAGCCGTCAGGATCTTGGCGAAAGCCAGGTAGGGGTTTGGGCTCACGATGGCGGGAATCGGGCATTCCACGCCGGGCGGAAGAATGATGGCCGATGCCCGGCACCCGGAAAGCCGCTTGAAATATTTGGGGTTGGAGAGGAAGGTGATCTCCCCTTCCCCGGCCGAGTCGATGGGGGCCACCCCCTTAACCTCCAGATCGGGATTGCCGGTCAGGCGCCCCCCAACCCATGCCGCCAGTTCGCCGAGTGTGGCCAAGGTGCCCTCCTACTTGGTTTTCTTGGTTTTCTGATCGTGACGCTTGATGAGTTGTTCGGTCAGGTCGATCTCTTGGGCGCCATAAATGATGGAGCCCTCCCGTTTCTCCATGATCAGGGTATATTTTCCCTCTTTGCCCATATCTCTCGTCAGCAGCAGCAGTTCCTTGAGGATCTCGCGGGTAAAATCGCTTTCCTGCTGTTTGATGGTATCCTGGGCATCCTTTGCAAACCGTTGGAAATCTTTTACTTTGTTTTGGTATTGCCGTTCTTTTTCGGTCTTGGCATCGGCCGACAGCAAACTCCCCTGCTTCTCCAGTTCTTCTTTGAGAAGCTTAAGTTCTTTCTGGCGGGCGGAGAATTCCCCTTCCAGTTCTTTGTATTTGACGGTGATCTTTTCCTTGGCGCTTTTGCCGGCCTGGCATTTGTTCAAAGCCATGTTCAGGTCCACAAAACCAATCTTGGTCTCGGCGGCCATAACCGGGGAGACCAGCAGCAAGACCATCATCGATAACGCCAACATCAAACGCGATTTCATACGGGCTCCTTCCTTCTGAATGCTTTAGAACATCCTTCCAAGAGAAAAATCGATCTGGGATTTGTCTTCCCACTCTTCCGGGTCCAGATTGTAGCCCCATTCAATGCGCAACGGTCCCATGGGGCTGTTCCAGCGGATGCCGAAACCGGCGCTGTAACGCATGTCCTCAAAATATTTTTGGTCCTTGCTCCAGGCGTTGCCGGTGTCGAAGAAAACCACCCCTTTCATGTCGATGTCCTTGACCAGGGGAAAGATCAATTCGAAGTTGAAGAAGGCTTCCTTCTCGGCCCCCAGATAATCACCGGTGGCCGGGTCCCGGGGGCCCACTTCCCTGGTTTCGAAACCACGGATGCTGTAGAGCCCGCCAAGGAAAAACTTCTCGTCGATGGGGATATCCTCATCGGTTGTTTTCTGGATATAGCCGATCTCGCCGTTGACGGAAAAGACCATCCCCCAAAAGAGCGGGAAAAAATGCCGGTGGGAGGCCACGTATTTGGCAAAGTGTTCGGTGCCTCCGATTCCTGCGTACTCGGCGGAAAGGCTGGTATAGTAACCCTTCCGGGGATCCAGTTTGTAATCCCGGGTGTCCCGGCTCAGAACCCCCTGAATGGAGGACAGAGTTGATTTCCCTTCCTGGCTGCGGACATAAAAGGAGGCGTCCTCATCGACGTCGTAGATCTCTTTCTTTTCAAAACGGTAGATGAAGAAGGCCCGATTGTTAAATGGGAGAGGGAAACCAAGCTTGGCATTGCCGCCGGTGGCATCCCGCGAAAAACTGCTCCATTCCCGTTCCGTCTTGTAGATATCGAAACCGAGCGCCAGGTTCCGATCCAAAAAGTAAGGATCCAGCAGCCCCACCCGGAAGGTGGTGGAAGAGCCTCCGAGGCTGGCGCCAATGTTCCCTTTCAGCCCGAGCCCCAGAAAATTGTCCTGGCTGGCCGAACCCTGAAAAACGAAATTGTCCACCGAGGAGTATCCAACCCCGGCGGTCAAGGTTCCAGAGGGCCGTTCCTTGACATCGACATCGATATTCATGAGGGACGAATTCTCCCCCTTGGAAGTGGCGACGCTGACCTCCTCGAAAAAGCCGAGATTCTTGACCTTCTGCTGGCTTTTCTTGAGCCCGGTAGAGGTAAAGAGCCCCTGCTCCTGGACCATCATCTCGCGCCGTATCACCTTGTCGCGGGTTTTGGTATTGCCCCGGATGCGGATCCGGTCAAAATGCACCAGTTCCCCCTTTTCGATCCGCAACAGAAGATCGATACGCAGCTCTTTCTTGTCGGTGGGGGTACGAGGGACCACGTTGACATAAGCATAGCCGCGATCGGCGTAAAAATCGTTGATGGCCAGAACCGATTCCCGCAGCTTTTTGCGGCTGAAAACCTCCCCTTCACCCAGTTTGATCAATGCCAGCAACGTTTCCTTTTCCGCAATGAGATCCCCTTCGATATCAACGCGTCCGATCCGGTACTGGCGCCCTTCCTCGATGTCATAGGTCACGACCAGATGTTTGCGGTTGGGGGTGAGGCTGAGACCGGGGTCGCTGACATGGACATCGATATAGCCCTCGTTGTAGTACAGATCAGCGATCCGTTCCCGGTCGATGCGGGCGATTTCTTCGTTATAGGTGCCGCTGTCAAGGAGCCAGGAGAGAAACCATTTCTCCTTGGTTTCCATCGATTTTTTCAGCTTCCGGTCGGAAAAAACCGTGTTGCCCCTGAAAACGATCTCGTCGATCCGGTTCTTCTCCCCCTCGGTGACCCGGAAGGTGATGTTCGCCTCCAGATTCTCGTTGACCTCCACATCAGGGGTCACTTCCGCGGCATAAAAACCGGCGGTGCGGTATTTCTTCTGAAGGGCGGCGACACTCGATTCGACCTTTTGCGGATCGAAAAGATCAGGGGTCCGGAGCGTCAGCACCGGTTCCAATTCCTCGCTCTTGAGTTCCTTGTTGCCCAGAATAAGAACCTGCCGGACCAGCGGCCGCTCCTTGACCTGATAGGTCAGGATCAGGGTGCCACCGGTTTCGGTGAGATCGGCGGCCACCTCCTGGAAACGCCCGAGTTTGAAAATGGCCCGAATATCTTTATCGATGGCCTCCGCGCTCACACCCGTTCCGGGCTTGACCGCCACGACCGACAGGATGGCGCCGCTCTCCACCCGCAGATTGCCCCGCACCTGAACCTCGCCGATGTCGTAACTTCGAGCGGCCGCGGAGCCGCACCCGATCAAAACGGAAAAAACCAGCAGCGGGGAAAGGTAGAAAAAGGTTTTGTAAACCATGAAAAGGCAACAACCTCACGGGGATGGAAAACGCCCCTCACTATAGGTAAAAAGGAAAACCCTGTAAACCGAAAACTACGCCGCGATGCGGCCGTCCTTCATGGTGATCACCCGGTCTTGGCGATTCGCCAACCCTTCATCGTGGGTCACGATCAGCATCGTGAAATCCCCTCCGGCATGAAGGCCGTCGAGCAGCTCCAGAATCTCCTCGGAGGTCCGGCTGTCGAGATTTCCCGTCGGTTCATCGGCCAGAAGAATCCGCGGTTTCATGGCCAGGGCGCGGGCCACCGCCACCCGCTGCTGCTCACCCCCCGAAAGTTCTCCCGGTTTGTGCGCCACCCGATGGGAAAGACCGACCCGATCCAGCAGCGAGCCGGCCCGGCGCCGGGCCTCGGCACTGGAGACGCGGGAAATGAGGATCGGCATCATGACGTTTTCCAAGGCCGAAAACTCGGGCAACAGCTGATGGAACTGAAAAACAAATCCGATAAAAGCATTGCGGAAGCGGTCCAGTTCGGAGCCCTGGATGCCGAAAATATCCCTCCCCTCGATCCGGACCGTGCCGGCGCTGGGATGGTCGAGCCCCCCCAGGATATTCATGAAGGTGGTCTTGCCGGCTCCCGAAGCCCCCATGACGGCGATCCTCTCGCGGCGTTGGATGACGAGATCGATCCCTTTGAGAACCTCCACGCGGCCGTGCCCCGTTTCAAAAAATTTCGTCAGGTCCTTCACCTCGATCAAGGGGGTCTCAGTCATAGCGCAGCGCCTCGGCCGGATCCATCCGGGCGGCCCGCCAGGCCGGATAGAGGGTGGCCAGCAGGGAAATGACCATGGCCACCGTGACAACCGCCAGCACATCGCCGCCATTGACAACGGAGGGGAAGGCCTCCATGCCGTACACGGTCTGATCGAAGATCCGCACCCCCAGCAACCGCTCCAGCCACTTGATGATGGGGTCGGCATTCCGGGCGAGCAGAACCCCCGCCGCGGTCCCGAGGGAGGTCCCCAGCGTTCCCACGATCAGCCCCTCCAGCAGGAAAATCGCCATGATACTCCGCGCAGTCGCTCCGAGAGAACGAAGTACAGCGATATCCTTATGTTTTTCCATGACAATCATGATCAGGGTGGTGGCGATGTTGAAGGCCGCCACCAGCACAATGATGGTCAGCACGATGAAGAGGCCGAGTTTTTCCAGTTTGAGGGCCGCCAGGAACGATCCGAACATCTCCTCCCAGGAACGGACTCCGAAAGGATAGCGGAAACTCCGGCGCAGGGAGGCCGCCACTTTTTGGGTATGGTCGAAGGAATCGAGCTCGATTTCCAGACCGGACACCTGCCCATGGGTGTCGAGAAGTTCCTGAGCCGCGGCCAGGGAGACGTATCCGAAATAGGCGTCCAGCACCCCCCCCTGCTGACGGAGGATACCCACCACCCGGAACGGCTTCATCTTGGGGATGACCCCGAAAGGGGTGACGGTAAAGAGCGGTGGGATGACATTGACGGTGTCCCCGACGCTGATCCCCAGCACCGTGGCCGTATTGAACCCGATAATGAGACCCGGCAAAGGCGCCCCGCTGTCGAAGAGCAGTTCCCCGGCGCCCTTCCTCTCCAGGGTGAAGAGGGTTTGGGAAAAGATTTTGTTGCCCGGTTCGATCCCCTTGACGCTGACCGCGGCGACGTTTTTTTTGGATAGAAGCATCGCTTCCCTGGAAACGAAAGGGGAAACCTGCACGATGCGGGGGGAGACGGCTGCCGCTTTTTGGGCCAACTCCCGGTAGTCTTCGATGCCGGAACCGTACTTCTGGATCAGGATGTGGGGGATGTTGCCGAGAATCTGCTGGCGGACGCCGTCGTGAAAGCCGGTCATGACGGCCAGCACCACGATCAGAGCCGCCACCCCCAGTGTCACGCCGGCGATGGAGATGAACGAGATGACGGAGATGAAGGTCTGTTTGCGTTTGGCCCGCAGGTAACGCAGACTGACAAACCACTCGTAACCGAAAATTCCCCTGATCACTATGGTGATAATCCTTGCCGAAGGAACGGTTTCAGTCTTTGGCTTCTTTCCGGAGCTGCGGGAATAAAATCACGTCGCGGATCGAGGCCGAATCGGTCAGCAGCATCACCAGCCGGTCG
The DNA here is from genome assembly GCA_016926265.1 of Deltaproteobacteria bacterium. Classification (GTDB taxonomy): domain Bacteria; phylum Desulfobacterota; class Desulfuromonadia; order Desulfuromonadales; family JAAYDE01; genus JAAYDE01. Next base: position 12,446 of record JAFGOW010000200.1, on the reverse strand, counting down.
ATCCCGATTCCTTCGCCGGCCGTAGGCGGCAGCCCCTGCTGCAAGGCACGGATGTAATCCTCGTCCATGCCATGGGCCTCTTCATCCCCGGCCTCCTTTTCGGCCAGCTGTTGAAGAAACCGCTGTTCCTGATCATCGGGGTCGTTGAGTTCGGAAAAGCCGTTGGCCAATTCACGCCCCACCACGAACAGCTCGAAGCGATCGACAATGTCCGGATTCTGATCGTTTTTCCGGGAGAGGGGGGAGACCTCGGTGGGGTAGCCGGTTATGAAGGTCGGATCCCACAATTGCGGTTCGGCCACCGTGTCAAAAATCTCGGTCAACAGTTTGCCGTGGGAAATCCGGGAATCCACCTCGATTCCCAGCCGCCTAGCCGCCTGCCGGGTCCGCTCCGGATCGGCCAGATCCGCCTCGGAGAGATCGCTGTGAAGCAGGATCGCCTCCCGGAGAGAAAGGCGCTTCCAGGGCGGGGTGACGTTCACGGGACGGCCGTTGTAGGTCAGTTCCCTGCCGCCCTGCAGCTCCGCCACCAGCTTGCAGATCATGTTCTCGGTGAAATCCATCAGATCCTCGTAGGTGGCGTAAGCCTGATAGAACTCCATCATGGTGAATTCGGGGTTGTGCTGAACGGAAATTCCTTCATTGCGGAAGTTGCGGTTGATCTCGAAGACCCGTTCCAGCCCCCCCACGACCAGGCGTTTCAGGTACAGCTCGGGGGCGATCCGAAGAAAAAGTTCCATTTTGAGGGTGTTGTGATAGGTCACGAAAGGACGGGCGGTGGCCCCCCCGGCCAGCGGCTGCATCATCGGGGTTTCCACCTCCAGGAAATCGTGGCGGGTCATGAAATCCCGGATGCAGGTAATGACGCGGTTCCGCTTCCGGAAAATTTCAGCGACGTCGGGGTTGACCATGAGATCGAGATAACGTTGCCGATAACGGGTCTCGACATCGGTGAGGCCGTGCCACTTTTCGGGAAGGGGCAGAAAGGCTTTGGTCAGCAGCCGTAGCGAAAGCGCCTGGATCGACAACTCTCCGGTCTTGGTGCGGAACGGGGTGCCTCGAACCCCGATGATGTCGCCGATATCAAGCTTCCGGTAGAGAGAAAAATCCTTTTCCCCCACCAGGTTTTTGGCGACAAAGACCTGGATACGCCCCTTGCGGTCCTTGATCTGAAGAAAAGCCGCCTTGCCGAAATCGCGCCGGGCCATGACCCGCCCCCCCAGGGCATATTCCGTGTGGCATTCCTCGAGAGCGGCGGCGTCTTCTTCGCCGTGGGCCGAAAAGATCTCCTCCGTCGTGTGGAGTACCCGAAAATCATTGGCAAAGGGGTTGATCCCCTCGGCCCGCATTTCTGCTGCTTTGGCCCGCCGCTGGGCGACCAGTTCATTGCCGTCTTCCATAAAAAATTCATTTTCCTTTCCATAATTTGAAAGCCGCTACCTTATAACCGCGGCAGGGGCAAGTCAAGGAAACCGCGAGGCGACCCCTGTCGGGATCTACCCCTGATTCTTCTGGCGACCCAGCAGATAGGCCTCGATGAAACCTTCCAGATCGCCATCCAGGACCGCATCGGCATTCCCAACTTCGTATCCGGTGCGGTGATCCTTCACCAACCGGTACGGGTGCAGAACATAGGAACGGATCTGACTCCCCCAGCCGATCTCCTTCTTGTCCGCCGAAAACTTGGCGGCCTCCTCTTCTTTGCGGGCCAGTTCCCGTTGATAGAGGATGGCCCGCAACTGATGCATGGCGGTCGACTTGTTCTTGTGCTGGGAACGTTCATTCTGGCAAGACACCACCACCCCGGTGGGAATATGGGTGATGCGCACCGCCGAATCGGTTTTGTTGACGTGCTGGCCGCCGGCTCCGGTGGAGCGGTAGGTGTCGATGCGCAGGTCCTTCTCGTTGATCTCGACGGTGACATCGTCGGGGAGGTCCGGGAACACGAACACCGAACAGAAGGAGGTATGACGGCGGGCGTTGGAATCGAAAGGAGAGATCCGCACCAGGCGGTGGATCCCGATTTCCGGGCGCATCCAGCCGTAGGCATAGTCTCCGCTTACGGTCAGGGTGACGCTTTTGATCCCGGCCTCTTCGCCAGCCAGGCAGTCGGTGATCTCGGTTGCGAATCCCTTCTTCTCGCAGAAACGCAGGTACATCCGCAGCAGCATTTCGGCCCAGTCCTGGGCCTCGGTTCCTCCGGCGCCGGCATTGATGCTTAGAATGGCGTCATTGCCGTCGTACTCGCCGGATAGCATGCGGTTGAACTCCATCTTCGCGATGCCTACTTCTGACCGCGACAGGAGTTCATGAAACTCCTTGAGAGCGCCGGGATCGTCCTCTTCTTCCAGAAGTTCTCCCAGCACCTCCAGGTCCTCCATCTGCCGGGAAAGCCCCCGCCAGGAGGTCACCGTCTTGTCGAGGGCGTTTCTTTCCCTGGAAAGTTCCTGTGCCTTTTCGGCATCGTTCCAGAAATCGGCCTTGCCGCTTTCGGCGTCGATTTCGGCGAGGCGCTCCGATTTCCCCTCGACGTCAAAGATACCTCCGCAATTCTTCCAGCCTTCGGGTCAAATCATTCAGTTTTTCGCGGTCTTCCCTGAGCATCGCTGTCTTCCCTCCTGTTTCGATGGGGCCTTGATGGGACGCCCCCGTTGCGGCGTTGCCAGAGTATACCATTTGCAAAAAATGTTAAAGACTCCGCTGGCCCGCCCAGCCAGGCCGCGGCCCTATTGAAAACAACGGAAAGCGTATTGATTGAAAACATTTTCCCTCTTAAAAACAGTATCTAAGGGGTCATTTCTGATCTATCGCATAAGGTATGGAGAGGTCATCTCCCAGGGGAGATGCCCTTGCTATTTACAAAATTTTACGTTACAAGCGTCCTGTCAGGCATCACCGCAACCCGGACCAGAGCCATGGCCATTGCCACCATCAAAACCGAACGGCTAAAATCCCTGAAGCGGCGCCACCCCTGGGTCTTTTCCGGCGCCGTGGCCCGCATCAAAGGGGCGGCACAACCGGGAGAAACCGTCGATATCCTTTCGGAGCAGGGGGAATTCCTGGGGCGGGGCGCCTATTCGCCGGCATCCCAGATCACCCTCCGGGTCTGGAGTTTCGATGAACAGGAAGAAATCGGGCCGGCTTTCTTCCGGAATCGCCTGGAGAGAGCCTGGGAGCTGCGCCGGAGTCTCCGCCTAGAACCAGGGCTGACCGCCTGCCGCCTGGTCAACGCGGAATCGGACGGCCTGCCGGGGGTGGTCATCGACCGCTACGGAGAAACCCTGGTCTGCCAGTTCAGCTCGGCGGGGGCGGAGTGGTGGCGGGAAACGATCGTCGAGCAACTTGAGGAACTCACCCGGCCGAAAACCATTTACGAACGATCGGATCTGGAGGTGCGTTCCAAGGAGAGCCTGGCTCCCCGCTGCGGCCTGCTTTACGGCGTGGAGCCGCCGGAACTGGTGGAGATTGGCGAGGGAGGATGCCGCTATCTGGTCGACGTCCGCCGGGGCCATAAAACCGGCTTCTACCTCGATCAGCGCCACAACCGACAGCTGGCTGCCAGATTCGCCCACGGCGCCGAGGTTCTCAACGTCTTCTCCTACAGCGGCGGCTTCACGGTCCAGGCCCTGAAAGGGGGCGCGAACCTGGTGGTCCAGATCGACGCCTCGGCCGCCGCCCTGGAGCTGGCGCGGCGCAACATCCTCCTCAACGGTTTCGATCCCAGCGCCGTGATCGACCTCTGCGGCGACGCCTTCCAGCTGCTGCGGCGTTTCCGTGATGAAGGGCGCCGCTTCGACCTCATCATCCTTGATCCGCCCAAGTTCGCCGAATCCCGCCACCAACTTCCGGGGGCCTGCAGGGGCTACAAGGACATCAACCTTCTCGCCTTCAGATTGCTGAGGCCGGGGGGGACGCTCTTCACCTTCTCCTGCTCCGGGATGCTTGAGCCCGACCTGTTCCAAAAAATCGTCGCCGACGCCGCCCTCGACGCCGACCGCCAGGCGGCCATCGTCACACGGCTGTTTCAGGGGGAGGACCATCCGGTGGGATTGAATTTCCCGGAGGGAAGCTATCTGAAGGGATTGATCTGCCGGGTCTTCTGAGCTGCGCTCCGCCGCCGACCCCAGCCTCCCGGCAGGAACCTGCCGTCCCGAAAAGCTGCGGCTAAGCCATGATCTCCTCGGGTCGGGCGGTCAAAATGCCGAGCCCGTTCATGGCCTGGAGCGCTTCCGCGCTGCTCCTGGCGCCGATGCCGCGGCACAGGTCGGGAATCACCACTACCTCGAAACCCTTCTTGCGGCCATCGACGGCCGACCAGTAGACGCAATAATCAAGAGCCAGTCCGCACAGAAAAATCCGTCCGGCAGCGACCTCCTTCAGGTATCCTGCCAGCCCGGTGGGGGTCAGCCGGTCGTTTTCGACAAAGGTCGAATAGCTGTCGATGGCCCGATGGTACCCCTTGCGGATTACCAGATGGGCTCCAACCGTTTCGAGCTGGGGCGAGAAATCGGCTCCGGCGCTCCCGGCAACACAGTGATCGGGCCACAGCAGCGGCCCGATCCCCTCAATCCCAGCAACCGGAGCGAAGGGATTTTTCCCCGGATGGCTGGAAGCAAAGGAGAGGTGCCCAGGAGGATGCCAGTCCTGGGTGAGGATGATCCGCCCTTCCCGCTGGCGAAAATGATCCATCAGAGCATTGATGCCGGGAAGAATCCAGTCCCCCCCGGCAACAGCCAGAGCCCCGCCGGGGAGAAAATCCCGCTGCATATCCACCACGATCAAGGCGTCGCGGCCACCGAGAAAAAACCCCATCTCTGCTCCTCCCCTCTGTCGAAAACCGATCTTCGGAAAGCCGCGGGAATCAGTCGATGGGGATCTTCTTGGCCGCGACCCGGGCCTTTTCCGTCTTGGGGAGACGAATCTCCAGTATGCCGTCCCGGAAGGTGGCGCGGGCCTCGTCGATGCGGGTTTCCACCGGCAGCGGAAGGCGCCTGTTGAAGGAACCGAAAGAACGCTCGTAGCGGTAATAGTTTTTCTTTTCCACCTTTTCCTCGGTCTTTTTCTCGCCGGAAATGGTGATGTAATCGCCGCTGATGTTCACCTCGATCTCGTCTTTTTTCATGCCGGGAACCTCGGCCTTGACCACCAGCTCATCGCCGTCCTCGAAAATGTCCACCGAGGGGGAGATGGCCCCTTCCTCCAAAAACCGCGACCGAGGGAACCACCCGGAAGGGAAAAACCGCCGGTTAAAGACATTATCGAACCATTTCTCCATGTCCTCGAAAGGGCTCAGCCGCCGCCGTTCCTCCTCGACCGGCACCGGCACCCTTTTTTCGACACTCTCCCCTTCATCCTTGCGATGTCCATGGCCTGCCATATCCGCCTCCTCAAAGATTTTTGATGCGTTATGATTTCATTCTAGCAAAGGGGAGGAGGCCCTCAAGTCGGGCAAAACCTTAAGGGGCCAGGGATCGGAAGGGAAAACCGGGAAAGGAGGGGGTCGGCGCCCCAAAACCCAAATCGAGAGGTCAAAGGGATTCGAGAGAAGCCGAATCCCCCTTTTCAGTCGCTGTCGCTGTTTTCGATCCGGATCAACACGCTGGGCTCGCAATTCACGCCATCGCTGTCGATCCGCTCCAGGGCAGCGCGAATGGCCGCTTCCCGAGTGCGATGGGTCATCATCACCACCGGCACCTGGGAGTCGGCCTTTCTTTTCATCTGGATCATGGAGGCGATGCTGATCCCTTTCTCGCCCAGAATGGTCGAGATCCTGCCCAGCACCCCGGGTCGGTCGATGACGCTGAAGCGGAGGTAGAACTGCCCCATCAGATCATCCATGGGAATGATGGGAAGCGCTCGGAGCGCTGCGGGAAGGTATCCGAGCGGCGCCGTCCGCTGCCGGACGCCGGCCCGCAGGTTCCGGGCCGCCTGCAGAATGTCGCCGACCACGGCGCTGGCGGTGGCCTTTCTGCCGGCCCCCTGCCCGATCCAGGTCACCGGGCCGACATAGTCGCCGACCACCTCCACGGCGTTGAAAACCCCGTCCACCGCGGCCAGGGGGTGATCCTCGGGAAGCATGGTGGGATGGACGCGGGCTTCGATCCCGTTCTCGCTCCGCTTGCTGATGGCCAGCAGTTTGATGACATAGCCGAACTGGCGCGCAAAGTCGATATCCACCGAGGAAATGCGGGAGATGCCTTCCACGTAGATGTTCCTGAAATCGGGAATGCTGCCGAAACAGAGACCGATCAGAACCGCCAGTTTATGGGCGGTATCGATCCCCTCCACGTCAAAGGTGGGATCGGCTTCGGCGAACCCTTTCTCCTGGGCATCCTTGAGAACCGCGCCGAAACTCTCGCCGTTTTGGGTCATCCGGGTCAGGATGTAATTGCAGGTGCCGTTGAGAATGCCGAGGATGGCGTGAAAATGGTTGGCGCCGAGGTTTTCCTTGATGGAGGTGATCAGCGGGATACCCCCGCCGACGGAAGCCTCGAAAAAGATCTCCCCGCCGCAACGGTCCGCCTCGGCATAGATCTCCTCTCCATGCCGGGCCAACAGCGCTTTGTTGGCGGTCACCACCGATTTGCCGCAGGCCAGGGCCGCCATCACCAGGGTGCGGGCCGGCTCGTAGCCGCCGATCAGTTCCACGACGATGTCGATATCGGGATTTTCCACCACCTGGGCTGCCTCGGTGGTCAACAGCACAGGGTCGATGGAAACACCCCGATCCCGGCTGATATCGAGATCCGCCACCTGCGCCAGGGTCAGAGGGACCCCCAGACGGTTTTTGAGAAGGGCGGCGTTTTTCTCCAGAATCTCAACCACCCCGGCCCCGACGGTGCCGAAACCGAGAAGGCCGATCTTGATATCCTTCATGACACTGCTCCGGAAAATCCTAATGATTCCGATACGAATAAGCGGTTTTCAGTCAGCGGCATCCGCCGCCGGACGCACCGAATGGGAAACCTTGTCGAGGATGCCGTTGACAAAAGAGGGGGTATCCTTGGTCCCGAACCGTTTGCCGATTTCGATGGCTTCGTTGATAACGACGCTGGCCGGGATTTCCGGACAGAAGATCAGTTCGAAGGCACCCAGCCGCAGCAGCGAGAGATCGACCCGGGCCATGCGGTCAAGAGACCAGTTGGTGGAATGGGTCTTCAGCAGCGAATCAATTTTTTCGCGGTTCTCCACCACGCCGGAGACCAGGCTTTCAGCAAACCGCCGTACGGCAACGGGGGGTGGGATGACATGGCTGTCGGGAATATCCGCGGAAACCTCTTCCTGCCAGGAAAAGTTTTCCCAGAAGGTTTTCAGAATCTGGGCGATATCCCCCTTCTGATCCGGCAGGCTGTAAAGGACTTTCAGGGCGAGCTCCCGCCCCATGCGGCGATTTCCTCCGGGCATGGCTCAGAACGACTTGAAAAGGTTGGCCATTTCGATGGCGCTCAGGGCGGCGTCGAACCCTTTGTTTCCCGACTTGGTGCCGGCCCTTTCAATCGCCTGCTCGATGGTATCGGTGGTCAGAACCCCAAAAATGACCGGCAGGCCGCCGTTGAGACCGACGGAGGCGATCCCTTTGGAAACCTCAGCGCAGACATAATCGAAATGGGGGGTGGAGCCCCGGATCACGGCGCCAAGGCAGATGACGGCGTCGAAGCGGCCGGTTTCCACCATTTTGCGGGCGGTCAGCGGAATTTCAAAAGCCCCGGGAACCCGGGCAATGTGGACATCCTCCTCCCGGACCCCGTGCCGAAGCAGCCCGTCGAGCGCCCCTTCCACCAACCGCTCGGCAATGAAACTGTTGAAACGCCCCACCACCAGGGCGACGCGAAGACCGCTTCCGTTGAGATGACCTTCATAGTTGTTGGGCATGGCCTTTTCCTTTGAGACAAAATCAAATATCTTCCAACAGATGACCGAGTTTTTCCCGTTTGGTGCGCAGATAGCGGCAGTTGCTGCCATTGGCCGGAATCTGGAGCGGCACCCGTTCCACAACCTCCAGTCCGTAACCTTCCAGGCCCACGATCTTCTTGGGGTTGTTGGTCATCAGACGCAGCCTGCGGACACCGAGATCCAGGAGGATCTGGGCGCCCAGTCCGTAATCGCGCAGGTCCGGTTTGAACCCCAGGGAGACATTGGCTTCCACCGTATCCTGCCCCTTGTCCTGGAGAGCGTAGGCCCGCAGCTTGTTGAGAAGGCCGATCCCCCGCCCTTCCTGCCGCATGTAGAGCAGAACCCCCCGCCCCTCCGCTTCGATCTGGGCCATGGCGGCTTCCAGCTGTTTGCCGCAGTCACAGCGCAACGACCCGAAGACATCTCCGGTCAGGCACTCGGAATGGACCCGCACCAGCACCGGTTCCTCACCCTGGACATCCCCCTTGACCAGGGCCAGGTGCTGAGCCCGGTCCACATCGTTCTCGTAACCGATAGCGCGAAATTCCCCGCCGACCAGGGTCGGGATCACCGTCTCGGCGGCCCGCCGCACCAGCAGTTCCTTGCGCATCCGATAAGCCACCAGATCGGCGATGGAGACGATGCGCAGCCCGTGCTTACGGGAGAAATCCCGCAATTGCGGCATCCGCGCCATGGTGCCGTCGTCGTTCATAACCTCGCAGATCACCCCGGCCGGTTTCATCCCGGCCAGGCGGGCCAGATCCACGGAACCCTCGGTCTGGCCGGTGCGCACCAGAACCCCCCCCCTTTTGGCCCGCAGCGGAAAAACATGGCCGGGACGGGCCAGATCCAATGGGGTGGTGTCATCGGCAATTGCCACCTGAATGGTCCGTGCCCGGTCGGCGGCGGAAATCCCGGTTGAGACCCCCCGCCGCGCTTCGATGGAGACGGTGAAGGCAGTGCCGAAACTGGAACTGTTGTTCTGCACCATCAAGGGCAGGTCAAGCTGGTCGGCCCGCTCTTCGGTCAGAGAGAGGCAGATCAGCCCTCGCCCTTCCTTGGCCATGAAATTGATGTCTTGGGGAGTGACCTTTTCGGCGGCCATGGTCAGATCCCCCTCGTTTTCCCGGTCCTCGTCATCCACCAGGATGATCATCCGGCCCTGCCGGATATCCTCCAGGGCGGCTTCAATATTGGCTGTCGGCATTGTTTTTCCCTCTTGCGAAAACGGGATATTATGTCACAGAAAACCGTGCTTCGCAAGGAATTGGGGGCTCAGCTTCCCTCCTTCGCCGCCATCGGCGGGCAAGGCCAAAAGGCGCTCGACGAACTTGGCCAGAATATCGACCTCGATGTTCATCACGTCGCCGGGATGGCGGTAACGGAGGGTGGTCCGCTCCAGGGTGTGCGGGATGACCGCAATGGCGAACCCGGTTTCGACGACCTCGTTGACGGTGAGGCTGATCCCGTCGATGGCCACCGATCCCTTGGCCACCAGATAACGGTTGATATTTTGTTCCAGACGAAAATGCATTCTGACGGCGTTGCCGTCCGGTCGCCTCTCGGTCAAAACAGCGGTCCCATCCACATGGCCGTAGACCAGATGGCCGCCGAAACGATCGGAAAGCCGCAACGCCCTTTCCAGATTGACAGGGGAGCCGGCCTGAAGAGCCGCCAACGAGGTGCGGGAAACCGTTTCCGGCGACACATCGGCGCGGAACCGGCCTTCCCCCGCTGCCACCACCGTCAGGCAAACCCCGTTTACAGCGATGCTGTCCCCGATCCGGAGCTCCGCATCGGGGATTCCACCCAAAACCACCGTCAGTTGGAATTTTTCCCCCTGGCGGCGGATTTCGGCCATCGTTCCGATCCCTTCGATCAATCCGGTGAACATGGAACCATCCCCTCAATCAAAACGTCGTCCCCCATGGCGGTGATCAGAACCTCCTCCAACCGGGTCGCCTCGGACATCCAGGCCACTCCCGGCCCGGAAAAGAACCGAATGCCGTCGCCGCCCCCGAGCAGTTTGGGAGCGACGCAAACCACCACCCGGTCGACCAGATGTTCCCTCCAGACGGCGCCGTTGAGGCGACTCCCCCCTTCCAGCAGCAGACTCTGAACACCCCGCTTTCCCAAAACCCGAAACAGTTCCCGGAGATCGACCCGGTCGCCGGAGCCGGGAACCGTCAGGAATTCGACCCCACGTTCCCGCAACCGCTCCATCTTTTCTGGGGAGGCCTGTGAGGAAACGGCGATCAGGGTCGGGGCCTCGGAGGCCAGTTGAAACAGCCGCGCCTGTTCGGAAATCTCCAGCCGCGAATCGACCACGATGCGGACGGGGTCCCTCCCCCCTTCCGGAAGCCGGGTGGTCAGTTGCGGATCGTCCCGCATCACGGTTCCGGCGCCGACCATAATGGCGTCTACCTTGTCCCGCAGACGATGCACCCACAACCGGCTCAACTCATTGGATATCCATCGCGAATCGCCACTGACGGTGGCGATCTGCCCATCGAGGGTCATGGCGGTTTTCAGAGTGACAAAGGGAAACCCGGTCCGGATGTGCTTGGCAAAAGGCGCAATGAGGCGGCTGCACTCCTTTTCCAAAACTCCGGAACGGACCGGGATGCCGGCTTTTTCCAAAGCCTCCAGACCACGGCCGTCGACCTTGGGGTTGGGATCACGGCACCCGACCACCACCCGCCCGATGCCGGCGCGCTGGATCGCATCGGTGCAGGCCATGGTCTTGCCGGGGTGGGAACAGGGTTCCAGGGTGACGAAAAGATCGGCGCCGCGACTCCGCCCGGCAGCCTCTTTGAGGGCATAGATTTCAGCATGGGGCATGCCGGCCTGGGGATGATACCCCTCGCCGACAATCTCGCCGTCCCGCACCACTACCGCGCCGACGGGGGGGTTGGGACAGGTCCTCCCCTCCCCTTTGCGGGCCAGTTCCAGAGCCCGCCGCATGATTTTTTCCAGGTCGTCCATCTCCGTTGCCGGTCCGGCCCTCCGTGACCGCCCCGTCGCTACTGTTTCTGAAGCAGATCCTTGAGCTCCGTCATGAATTCCCCCAGGTCCTTGAACTCCCTGTAAACGGAGGCAAAGCGCACATAGGCGACCTGATCGATATCGTGAAGGGCCTGCATCACCGCCTCGCCGATGCGGCTCGATTCGATCTCCCGTTCCCCCCCTTCCATGAAAGAGAGCTCCAGTTGATCGACGATCCTTTCGATGGTGGCAATGGGGACCGGCCGCTTCTCACAGGCACGCAGAATCCCGGCGATGATTTTCTGGCGGTCGAAAAGCTCCCGCCGGCCGTCCTTTTTGATGACCCTGGGAAGGGTCTCCTCGATCCGTTCATAGGTGGTGAAACGGCGCTGGCAGGAGATGCATTCCCGCCGACGGCGGATGGCGTCCCCTTCCTTCCCGAGCCGGGAGTCGATGACCTTGGTGTCGGGACAGTCGCAAAACGGGCACTTCACGGTCCATCCCCTTTGGCCGCCGGGATGACGACCGAATCGATGGACGCCAAGGCCAACCCAGCTTCACGGAGCAGTTTCATGGCCAGGTCGTCCGGATACCCCTCCCGATAAACGATGCGCGCAATGCCGGCGTTGATGAGCATCTTCGAACAGATAACACAGGGGAAGGTGGTGCAGAACAAGGTCGAGCCGTCGATGTTGATGCCGTGCTTGGCGGCCTGGATGATGGCGTTCTGCTCGGCGTGAAGCCCCCGGCACAATTCATGGCGCTCCCCGGAAGGGACCCCCAGTTCCTGCCGCAGGCAGCCGATATCGAGGCAGTGGGCGATACCGGAGGGGGCGCCGTTGTAACCCGTCGCCAGCAAATGCTTATCCTTTACAAGAACGGCCCCGACCTGGCGCCGCAGGCAGGTGGAACGCCTGGCCACCAGTTGGGCGATTTCCATGAAATACTCTTCCCAGGAGGGGCGTTTCATCGCTGCAGATGATGGGCGTAAAGAGGATGCTGCTCGCAAAGGTTTCTGACTTCCCGGCGAATGGCCTGGAGTGCCGGCTCATCCTCGGGATTCCGCAAAGCCCGTTGGATCCAGGCGGCCACCTGCTCCATATCGGCTTCCTTCAGACCCCGGGTGGTGGCGGCCGGAGTTCCGATCCGGAAGCCGCTGGTAATGAAAGGAGAGCGGGTGTCGAACGGCACGGCGTTCTTGTTGACGGTGATACCGGCCTTTTCCAGGGTCGCCTCGGCCACCTTGCCGGTGATCTCGGTGCCGGACAGGTCCACCAGCATCAGATGGTTGTCGGTGCCGCCGGAAACCAGGTTGAAGCCGCGGTTCAACAGGCCCGCAGCCAGAGCTTTGGCATTTTTTACCACCTGCCGGGCGTAGTCCTTGAAAGAGGGTTCCAGCGCTTCCTTGAAAGCCACCGCCTTGGCGGCGATGACATGCATCAGGGGCCCACCCTGGATGCCGGGGAAGATGTTGCTGTTGATGGCCTTGCCGAATTCCTCCCGGCACAGGATCATGCCGCCGCGCGGACCGCGCAGGGTCTTGTGGGTGGTGGTGGTGACGAATTCGG
>JAFGOW010000199.1 GCA_016926265.1 Deltaproteobacteria bacterium | reverse complement strand
CCTTGGGCGGGCGAAGTCAACGGGGCGCCCTTTTTCGCTTCCTTTTTGGGCGCGCAAAAAGGAAGGGGGCGCGGGGCGGAGCCCCGAAGCAGAAGCAGAAAGGAATAATACAGCTGCCAGCCGATAGCAGCGTTCTGCTGAATTGACGCCTTTGGTTTCGCCTGGGCGGCGAGCGCAAAAACTCGGCTGAGGACCGCCTCAGACAGTTTGCGCTCGAATTCCCCGCCGGAAAAACCGTCCCTCCGGCGAGCGGAAAAATGGGGGTTAAAATCTTTTCAACCTTTTTTTAAACCCCATTTTTGACTTAGCCGGAATGCCGAAGGCGGGCCGCTTGACGGGTGCCGAAGGAACGAGTAGTTTGATAAAGTCACCTATCCGAACCGCGGGAAGGTCATGATTCCATTGCCATTGCTATCGAAAAAGATCCGCGCTTCGGCCCTTCCGGTCCTGCTGCTCCTCGCCCTGGCCGCGGCCGGCTGCCTGCCCGACCTGGCCCGGCAACAGCCCCTCGACCTGGTGCGCTTCCCCCAGAACCCCGCGGCCTACCTCCATCCGGCCGCCGCGAGCCAGCCGTTGATTTCCCCCGAGCGCCAGCAGCAGCTGGCCGCCGACTTCCTGGCCCGTTTTTTTTCGCCCTGGCACACCACGACGCCCCTCGCCACCACCGAGCACCCGTTCTGGGCCATCGACTGGCTCCAGGCCATAACCCCTTACGGCGCCAACCTGCTCCCGGTGCCTCCGGACCGGCTCCAGGAGCTGGCCCGCCAGGCCGCTCCCGAAACCTATCCGAGTCTCGATTGCAAGGCCATCACCACGGCCCGCTGCGTGCTCCGGGCGCTCCCCTCCCGATCCCCCCTGTTCAAGAACCCCGGCCGGGCCGGGGAGGGCTTCCCCTTCGACTACCTCCAGCAGGGAGCGCTGCCGGCCAACACCCCGCTCCATGTCACCCACCTGACCCTGGACCGCACCTGGGCCTTCGTCGAAACGGAGCTCCTCTACGGCTGGATGCCGGTGACCGATCTCGCCTGGGTGGCGGAGGATCTGGTCCTCTCGTTCTTGACCGGGCGCTACCTCGTCCTGACCCGCGACCGGACCGCGGTCTTCGACGTCGGCGGCATCTTCCGTTTCTCCGCCGGGATTGGAACCCTCTTCCCCCTGCTCGGCGAGAACCCCGACGGCTACCGGGTACTCCTGGCCGTCGCCGATAAGGACCGCCGGGCCGTGGCGGCCGAGGCCACCATCCCCTTCGGCGCCGGCCACCCCTTGCCGCTGCCGCTAACGGCCCGGCAGCTGGCCGAGCTGGCCGGGCGGATGATCGGCGAGCCCTACGGCTGGGGAGAGGCCTTCGAAGGCCGCGACTGCTCGGCCACGTTGCGCGACCTGTTCGCCCCGTTCGGCCTCTGGCTGCCGCGCAACTCGGCCCGCCAGGCCGAGATCGGCCGGGTCATCCCCCTTGCGGAGCTGCCCCCGGCCCAGCGGGAGGAGCGGCTGCTCGCGACAGGGGTGCCGTTTCTGACCCTGGTCAGCCTGCCGCGCCACATCATGCTCTACCTTGGGGCCTACCGGGGCGAGCCGGCCCTGTTCCACACCCTGTAGGGATTGCGGACCAGAACCGCCGGGGGCGAGGAGGGGCGCTGGCTCGTCGGCCGGACCCTGATCACCGGCCTGGACCCCGGAGCCGAGGCGGACGGCCTCCGGCTCCAGATCGACAATCTCCGCGACCGGGTCGAAAGCATGAACGTCCTGGTCCCGTCCGAAACGGTCTTTCCCGAGGCCGAGGAGCAGCCGTGAGAAATCTCATCGCACATTACGGGCTGCGCCCCCATCCCGAGGGGGGCTTCTATCGTGAAGTTTACCGTTCACAGCAGACCGTGACCTCCTCACTGGCGGGGGCCGAGCGCCGAGCCCTGACCCACATCTACTTTCTGCTGCTCCGGGACCAGATCAGCCGCTTCCACCGGGTCCGCCACGACGAGGTCTGGAACTTCTACGAAGGGGCGCCCCTCACCTTGGTGACCTTCGACGGAACCGAGGTCCGGACGCACCGGCTCGGCCCCGGCGCCGATTATGTTTTGGTGGTGGCCGGAGGCCTGTTCCAGGCCGCCGCATCGGAAGGGGCCTTCAGTCTGGTCGGCTGCACCGTGGCGCCCGGCTTTGAATTCGCCGACTTCTCTTTCCTGGCCGAGGACCCCGACCTGTCCCGGTGCCTGGAACAAAACGCCCCGGACTATTGCCGCTTTCTGTAACCAAAAACCCTCACGAAAAAAGAGTGCGATATGGCGCAAAGCATCCTGGGCCTCGCGGCCTTCATCCTCATCGCCTGGCTGTGCAGCGAAAACCGCCGAGGCTTCCCCTGGAAGGTAGTCGCCGTCGGCCTGGTCCTCCAGTTCCTGACGGCCTTCCTGCTGCTCCACCTGCGGATCTGCCAGACCGCCTTTCTGTGGCTCAACTCGGCGGTGCTCGCCCTGGAACAGGCGACCAAAACCGGCACCTCCGTGGTGTTCGGCTACCTCGGCGGCGGCCCCCTCCCCTTTGCCGAGCCCTTTCCCGGTGCCGCCTACATCCTGGCGTTCCGGGGGCTGCCCATGGTGCTCCTGATCAGCGCCCTCTCCTCGCTCCTCTTCTACTGGCGGATCCTGCCGCGGATCGTCGACCTCTTCTCCCGGGGGTTGCGCAAAAGCTTTGCCCTGGGCGGAGCCGAAGGCCTCGGGGTGGCGGCCAACATCTTCGTCGGCATGGTCGAGGCCCCGCTCTTCATCCGCCCCTACCTGGAGAAAATGACCCGCAGCGAGCTCTTCACCCTGATGACCAGCGGCATGGCGACCATCGCTGGCACCGTGATGGTGCTCTACGCCACCATCCTCGGCGACCGGATCCCCAACGTCATGGGCCATATCCTGACCGCGTCGCTCATCAGCGCCCCGGCCGCCATCCTGATCGCCAAGGTCATGATCCCGGAGCGGGAGGCGGTCACGGACGGCGGTCTGGAACCCGACCCCGGCGTCACCGGCGCCATGGACGCCGTCACCCAGGGGACGGTGCAGGGGGTGCAGCTCCTGATCCAGATCGTGGCCATGCTGGTGGTGATGGTGGCCCTGATCGAACTGGTCAACCGGATGCTCGGAATCCTGCCGCTGGGGCCGGAACCCCTGACGTTGCAGAAGCTGGCGGGCTGGGTCTGCGCCCCGGCCGCCTGGCTGATCGGCATTCCCTGGCCGGAGGCCCCGACAGCCGGCGCCCTGCTCGGGGTCAAGACCATGGTCAACGAGTTTGTCGCCTATCTGCAGATGGCCCGGCTCGGGCCGGGGGAGTTGAGTCCCAAGAGCCTGGTGGTGATGAGCTACGCCCTGTGCGGCTTTGCCAACCCGGGCAGCCTCGGGATCATGATCGGCGGCATGGCGGCGATGGCGCCTTGCCGCCGCCGGGAGATCGTCGGCCTCGGCCTGCGCTCCCTGTTGTCCGGAACCCTGGCCGCCTGCATGACCGGGGCCGTGGCCAGCCTGCTGCTGTAGTCAAAGGAAGGGGGCGCGGGGCGG
>JAFGOW010000026.1 GCA_016926265.1 Deltaproteobacteria bacterium | reverse complement strand
CCGGCAGGAGGGGACCAGTGTCAATGCCGTGACCCTGCGCCTGCTTCGGGAGTCCCTCGGCATCGAGAAGAGAAAACGGGGGATGGTTTATCAGGAGCTCGACCACCTGGCCGGCACCTGGAGCGAGGAGCAGGCGGAGGAATTTTCTCGCCTGACCGCTGTTTTCGAACAGGTGGACGAAACGATGTGGAAAGGATCGCCGTGAACCTGGCCCCCCGGATTCCCCCGAAAGCCCCATCCATCCCCATTCCTATAAAGATTTTCCGTTTCCAGCTGAGGGAAAACCAGGTAAATTTGTAACAGTTAGGTTTTCTTCAGGCCCTAAAAAATCGTTGCCATTGGCCGCGCCATAGCGGCCCTTCAGTTTTTTTAAGAGGCCAAGATGAACGTTTTTCTCCTCAGTATTTTCGTTCTGCTGGTCTTTATGAGCCTGGTCTTTTTACTGGCCTTGTATCTCGAAGACAACAGCATCGTCGATACGGCCTACGGGCTGGCCTTTGTGCTGGCCTGCGGGACCGCCTTCCTCGGCAACCCCGGCGGCCATCCCCGGACGATTATCGCTTTGCTGCTGGTGAGCGCCTGGGGACTGCGCCTGGCCATCCATCAATTTGTCCGCAAAGTGGGCAAGGGCGAGGATTTCCGCTATCGACAGTGGCGCGAAGAATGGGGGAAGACCTTTGTCTGGCGCAGTTTCCTGCAGATTTTCATGCTTCAGGGCGCGGTGGTGTTTGTGGTCGCCCTGCCGGTGTTGTGGGTCATTGCCCATCCCGGTGGGGAGCTTGGCCTGCTCGACCTTTGCGGAGTGCTGATCTGGCTGGTCGGTTTTGCTTTTGAAGCCGTCGGGGACTGGCAATTGATACAGTTCAAAAAAAAGCCGGAAAGCAAAGGACATATCATGCAGAGCGGGCTTTGGCGGTTTACCCGCCACCCCAACTATTTTGGGGAAGCCACCCTCTGGTGGGGACTGTTTTTCCTCGCTCTAGGTGCCCCCTATGGCGCGATGACCCTTGCCAGCCCGGTGCTGATCGATTTTCTTCTGTTGAAGGTCTCCGGCATCCCGATGCTTGAAAAAAAATATGAAGGAAATGCCGAATTCGAATCCTATAAACGGCGGACCAATGCGTTTTTCCCGTGGTTCCCCAAAACGGAGGGGATAAATGACCGAACAGATTAAAGGTGTTGAGGGGCGGCAGAATATCGCGGTAATCGGCGGCGGGGTCGCCGGTATTGTCGCCGCCTATCTGCTCGGCAGGAAACATGACGTCACCCTGTTTGATCGCAACGACTACCTCGGCGGGCACACCCATACCATTGAAATTGAGGACGGGCCGGATGCCGGTCTTGCCGTCGACACCGGGTTCATCGTCCTCAATGACGCGACCTATCCCCTTTTTCAGCGATTCCTGCGCCGGCTGGGGGTAGACACGCGGGTCTCCGAAATGTCCTTCGGTTTCCAGTGCCTCAAAACCGGCCTGACCTACGCGGGCACCAATTTCAACGGCTTGTTCATTCAGAGGCGTAACCTGGTGAACCCCAGGTTCCTTGGGTTTTTGCTGGAGATTGGCCGGTTCAGCAAGCAGGCCCGGAAGGATCTGGAGGCTGGGGAGATTCCACCCTGTACCCTGGCCGAGTACCTGGAGAAGGGCGGCTTTTCCTCCTTTATGGTCGACAACTATCTGGTGCCCATGGCCGCGGCCATCTGGTCGACGCCGACGCGCAAAACCACCGAGTTCCCCGCCGAACCGTTTCTGCGCTTTTTCAGAAATCACGGCTTGCTGTCGTTCCGCAACCGTCCCCAGTGGCGGACCGTAGTCGGCGGCAGCCATGCCTATGTCAAGGCCTTCACCCGGGATTTCACTGGCACCTTGCAGCTTTCCGCCCCCATAACCGGGGTGAGCCGGGCACCGGAAAAGGTCCAGCTGGATCTCGCTTCGGGCGAAACCCTGGCGTTTGACCTGGTCATCATCGCTACCCATGCCGACGAAGCCCTGCGCCTGCTGAAAGACCCCAGCGAGGATGAGCAACGTCTGCTGTCGCCCTGGCGCTACCAGATCAACCGCACGGTTCTGCACACCGATGGCTCGTTGTTGCCAAAGCAGAAAGCGGCCCGCGCGGCCTGGAATTTCACCCGTGAAGCCGACCCGAGTGGGGAGCGTCCGGTTTTCGTGACCTATTACATGAACCGGCTCCAGGGTTTTTCGGCCCGGCAGGATTACTGTGTCACCCTCAACCGGAAACAACCCTTCCGGCCGGAAACGGTCATCGCGGAGATGAATTATCATCACCCGCTCTATACCTTTGAATCGATGGAGACCCAGGCGCACCTGCCGCTACTCAACGGCCGGCGGCGGACCTTTTTCTGCGGCAGTTATTTCGGCTTTGGTTTTCATGAGGATGCCGTCAGATCGGCCGTGGCCGTGGGCGAATCTTTCGGGATCGAGTTATGAATTCAAAGATTTATCTGGGCGAAGTCACGCATGCCCGGCTGGCGCCGGTCCAGCACAATTTTCGCTATCCGGTCTATTTTTATGGTTTTGACCTGGACGAACTGCCGCAGTTGGCATCGCATAACCCGTTGTTCGGCTACAACCGTCTGCGGCCGGTGGCCATTCACGACAAGGATTATCTGACCCCCGGCACCGCGCCGATCCGGGAAAAGCTCGGGACGATCCTGAAAAATGCCGGTGTCGATATGCGCCTCGGGCCGGTCACCCTGGTCACCTCGGCGCGCTATTTCAACTACGTCTTCAACCCGATCAGCTTTTTCTACTGCCATGATGAAGCGGGCCGCCTGGGTTGCATTCTGCTTCAGGTTAACAACACCTTCGGCGAGATGCATCTGTACCTGCTGCAGGGGCAGGAAACCACAACCCCCGACGGCAATCTGGAATTTGCCGCCGACAAGCAATTTCACGTCTCGCCTTTTTTCCCCCGGCGCGGCCGCTATACCTTCAAACTGACACCCGCCAATGAAAAAATCGACAATATCGTCCGCTACCAGGCGGATGATCGCCCCTCTTTCGTCGCCCGCATCCAGGGGCAGGCCCGGCCCCTCACTCCGGCCAACCTGGCCAGAACCCTGGTCTCGCACCCGATCTGCGCGAGTCTGACCATGCCCAGGATCCTCCGCCAGGCCGCCACCCTGTACTGGCGGAAAAAATTGCCGCTGTATACCCGCCCGCTCCCCGACAGCCCCATGACCATCCGCCCGGTGCCGCCGGGTGTGCTCGACCGCCTGGGCCGCAGGATAATCCTGAGGTTTTTCAACCGCCTCCCCCAGGGCAATCTGACCCTGATAACCCCGGAAGGCGAAGAATACCGGCTCGGGCCGGCCGATGCCGAGCCGCGGCTCAGCCTGCGGATCAGGGAGCATCGTTTTTTCCGCCGCGTCATGCTGTCGGGCGACATCGGGTTTGGGGAGGCCTATGTGGATGGGGACTGGGAGACGCCCGACCTGCCCGGCCTGCTGACCCTGCTGGCAGCCAATGAAAGGGTCATGGACGACCGCGGCATTGCCGCTTCGGCCATGGGACGGCTGATCAATTACGTCCGGCATCTGCGGCGCCCCAACACCCGGAAGGGGAGTTCCCGCAATATCCGCGAACATTATGATCTGAGCAACGATTTCTTTGCGGTCTTTCTCGACCCGACCCTGACCTATTCCTGTGCCCTGTTCCGGAACGCAGAAGACCATCTTGAGCAGGCGCAGCTCAACAAGCTGGAGCGGATCATCCAAAAAGCCGGCATTACCAAACACGACCATGTCCTTGAAATCGGCTGCGGCTGGGGCAGTTTCGCCATGGAGGCGGCGCGCCGGACCGGCTGCCGGGTCTCCGGGATTACCGTTTCCCACGAACAGCTGGAACTGGCGCGGCAACGGGTCAAAGAGGCCGGGCTGGAGGATCGCGTTGACATACAGCTCTGCGATTATCGCCACATTCCGGGCCGATATTCCAAAGTGGTCTCCATCGAGATGATCGAGGCCGTCGGCCATG
>JAFGOW010000198.1 GCA_016926265.1 Deltaproteobacteria bacterium | reverse complement strand
TTCGCTGGTCACCGACTACACCTCGATGGTGGTGGTCAAGGACGAGGTGGCCGAGCAGCAGGGTCTGCAACGCCGCAACGCCCAGCGGGTCGCCAGGGAGCGCCAGGCCCAGGCGGCGCGGGCCGCGGCGCCGGCCAAAAATTACCGGGTCGACAACAATCCGCAGGGGGGCGCCTTTGGCGGCCGGGCCGCGCCCAACATCGGCTCCGGGCCGGTGGGAATCCTGTTCGTCGGTGTCGCGGCTTATCTGGAGCGGCGCCGCAGGCGGATGAAATAACAGCACCTCAGACAGGTCCGGGCGGCGGCTGGGCCGCCCGGACAACCGGTTTCGAGGAGGTCGTCATGATGGCCGCAGGTATCAAAACAGCACATTTTTCAGAACGCGACCGCGCCGACCAAAAGACGGCGCATGGTCTGGAGCTGGCCGTCTGGGCGCTGCTGCTCCTGGTCTGCAACCTGCCGCTGTGGTCCGGGCGGATCGCCAAATCCCTGGTTTTCTTCCCCGGCCTGGTGGCAGGCGGTCAGTGGTGGCGGCTGGTTCTGTTCCCCCTGGTCCATGTCAGCTGGTATCACCTGATCCTCGACGCCGGCGCCTTCCTGCTGCTCTGGAAGGGGATCGATGAGGCGCGGTGGCGCCATCTGGCGGCCTGCTGGGCCGGCAGCCTCCTGATGCCGCTTTGCCTTTCGGCCTCGGTCGGAACCCTGGGGCTGTGCGGCCTGTCCGGAATCTGCCACGGCCTGATGGCGATATCGGCTTTGGAAACGGCCGTTTCCCAATCCTCCCCATGCTCCGCGAAGATCGGCCTGGCGCTGTTTTTCGGCCTCGGCGCCAAGGTCTGCTGGGAGGTCCTGAGCGGCGCGGCCTTCCTGGCCGACCTCCATCTCGGAGCCATCGGAATTCCCATCGTCTCCTCCCATCTGGGGGGATTTCTGGGCGGCTTGTCGAGTTTCGTTCTCCTTTACTTGGCGCGACTTTTGAAGAATAATGAAAACCAATTAACCGGGCTGCCGGAAGCCGGTGCTGCCGGAGAGGGGCTGGGCCATGAACCTGAAAAAAATCATTGATCTCCATGTTCACACCGCCGGGCTCGGCCTGGGGGATAGCGGCTGTTTCGTGACCCCCAAGCTGCGCCGCAACTGGCGCTACAAGATCTATCTGCGGGCCTTCGGGGTCCGGGAGGAGGAACTGCGCTCGGCCGGGGACCGGCTCGCCTTCCGGCGCATCTCGGACGGGGTGGCGGCCTCCCAAGTTGTGGCCGGGGCCGTGGTCCTCGCCCTCGACGGGGTGATGGACGGCAGGGGGGAGCTCGATCTGACCCGAACCGAGGTCTACATCCCCAACGACTTTGTGGCGGCCGAGACCGCCAACTATCCCAATCTTTTTTTCGGGGCCAGCGTCAATCCTCACCGCTGCGATGCGCTGGAGCGGCTCGAACAGGCGGTCGAACTGGGGGCCGTGCTGCTCAAATGGCTCCCCGCCATCCAGGGGATCGACCCGGCGGACGAAGCCCTGATCCCCTTTTACGAGAAACTCAAGGCGCTCGATCTGCCGCTGCTGACCCACACCGGGGATGAAAGGTCGTTTACCCGCAGCGAGTCCGCCCTGGGCGACCCGCAGCGCCTGCACCTGCCGCTCTCCCTGGGGGTCAAGGTGATCGCGGCCCATGCCGCCACCACCGGCACCAACGGCGGCGAGCGGAACATGGAACGGCTGCTGCGGATGTTCCCCACCTATCCGACCCTCTACGCCGACATCTCCAGCCTCACCCAGCTCAACAAGCTCTTCTATCTCCCCCGGCTGCTGAAACAGGACGCGGTACTCGACCGGCTGGTCTATGGCACCGATTTCCCCCTCATCAGCACGGCCCTGGTCTCGCCGTGGTACTATGCCTGGCGGATCCCGATGCGGGAGATGGCGCGGATCGGATCGCTCTCCAATCCCTGGGACCGGGACGTGGAACTCAAAATGGCGCTGTCGGTGCCGGCCGAGGTCTTCTTCCGGGGCAAGGAACTGCTGAAGCTGAGCCGCGCCGGAACCGGGCTGGCCGGCGCCGCCGCGGCGGCCGGGCCCCAGGAACAGATCCGGGCCGCCTCCCCCTGAAGGTGATATCCCGGGTTGATGCCATGATGATGTGAGGTTGATTTCTTCCAGGAGAAAAAGATGAACCCTGCTCTGCCCGCCACCGGCAACCGCTCTTTTCTGTTCCTCAACGCCACCCAGTTCCTGGGGGCGCTCAACGACAACCTCTTCAAGCTGCTGCTGATCTTCTTCCTCATCGACCGGCAGGGTCCGGAGGCCGCCGGCCGCGTCGCCGCCATCGCCGGGGCGGTGTTCGTGATCCCGTTTCTGCTCTTCTCCCCGCTGGCCGGGGTGCTGGCCGACCGGCTCCGCAAAAGCCGCCTGATCGTTCTGGCCAAGGCCGCCGAGATCGGGGTCATGGCCCTGGGCGGCGCCTCGCTGTGGCTGGAGAGCCCTTTGGGCCTCTATCTGGCGCTGTTTCTGATGGCGCTGCAGAGCACCTTTTTCAGCCCGGCGAAATACGGCATCGTGCCGGAGATCGTGGAACGCCAGCGGCTCTCCAGCGCCAACGGCCAGCTCGAGGCCTTCACCTATCTGGCCATCATCCTCGGCACCACCACCGCCACCGTGGTGCCGCTGCTGACCGGAGGAAGCTACCGGCTCGCCGGCCTGCTCTGCGTCGGGATCGCGGTCCTCGGCCAGGCGGCCAGCTTCGGGGTCCGGGAGCTGCATCCGCCAGCGGAGCGGGCCGCCTCGTGCAAGCCGCTGGAGGAATTCCGCCGCGCCCTTACCATGGTGCGCCGGGACCGCTATCTGGCCATGGCCGTGTTCGGCGCCTCCCTGTTCATGCTGATCGGCGCCTTTGTCCAGCTCAATCTGATCCCGCTCGGGATCCAGGACTTCGGCCTCTCCCAGGAGCAGGGGGGAGCGCTGTTTCTGATGGCGGCCCTCGGCATCGGCGCCGGCTCCCTGGCTGCCGGGAAGCTTTCCGGGCGCAACGTGGAGCTGGGGGTGGTGCCGGTGGGATCGGCCCTGCTGTTTGCCTCCTCCCTGTACCTGGCCGTTCCGTCCCGCAGTCTGACTCTCGCCGCCGTGGCGATCCTGGTCCTCGGCCTGGGGGCCGGGCTCTTCATCGTGCCGCTCCATGCCTTCATCCAGTTCCGCGCCGCGGACGAGCACCGGGGCAAGATCCTGGCGGCGACCAACTTCCTCGGCTGGTGCGGGGTGCTGGGGGCCGCGCTGCTGACCCATCTCATCAATGTCGTGCTGGGATGGCCGGCCCACGTCGGCTTTTTCGGCTTGGGCCTGTTCATGATCGTGGTGACCCTGGCGGCGCTGGCGATCCTCCCCGATTTCCTGCTCCGGTTCGTGGCCCTGGTGCTGATGAAGCTGATCTACCGGGTGCGGGTCCGGGGCGTTGAGCATGTCCCGGTGGAGGGGGGGGCGCTGCTGGTCGGCAACCATGTCTCCTGGCTCGATGCCCTGCTGCTGCTCTCCACCCAGCAGCGCCGGATCCGTTTCCTCATGGAGCGCGGCATCTATCAGACCTTTTTCCTGAGACGGCTATGTAAATTGATGGGGGTGATCCCGATCTCGGCCGGGGACAGGCGCAAGGAACTGGTCGAAGCGCTGAACAGCGCCCGCCAGGCCCTGGACGAGGGGTATCTGGTCTGCATCTTCGCCGAAGGGGCCCTGACCCGCAACGGCACCCTCCAGGAGTTCCGGCCCGGATTCGAAAGGATCGTCAGGGGCTCCTCCCATCCGGTGATCCCGGTCCACATCGGCGGCATCTGGGGGAGCATCTTCAGCTACAAGCGCGGCCGGCTCCTGGCCGCCTTGCCCACCACCCTCCCCGGACCCGTGGCCATCGACTTCGGCGCCCCGCTCCCGGCCACCTGCACCTCCACCGAGGTCCGCCAGGCGGTGATGGAGCTCTCCAGCCACTATTTCGAAACCCGCAAGAGCGCCGCCGACTCACTCGGGAAACGTTTCGTGCGCTCGGCGCGCCGCCACTGGCGACGCCCGGCCCTGGCCGACACCAGCGGCCAAAAGCTGCGTTTCGGCGAAACCCTGATCGCGGCCCTGCTGTTGAAGGAACGTCTGCGGGAGAAGCTCGCCGGCCAGGAGATGGTGGGGGTGCTGCTCCCCTCTTCGGTGGCCGGGGCCCTGGCCAATCTGGCCCTGACCCTGGCCGGCCGGGTGCCGGTCAACCTCAACTTCTCCTCCTCGGAAGGGGCTCTGCGCTCGGCCGTTGCCCAGGCCGGGCTGCGGACCATCCTCAGCTCCCAAAAATTCCTCGACAAGCTGGGGAAAAAAGAGCTGGGGGCCGATTATCTGCTCATCGAGGAACTGCTCACCGGGCCGCCCTTCAAGGAAAAGCTCCGCTGCTGGCTCGCCGGCCGTTTCCTGCCGGGCCGCTGGCTGGTGCCGGAACTGCCCGGCGATCCGGATGCGCTCGCCACCGTCATCTTCTCCTCCGGGAGCACGGCCGAGCCGAAAGGGGTGATGCTCAGCCACCACAACATCCTCTCCAATATCGACGCCTACAACATGGTCTTCTCCGTGGACAAAAGGGACAACATCTGCGGCATCCTCCCCTTGTTCCACAGCTTCGGCTTTACCGGCACCCTGTGGTTTCCGCTCCTGACCGGGTTTTCAGCGGCCTACCATCCCAATCCCCTCGACACCGGCCGCATCGTCAAGGCGGTCCGGGAGCACCGCTCCACCTTCCTGCTGGCGACCCCGACCTTCCTGTCCGCCTACCTCCGCAAGGCCGATCCGGAGGATTTCCGGAGCTTGCGGGTGGTGGTCACCGGCGCTGAAAAGCTCGGCTCCAGACTGGCCCAGGATTTCGCGGCCAAGTTCGGCATCACGCCGCTGGAGGGGTACGGCGCCACCGAGCTCTCCCCGGTGGCGGCCCTCAACCTCCCCGATGTCGAGGCGGGTGGGGTGCACCAGATCGGCTCCCGGCCGGAGAGCGTCGGCCGCCCCCTGCCGGGGGTCGCGGTGCGGATTCTCGATCCGGAAAGCGGCGCGGTGCTTGGCGTCAACGAGCCCGGCATGATCGAGATCCGGGGGCCCAACGTGATGCTCGGCTATCTGAACCGGCCGGAAAAGAGCGCCGAGGTGCTCCGCGACGGCTGGTACGTGACCGGCGACATCGGCTGCCTGGATGAAAAGGGGTTTCTCAAGATCAGCGGCCGCCTCTCCCGGTTCAGCAAGATCGCCGGGGAGATGGTGCCCCACGCCGCCGTGGAGGAGATCCTGCAGAAGGGGCTCGAGTCATCGGAATTGCAGGTCGCGGTGACCTCCGTGCCGGACGAAAAGAAGGGGGAAAAGCTGGTGGTGCTCCACCTCCCCGCGGCCGGCGGCGTAGAGCGGCTGCGGGCGATCCTCGACGCCGGCAACCTCCCCAACCTCTGGAAACCGGCCCCGGACTGCTACCTGGAGGTGGAGGAAATCCCCCTGCTCGGCACCGGCAAACTCGATCTGCGGGCGCTCCGGGCCATCGTCGAGGAGCGGCTGGGGAAAAGGGAGGGGGCGGCAGAGAGAGAAGGGCGAGAAAAAGGTAATGGATTTGTAACCATTCAGCCCAAAAAACGAGACAGCTGAAGACATCCGATCAACAGGGATGAAGGGGATAAAAAGGGATAAAACGGTTGTAACTACTCAGCTCATCGAACGCCTTGACCTCAACCATACCGGTGGGCTGGCCAACTCTATCCTTTAAACCCGAAATCTGGATCCC
>JAFGOW010000197.1 GCA_016926265.1 Deltaproteobacteria bacterium | reverse complement strand
AGCTTGCGGCTCGCTTCCTGCTGCAGGGTACTGGTGGTGAAGGGGGGAGCGGGATATCGTTTTTTCTCCTTGGCGGCAACCGATGAGACCCGGAACGCGGCGTCGCGCAGCGCCTGCTCCAACTGGTGCGCCGCATTCTCGTCGCCGATGGCGAACTTCTCCAGCTTCTTGCCGTCCACGGCGTGGAGGCGGGCCTGGAATTCCTCCCCGCCGGCGCTTTTCAGCAGACCCTCGATGGTCCAATACTCCTCCGCCTGGAAGGCCCGGATCTCCTTTTCCCGTTCGCAGATCAGGCGCAGCGCCACCGATTGGACACGGCCGGCGGAGAGGCCGTAGCGGATCTTTTTCCAGAGAAAGGGGGAGAGGTTGAAGCCGACCAGATAGTCGAGGATGGAGCGGGCCTGCTGGGCGTCCACCAGCGGGCGCGAGACGGCGCGGGGTTCGGCCATCGCTTTCCGGATGGCGGTCTGGGTGATTTCATGGAATGAGACGCGCCGCACCCGCGGCTTGGATTGCTGCTCGGGAATCTCCAGGGCCTCCAGCAGATGCCAGGCGATGGCCTCCCCTTCCCGGTCGGGGTCGGTGGCCAGGATCAGTTCGTCGCTGCGCTCCGATTCCTTGCGGATCTGCTCCAGGCAGTTCTTGCTCTTGGGCAGGATCTCGTAGCGCGGCTCGAAATCGCGGGCCACATCGACGGAGCCTTTGCGGCTCGGCAAGGCCCGCACATGGCCGTAGGAGGCCAACACCTTGTAGCCCTTGCCGAGAAATTTCTCTATGGTTTTCGCCTTGGCCGGCGATTCGACGATTACCAGGGATTTCGCCATACCTTCCTCGTTGGAAATGGGTCCGCCCGCGGCGTTGTCGCGCCGCAAAGGAAAAGGGCCGCGGGATCCGCCGCGGCCCTTCATCCGTCAATGGAAGAGCAACGACCATTCGTCCTTGAGGACGCATTCGATCTCGCGGTCATATTGCTTCAGTGTACGGGAAAAAAGGGTGATGGCAACCATGGCCTTCATGTCCTGAAGAGTGACTTCGCCGTCCTCCATGGAAAGGGCATTGGAAATGAGATCTTCCATCTCCTCGGTGTCCATCAGCCCCAGCGACCAGAGACGCACCAACAGGCCCTGGGCCTCCAAGGTGAGAGCGCTTTTTTCTTCAGGGGAAAAAACACGGAAGGTGTTGACGGTGGGGAGGCCCCTCTTCTCCTTGCCGTCGAGACTTTCGACGGAGAGGTTCTCGATCCAGCTGAAAGCGGCGTTGATCTCGTCGAGATCGAAACCGACATTGATGAGTTCCTGAATGATGCCGTCGTCGTTAAAAAGCTCCTGATTTTCAAAAACGTACTGGGCGATAAGGTTGACGATGGCAAGGACCCGGTCTCTCAAAGAACCTCCAATCAGGGCGCCGATAGTTTCCTGTTCACGATAAAATGCAGGCCGGGAAGCCGCGAAACCACCCCTTCAAGTTCCAGGTGCAGTAACGTAGCGGAAACGTCACTGGGTGTCAAGCCGCTTTTCTGAACGATTTCATCCATATGACGGGGGCCGTCGGCCAGGATCCGGAACAGGGCCGTGCCCTTTTCCGAAAGCGGCGGCTGGGGGGGCGCGGCCTCGATGATGGCCGGTTTAAGGGGGGGCGCGCCCAGGATCTCCAGCAGGTCGCGGCTGCCCGAGATCAGGGTGGCGCCGTCCTTGAGAAGCTGATTGACCCCGCCGCCGTGGGAAGAGTAGACGGGGCCGGGAACGGCGAACACCTCGCGTCCCTGCTGCAGAGCAAAATCGGCCGTGATCAGGGAGCCGCTCTGGCTGGTCGCCTCGACCACCAGCACCCCGCGGCTGAGGCCGCTGATGATCCGGTTGCGTCCCGGAAAATTTCCGGCCAGCGGCTGCACTCCGGGCGGGTACTCGCCGAGCAGCATGCCATGGCCGAGAATCCCTTCGAAGAGCTTGCGGTGTTCGGGAGGATAGACCTGGTCGATGCCGCATCCCAGCACCGCCACCGTCGCTCCTCCCCCGTCAAGCGCCCCCTGATGGGCGGCCCCGTCGATGCCCCGGGCCGCGCCGCTGACGATGGTGATGCCGTGGGCGGCCAGATCCGAGCAGAGTTCGCGGGTGAAGCGCACCATGGCGCTGGAGGCCCGCCGTGAGCCGACCACCGCCAGGCAGTTGTTGAGAGGGCAGCTCCCGCGGGCGAATAGCAGCGCCGGCGGATCGAAGATCTCCCGCAGCAGGGGAGGATAGGCTTGGCGGTCGGCAAAACAGATCAGGCGGCAGCCGATTTCGTCCAAGACCGACAGCGCCTGGCGCAGGCGCTCGTCGTCTGCGGCGATGAGTCCGGCGCCGACGGCCAGAGGAATTCCGGCCCGATCGCGCCACAGAGGGGGGCCGGCCTCGATGGCCTCCCGGCTCGACGGGAAGGCCTCCATCAGCCTGATGAGCCGGCCTCTGCCGATTCCTGGGGTCAGGGAGAGGCGCAGCCAGCCTTGTTCCTCATCTCCGATCATCATCGGGCGTCGGCGTGAAAAGAGGGGCTGGAAGATCCTCCAGCCCCTCGGGGACGAAACCAGATCGGAAGGCGCTCCCGTTTTCGGTCACCGGAGCGGATTCCCTTATTGAACCACGGTGTAAACCTTGTCGCCGACGAAGACGGTTTCGCGGCATTTCAGAATCAGGGCGGAGCTGGAATGCGCTCCCGTCTCCAGAATCACGGCATTGCCCAGGAAGATGTCGGGAAGCTGGACATCCTTGCTGACCAGGGATTTGTCGGTGACGGTTCTTTCCCGTGCCAGGTAAAGCAGGTTACCGGCGACAAGGCCGTCTTCGGCGCCGCGGTCGATCAAAATGACGTCATAGGAGGCGAGGCTGATGGCATCCGTGGTGGCTGCGATGATGAAACCCGACAGCGGAGCCTGGGCTTTTTTGAGGTCGATGTGGTATTCCATGGGGCGCAGCGGCAGAAGGCGGTCCCCGCGTCTGATTTCCTGATAGCCCTCGGTAATGACGCCGGTCGCCACCTTTGGGTTCGTTTCCTTAAGTTGCAGGGTGCCGAGATCCAGCACCCGGTAGCCCAGCGTCGAGCCGGTGCGCGGATGGCTGATGGTCTTGTCGGCGCGGAATACCGTGAAGGAATCCCCGATAGCGGCCGAATCGGGGTTTTTCATCTGGAGAAACAGGGTGTCGTCTTTGGTCAGGAGCAGCCGGTTGTCCACGGCATCGATGATAATGCCGGCCCCCTCGATGTCCTCGGGGGAGAGGAAACCTTTGGCGCCGCCATAGGTTTTGACGGTGACGGCGTCCTCACTGAATTGTTCTTCCACAATGTCCGGTCCGAGGCCCGCGAGGCTCTCCCGCTTCTCGCCCACCACCAGAATGCCGCCGTCATAGAGGATGATTTTCTGGCCGGGGTAGATCAGATGGGGGTTGGTGATGGAGGGGTTGCGGGACCAGAGATTGGGCCAGTAATCGGGATCTTTGAGAAATCGCTGGGAGACGCCCCACAGCGTATCCCCCTTGTGGATCACGTAGGTCTGGGGAACCCCTTTGGCCAGGGCCAGCACCGGGAACAGAAACACCACACCGAACAGAAGAGCGATTGTTCTTTTGGTCACCATGTCAAATCTGTCCTTTGTTTGATTTATGGGGCCTTGTATTCCGGATAGTATTCCCGCAACGTCCTCGCGGCGGGACTGTCCGGATAGTTTTTCAAAAGGAAACGGGCCGTCTCCTGGGCGCGGTTCTCGTCGGGAAGCTTTTTCAGGATCGCGACGATCCGCAACAGGGCATCGGGGGCCTTGTCGCTCGGCGGCTGAAAGTTGACCAGAGCGTCGAAGGCTTCCAACGCCTGGGGGTACTCATCCAGGGCGTAGTGGCATTCTCCGAGCCAGAACTGGGCGTTGGCCGCGTAAGGGTTGTCCGGATAGCGCTCCAGAAAGGCCCGGAAGCCCAGAACGGCCGGCTGGTAACGGCCCGAGGCGTAGTTCCCGAAAGCGGCCCGGTAAACCGTGGCCGGGGTGATATCCCGGCCGCCGATGACCCCCGCGGGGTCGAAAGCGGCATTTGCAGCTTCCGCGGTGCCTTTTTCCGTCCCGGAGCCCTCGAGGAGCGCCTGATGATCGCGGATTTTGGCCTCCTGGAAGAGCAGATTGTCGCGGTTCTTCTCAACCTGGGCGGAGATTTCCTTCAATCCCTCTTCCAGCCGGGCGATTCTCTCCTCCAGATTCCCCACCGATCCGGCCGGTTGGAGCATGGCACAACCAGACAAAGCAAAAGCCAGGCCAAAAAAGCTCAGAAGCAGCTGGGATTTCAACCCTTTTTCTAGATCCTTCATCTCAAATGCCGCCTTAATGGTTTAGAGGTTTCTGTGGCCAGAACCTCCGTTCCCCGGTTAGAATGAAAATCCCGGCAACGGAAGGGGATTGCCGCGGGGAATCCGGAGTCCGAAAACGCCCTGGGCTGATTATTACATTCCATCAAATAATTACAAGTGTCAAAAATACCCAAGACCCCGACGCCTAATGGAAAACGGCGTCGTGGCGGAGCATGGAACCATGCTGAAACCGGAGTTGCTGGCCCCCGGCGGGGACCTGGAAAAGCTTGAAAGCGCCCTCTATTTCGGGGCCGATGCCGTTTATGTGGGCGGCGCCAGATTCGGACTGCGGGCCATGGCCGGGAACTTCTCCCTGCCTCAATTGCAGGCGGCCCGGAAGCTGGTGCGCGGTCTGGGGAAGAAGCTGTACCTGACCCTCAACGCCTATCTGGCACCGGAGGAGATCCCGGCGCTGCGGGACCACCTGGAGGAACTCAAGCCGCTCGACCTTGACGCCTATATCGTTTCCGACCCGGGGGTCGTCGCCCTGATCCGCGAAGTCGATCCGGATCGGACCCTGCATCTCTCCACCCAGGCCAATACCACCAATGCCGCCGCCGCCGTTTTCTGGGGGCGCAACGGCATCCGCCGCATCAACCTGGCGCGGGAGCTCTCCCTGGAGCAGCTAAAGGCGATCCGGTCCGGCTGCGACCTGGAGCTGGAAACCTTTGTCCACGGCGCCATGTGCATGGCCTATTCGGGTCGCTGCCTGCTGTCGGCGGCTCTGACGGGGAGGAGCGCCAACCAGGGCGCCTGCACCCACCCCTGCCGTTGGGGATATGCCCTGCAGGAGGAGACCCGGCCTGGGGAATTTTTCCCCGTCGAGGAGGATGGGGCCGGCGCCTATCTCCTCAACAGCCGCGACCTCTGCCTGGTGGAGCAGCTCCCGGCGCTGGCGGCCGCCGGGATCGATGGCCTCAAGATCGAAGGGCGGATGAAGAGCCGCTATTACGCCGCGGTCGTCACCGATGTCTATCGGACGGCGCTGGACAGCCTCCCGGAGCCGGGCGGCGAGTACCGAT
The DNA here is from genome assembly GCA_016926265.1 of Deltaproteobacteria bacterium. Classification (GTDB taxonomy): domain Bacteria; phylum Desulfobacterota; class Desulfuromonadia; order Desulfuromonadales; family JAAYDE01; genus JAAYDE01. The sequence continues at coordinate 5,046 of JAFGOW010000197.1, read as the reverse complement.
GTGATCCGCGGTGGCGGGAGGAACTGGAGACGGTGAGCCATCGCCCCTACGGCACCGGGTTCCTGTTTCCGGAACGGGGAGAGCAGATCCACCCCGCCACCTCCTCCTATATCCGCTCCCACGATTTTATCGGGGTGCTGGTGGCGGGTTTCGGGCGGTCGCCGCTGGTCCAGGTCCGCAATCGGTTTTTCCCCGGCGAAACCCTGGAGCTGGTGGCGCCGGGGATGAGAAGGACCGTTTTTTCCTGCGCGGCTATCCGGACTTCGGACGGGGAGCTGCTGTCCGTGGCCCAGCCCAACGCGGTGGTTGCCATCGACCTGCCGGCTGCCGGGAAACCGGGAGATTTGCTGCGCCGCAAAAAAGGGGGCGCGTCCTGACCGGCGCCCGTTACCGGGTCTTGTCCCCTTCCGGTTTGGGACCGCGCACGCTCCAGAAGGTCCGCTGCCGCACCTCGCAGGCGGTCAGCAACCGACCGTAGACCGCCCCCGTGTCCAGGCCGAGCTTGTTGCCGTCCTGGAGGACCCGGTCCAGCGGGGTGTGCCCGAAGACCACGACTCCTCCCCAGTCATAATCGGAGTAGAGGAAATCCCCCCGGATCCAGAGCAGATCCTGTTCCTGCTGTCGTTCCAGCGGGACTCCGGGGCGCAGCCCGGCATGGACGAAGATGAAATCTTCGCAGCGGTGATAGAGCGGCAGGCCGGACAGGAATTCCCAATGGCTGGCCGGGATGTGAAGCTCGCCCCCGGTGTCGTATTGCCGCAGGGTTGCGGCGCCGTTGTTGAGGAGAAAAAGATCGCGGTTTTTGCCGCTCAGGAAATCGATAAACATCGCCTCGTGATTTCCCTTCAGGAAGACGGTTCGGGGGAAGCGGTTTTTGAAGTCGATCAGGAACTCGATGACGCCGCGGCTGTCGGGGCCGCGATCGACGTAGTCTCCAAGGAACACCAGGCGATCCGAGGCATTGGGGCGGATTTTCGCCATCAGGCGGCGCAACGAATCCAGGCAGCCGTGGATATCCCCCACGGCGATCAGGCGGCTGGTGTCCTTTCTCCCCTGGGTAAAAAAAGGGATTCTCATGACGGCCTTTCCCTAACCGGGCGCTCCTGGCGGCGGAAAACGAATCAGGGAAGCCGCGCTTCCCTGAATTCAACCACCTTGTAAGGGTTTTAGTTTTTTATTTTATCATGATGAAACCGATCTGACGACCGGTCTGGCCGTTGTCACGGCGGTAGGAAAAGAACAGCTCGCGCTGTGCGAAGGTGCAGAAATCGGGGTTGTAAACGATCCGGGCCGGATCGACGCCGCCCTGTTCCAGTTGCAGCCGGCAGCATTTTCCCAGGTCGAGACGCCAACGGCCGAAGGTTTTTTCCCAGGCGATCTGCTCCCACCCGACGCCGCTCGGGCCGAAGGTTTCCTTCACGGTCCGGTCAACCTCATAATGGGCTGCGGAGATGCCGGGTCCGATGGCGCAATAGAGCCCCTGCCCATCGGCCCGGAACAGACCCGCCAGCGCCTCGAGCACCTTGCCGATGAGGCCGCCGGCGGCTCCCCGCCAGCCGACATGGGCGGCGGCGATCACCCCGGCGCCGGGATGCCAGAACAGCACCGGGAAGCAGTCCGCCACCAGGATGCCGAGCATGATCCGCGGCTGGTTGGTGATGACCGCATCGCACTCCAGGGAGAGAAAATGGGAGAGGTCGTCGTTGGGTTCATCGATGGCCAGGATGTCGGTGCCGTGAGCCTGCTGCACGGTGAGCAGGTTCTGCGGCGCGATGTCGAAAGCCCGGCACAGCGTGGAGCGGTTCCTTTCCACATTACAGGCGGCGTCGTCGGTATTGAAGCCGAAATTGAGGGAGTTGAAGGGGGGCCGGCTGATTCCGCCGTTGCGGGTGCTGAAGCCGGCCCAGAGCGGGAAACGATCAACCCACTGAGGTTTCAAATAGCTGATTTTTCCCTGTCGCGTCAGTTGCATGTTCCGATCGATCCTTCGCCGGTTCCCGCCGCGCCGCAAAGCCGGGTGAGGCGGCAGGGGTCATAATCGTAAGTATCCCACAGGTGCCGGAGGATGGCCATCATGTCTTCCGGGGGGGGGCTGGAGAACTCGAGGTAACGGCCGCTTCCCGGATGGGTAAAGCCGAGGGTGCCGGCGTGGAGCGCCTGCCTGCCGAGATCGAGCAACAGCCTCCGGAGCCGGGGTTCGGCCAGCTGCCTCAGCCATCCTTTGTGCCCGTAAACGGGATCCCCGATTACCGGAAAGCCGAGGCTGGCCAGATGCACCCGGATCTGATGGGTGCGGCCGGTTTCCAGTTGCAGCGCCGCCAGGGCGAGACGCTCTTTTTCAAAACCGGCCAACACCTTCCAGCGGGTGACGGCGCGGCGCCCGGCTTTGGAAACCACCGCCATCCTTTTGCGTTCGGTCGGGTGGCGGCCGATGGGCTGGTCCACGATCCCCTCCGTTGCGGGGGGTACCCCCTGAAGCAGCGCCAGATAACGCCTTTTGACCGTATGCTTTTTGAATTGGACGGCCAGCGCGTGGTGGGCGGCGTCGTTTTTGGTCGCCACCAGCACCCCCGAGGTGTCCTTGTCGAGGCGATGGACGATGCCGGGACGCAGTTCGCCGCCGATTCCCGCCAGGTCGCCGCAATGGTGCAGCAAGGCGTTGACCAGGGTGCCCCCTGGATGCCCAGGGGCTGGGTGTACAACCATTCCCGCCGGTTTGTCAATCACAATCAGATCGGCGTCTTCGTACAGGATGGAGAGAGAAATCGCTTCGGGGTGGAGTTCGGAACAGGCGGGAGCGGGGATGGTCACCAGAACGGTTTCCCCCCCCTTGAGTTTTTCTCCGGGCTTGGCAGGGCCGGCATCGATCCGCACCTGCCCTTCGTCGATCAACCTTTTGATTTGGGAACGGGTCATTTCTGGCAGGCACTCGGCCAAAAAACGGTCCAGGCGTTCCGGAAAACGACCCCATTCAAAGACGAATTGACGGTGAGACGTCATTCACTTCCAGATGACACTTTCGATCTTGCCGGCCTGTTTGATCATGACATCGACGATGGCGCGGTCATAGAGATGCTCCCGCTCGGCGACATCGGGAGAGATGCGGGTGAAAAAGAGTTCTCTGCCTTCCTGCAGTTCATCGTTGAGAAGATCAAAAATACAATCCTTTTCAATGCCTTCCCGGACTTTCTTCTGATTGTAGAGGGCGATATCCGAAACGATGGCCCGCGCCAGCCGGAATGCCAGTTCGGGGTTCGTCACAAGTTTGGCCATAAAACCTCCCATCGATAGATCGTTTTTCAATGGGCCTTTTTATTCAATTTGCATACCGAAAAATCAATCCCTGGCCAGGGGAAAAGCCAAATAGAGGGTGGTGGCGCCTCTCCGGAGCAGCAGCAGGACCGTTTCCGAGGCGCCGATTTCATTGAGGGCGGCTTGGAAATCCTCGATATTTTTCATCTCCTTGCGATTGATCGCCAGCAACAGATCGCCCGTCTTGACACCATGGGTGGCCGCTGGGCTGTCCGGGACGACCTGGGTGATGGTCAGTCCTTCCTCTGATGAGCCGGGTTCAACGGTGATGCCGATGAGAGGGCTGTGATGGCCGCCGGTGGTTTTGCCTGCCTCGGCGGCGGGAGCATCCAGGACGATCGCGAGCGTGGATCGGGCGCCGTCGCGCCATAGGACCAGTTCGGCGGGTTCACCAGGCAAAATGGTGGCGATCAGGAGCTTGAATCCGCCGATTCCTTCCACCTCCCTGCCGTTTACGGAAAGAACGATGTCCCCTTTTCGCAGCCCCCCTCTTTCCGCCGGCGAGTCGGAGCTGATGCCGTTGATCAGCACCCCGCGGGGTTCCTTGAGGCCGAAGGAGGCGGCCAGCTCCGGAGTCAGGGCCTGGATCCGAACCCCAAGCCAGCCGCGGTGTACCTCCCCTTTGTCGATCAGCTGCTCGGCTACGGAGCGGGCCAGGTTGATGGGGATGGCGAAGCCGATCCCCTGGCCGGAGGCGACGATGGCGGTGTTGACGCCGATGACCTCGCCGCAGATGTTGACCAGCGGGCCTCCGGAATTGCCGGGATTGATGGAGGCGTCGGTCTGGATGAAATCCTCATATTCCTCGATTCCCATATTGGTCCGGCGGGTGGCGGAGATGACCCCCACGGTCAGGGTCCCCTCCAGGCCGAAGGGATTGCCGACGGCCAAGGCCCATTCGCCGACCCGGAGCCGGTCCGAATCCCCCATGACGGCCACGGCGGGGAGCGCTGCCGTGCCTTCGATCTTCAGCACCGCCACGTCGGTGCGGGCGTCGGAGCCGATTACCTTGCCGGGGTAGACCTTCTGGTCGGAAAGCCGGATGGTGATTTCCTCGGCGCCCTTGATGACATGGGCGTTGGTCAGGACATGGCCGTCCGGGCTGAAGATGAAGCCGGAGCCGAGGGTTTTCTCTTCCCGTTGCCGGGGAGGACGGTGCTTGAAGAGCTCCCGGAAAAACTCCTCGAGCAGGGGCGGCAGGGAAGTGGCCTTGGATCTGCGGGCGGCGCGGATGTTGACCACGGCCGGAATGACCCTCCGGGAGACTTCGACGAAGGCTTCCTGGGTTTTCAGCAGTTCCGGCGGCGGCGTGGGCCGGATCGCGGCGGCTGGTTCCCGGCCGGAAGGGGACGGGGTTTGTTCAGAGCAGCCCGCGGCGCCGATGGCCAAAACTGTGGCCAGCGCCAGGGCCGACCGCCGGAGAATGGATTTGTTCATGTCATGCCGCCTTACGGTTTGGGAATGAGGTCATCTTATTTCATCGCCCCGACGGCTGTCAAATGACGATGGCGGCGGGGGCCTCCCCAGTTGCGGGGATGGAGGGCCATGACCTTTTCATCGACGGCATAATAGGGTATTTTTAAAACAGCCGGATTCCGGAATGATTCGCCCGGAATCCCAATGGTTCCGCCAGGAATCGTCACACATCCAAGGAGGCAGCGAAATGGCGAAGAAGATCGGCGTGGTTCTTTCCGGATGCGGCGTTTACGACGGCAGCGAAATCCATGAAGCGGT
>JAFGOW010000025.1 GCA_016926265.1 Deltaproteobacteria bacterium | reverse complement strand
GCCCGCCCAAGGACGGCGGGTTCCCTCCATGCCGCCACCGGTTCGGGGAGCGGCAAAAACTCCCTGCGGTCAAACAGTTTGCCGCTCCATGAAATCCACCCGAACCGGCGTCGGCATTCCGGCTGCGTCAACAATGGGGGTGAAAATCTCAGTGTCAAAAAACTTAAAACCCCAGTTTTTCAACGGCCTGCTGGACTTTCAAAACACAACAAGGCCTGGATTCCCGATAAAAACCTTCGGGAATGACAGGCTCGTATTTCGTGTTTTGTCATCCCCGAACGGTCCTGTCGGGGATCCATACGAAAAAGCAGGTCGCCGGACAAGGCGAAACCAAAGGCTTCAATTCAGCAGTGAGCTGCTATCGAGATTGTCAGCTGAATTATTCCTCTCTGTTTCTGCCTCGGGGCTCCGCCCCGCGCCCCCTTCCTTTTTGCGCGCCCAAAAAGGAAGCGAAAAAGGGCGCCCCGTTGGCTTCACCCGCCACAGATCGGCGGCATTCCGGCGGCGTCAACAATGGGGGTGAAAACCTGAGAACCAAAAGAGGCTCAACCCTTTTTTCTTTTCCTTGGTGCCCTTTGCGATCTTTGCGGTTTAAAGGCCACGGTTAGGTTCGATGGACGGCCGCCAGCAGCAGCACAACGCCGAAGATCGCGATGGCGGCTCCCGAGGCCATGCCGACCCCGGTTTCGAGGGCCGCGGCGATCTTGGGGGGTATCCGCTGCAAAAAGCCGCTTTTCCCGGCCACGACCGCGCAGACGACCAGGGAAATGGTGAGGGCCATGCCGAGGGAGATGCAGAGGGTCAGCAGCAGGCCGAGGACCAGCGCCCCCATGGAGAGGCAGAACAGCATCGTCATCACCACCGCCGGGCACGGGATGATCCCCACCGCCGTGGCCCACAGCAGCGGTTGGCGGCGGGGTGGCGCCGGAGCCGCTTCCGGGTGCTCCGGGGCACGGCGAAAAAAGAGCTCACAGCCGTTTTTCACCAGGATACCCAATCCCAGCAGGGCGATCAGAGCGAAGCTGACCAGCTCCGTGACCTGAGTGACCGAGACCAGGGTGCGGCTGACGCTCTGTTGCAGCAGGTAGCGCAGGCCGATAACGCTGAGGATCCCCGATCCGCCGTGCAGCATGGCGACGCCGATGCCGAACAGCACCCCTCCCCGGAGCGAGGCGCGGTGCGAAAGAACGTAGGAGGTGGCGACCGCCTTGCCGTGCCCGGGGCCGGCGGCGTGGATGGCGCCGTAAAGGAAGGCCAGGGCCAGAAGGGTGAGGAGGGGGCCGGGATCGCCGTCCCGGCGGGTCTTCCGGATCAGATCCGCCATCCGCTGTTTCAAGTGCTGCTGGCACTGGCTGATGGTGACCAGAAAGGACTGATAGAAGGAGGGTTCCGGAGCCTGGCGGGCGATCTGCGGTTGGGCGCTGAAGGGGGGCCGCGGAAAAGCCGGCGCGGCAGTGGCGAGGATTCCGGCCACTATCAGCAGGAGCCAGATCCGCTTCATGGCTGCCTGCGGAATTCCAGAAACAGCGTCTGGGGGTGGATCATGTCGAAATAGATGCTGGTTTCGGGGTCTTCCCGGAGGGCGGTGCGCACCTCGAAACCCTCGGCGGAACGGAGCACCACCGGATCCTGCTCCGAAAAGAACATGGCGGTGTAGTAGGAGGGGTCGTAGCCGGCGATGGACAGTTTCTTGAACTGGCTGGTGGCTTGGACATGGCAGGGGACGAAGAATTCGTAACTCATCTTCCCCTTATCGAGAATGGCGTTGAAATCCTTGACGTATTTCACTGGGAACGGGGTTCGGTCGATCCGGATGAAGAGGAAATAGCCGAACCCGGCGAGATTGGAAAAGGCCTCTTTTTCGATCTTGGCGATTTCGCCGCCTTCGAAGCGGCCGTTTTGGTTGAGATCGTAGTCCCCGGCGATCATGGTGGAAAACATGTCGTCAAAGGCCCAGCAGACCTGAACGCCGGCGAGGCCTTGGTCATCGAAGATGACGACGAACCGCTGGCTGACGAAAACATGGGGGTGGGCCGAGACTTCCCCCCGGCAGGAGAGAACGGCCGTCAGCAGGAGGCCCAAAAGCAGGGGCGGGCGCCATCTGGAAAGGTTGGTTGGCAAAGGGCAAGGCTTTCTCGTCGGTTCCCCGGCAGGGATGATTTGAAGGCATCCTAGCAAAAAAGGATCGGGGCGGTCAAACCGGACGGCTTTGGGACGAAATCTCCGGCTTTCGTCATCCCCGCCCCTCCAAAGTCCTTCCCCGGCGGCGGGGGCCGCCGATCCGGTCCGTGGACCCGAAATTTTTTTCCCGACAAAAAAACCTTTGACAAAAAATTTTTTTGAGCTATTTTAGCCCCGACTTTAAAAGAGAATAAAAACTAAAATAAACAGGAACGTCTTACGGTTTCCGGCATTCCAGGCGCGGAAAAAGTGAAGGCGCAACTCGGACCTCTCCGGCGGGAGGGGGCTGACGGGTTGCGCCTTTTGTTTTGATCGGGAGGAACCATTCTTGATGACGTTGGATCAGATGAGACCGGGGAGTCGGGGGCGGATCAAGAGGTTATCGGTGCGGGACAAACTGGGCCAGCGGCTCATGGACATGGGGATTTATCCGGGGCTTGAATTGAAAGTGGTGCGCAACGCGCCGCTGGAGGACCCCATGGAGGTCGAACTGGGCGGCTATTTCGTCAGCCTGCGCCACGACGAAGCCCGTTTCGTAGAGGTGGAGTCGGCATGAAGCAGGACAAGATTCTGGTTGCTCTGGCCGGCCAGCCCAATTGCGGCAAGTCCACGGTCTTCAACGCCCTGACCGGGGCCAGCCAGCACGTCGCCAACTACCCCGGCGTCACCGTCGACAAGATGAGCGGGAGATACCACCACAACGACCGCTGGGTCGATGTGGTGGATCTGCCCGGGACCTACAGCCTGACGTCCTATTCCCCGGAAGAGCGGGTTTCCAGGGATTTCATCCTTCATGAGAAGCCGTCCGTGGTGGTCAATGTCATGGACGCCGCAAATTTGAAGCGCTGTCTCTACCTGACATTTCAACTGCTGGAAATGGAGATTCCGGTCATCCTGAACCTCAACATGATGGATGTGGTCCAAAAGCGCGGCATCCGCATCGACATCAACCGGCTGTCCAGCAACCTCGGCATCCCCGTCGTGCCGACCATCATGAAAAACGGAGAGGGCAAAAAGGATCTTCTCGATGCCATTGAAGCTGTTTCTTCGGGCGCAGAGGCCCAGAAACCCGTCCGAATCGATTACGGGGAAATGGAGCCGTTTTTGCGGGATATCATTTCGTGTCTTGCGGTCGCTCCTTACCTGGCCAACCGCTATCCGATACGCTGGCTTGCCATCAAGCTCATGGAGGGCGACAGCAAAGCGGAAAGTCTGGTTCGGGAAAACCTCCCCGAACCCGAACCCTTTCTGCAAATTGTCGAGAGATCCCGCGCCGACTTCGAATCGTCACACCAGGAATCCCCCGAGGCGCACATCGCCCATCGCCGCTATCAGACGGCGAACGATATCGCCCAGACCAGCCTGGTTCTTCCGCCCGGATCCCCCAGGCCTTTTTCCGACCGGATCGACGGGCTGGTCTGCCATCGCCTCCTCGGCCCGGCCATCCTGGTCGGGGTGATATGGCTTCTCTATTATCTGGCCATCGTCCAGGGCTACAACCTTACCAATTACACCTGGCCGCTGCTGGCCAAGCTGCGCAGCCTGGTCGAGGGTATCGCGCCGTCCCCGGGATTTGTCGAGATCCCCTTGCTCCGCGAATTCGCCCTGTGGATCGTCGACAGCGTCAACGCCCTGCTCAACTACATTCCCATCTTTTTCATCCTGTTCGGGCTCATCGCCGTCCTCGAGGACAGCGGCTACATGCCGCGCATGGCGTTTATCATGGACCGCCTTTTCAACCGCTTCGGCCTCCACGGCCAGTCGACCCTGCCCATGGTTCTGGGCGGCATCTACGTCGGCGGCTGCGCCGTGCCGGGCGTCATGTCGTGCAAGGGGATCCCGGACGAGCGTTCACGGCTGGCCACCATCCTCATCATCCCCCTGCTCAACTGCCTGGCCAAGGTTCCCCTGTATGTCCTCCTGATCAACATCTATTTCGCCGCCCACAAGGCCTGGGCCATGTTCTTCATCTCGACCATCAGCCTGCTCCTGGTGCTGCCGGTTTCCAAGATCCTCACCCTGACGGTTCTCAAAGACAAGGAAACAGCCCCATTTGTCATGGAAATGCCGCCTTACCATCTGCCGACCCTGAGAGGGGTTCTGGGCCGCGCCGTGGAGCGGGTCTGGCTCTTCATGCGCAAGATTTCCACCATTGTCGTGGCCGTAGCCGTGGCCGTTTTCGTCCTGCTTCAGTTTCCCGGCATCAGTCGGGAGCGGATGGCTTCCTACCATGCCGAAAAGGACAAGGCGGTAGAGACCTTCTTCAAAAAGATCAAAAACACCCCTTTCGCCACCCAACTGCCGAAGGATGATCTCATGCCCCTGATCAACTTCTCGGAGGCGTACAAGGACGCCAAAATGGCCGCCGGCGACGGCGCCGCCGCGGAGCGTCTGAACGCCGAATTCCGGGAACGCGATCCCCTCTATTTCGCCATCGTCCAGCCGGGCGACGACAAGGAGGCCCTGAAGGTCAACCGGGAGTTAAGAAAGCTGATCAAGGAGCGCAAGGGGCTGCTGCGGGAGATGCGCATGGAGCGGATCGATACCAGTTTTCTCGGCACCTTGGGCAAGTGGCTGGAGCCGGTCACCCGATACGCCGGTTTCAACTGGCGGGTCAATGTCGCCCTGCTCAGCGCCCTGGCCGCCAAGGAGAGCAGCGTCGCCACCCTCGGGGCCCTCTATCAGCCGGAGGAAGAGGGGCAGGCCCTGGAGGAACGCATGGCCCAGGGGGAGGAAGGCTTCACCCCGCTGCACGCCCTGGCCCTGATGCTTTTCATGGTGCTCTATCCGCCCTGCATGGCGACGGCTATCGCCGTCAAGCTGCAGGCCGGCTCTTACGGATGGATGCTGTTTTCCATCATCTACCCCATGTGTCTCGGAATCGTCGTCGCCACCGCGATTTTTTCCCTGGGAAGCGCCCTCGGCCTCAGCGGCCTGGAAGCGATGTTCGCCTTTTACGGCCTGGCCCTGCTGTTCACGCTCTTCATGGGCTTCTTCCCCTTTCATACGAAAATCCAGCAGCAGGGAGCAACCCCAACGAATGGAGGAATTGACCATGTGTAAACGGAATTTTTTCACCCCGATCCTGCTGGCCCTGGCCGGACTTCTCATCGCCGGGCAGGCCCTGGCCCACACCCCGTTGTGCTCCTGCTACGACAACGGGGACGGCACCGTCACCTGCGAAGGGGGTTTTTCCGACGGTTCCTCGGCCTCCGGCGTGCAGATGCGGGTGGAGAGCAACGGCGCCGTACTGATCAACGGCAAGATGGACCAGGACAGCGAATTCACTTTTAAAAAACCTGCCGCGGCCTACCGGGTCGTGTTCGACGCCGGCGAGGGCCATAGGATCGAAATCGACGGCAAGGATATCGCCAAGTGATGACGGCACATTTCAAACCTGAAAGGGAAGGGAGTTTCGCGATGAAAAAAGCGGTGGTTCTGTCGGCGGCCGTAACGGCCCTGGCCTTTGCCGTACCGGCTTTGGCCCATTTCCAGATGATCTATACCCCTGAAAGCGCCCTGGTCAAGGGGGCCGAAATCCCTCTGAGGCTGGTCTTCACCCACCCCTTCGAAGCCGGCCACACCATGGACATGGGCCGGCCCGAGCAGTTTTTCGCGGTTCGCAAGGGGAAGAAGGAGGATCTGCTCAAAGGCCTGAAGCCCATCACCTGGACCAGCCTCACCAACAGCGGCGCGGCCTACGAGGCCTCGTACAAGGTGCGGGGCATGGGGGACAATGTCTTCTGCCTCGTCCCCAGCCCCTATTATGAACAGGAAGAGGACATCTATATCCAGCAGATCACCAAGATGGTGGTCAACGCCGCCGGATTCCCGACCGACTGGGATGCGGAAATCGGCCTGCCCGCCGAGATCGTGCCCCTGGACAAGCCCTATGCCCTCTGGACCGGAAACGTCTTCAGGGGGATCGTCAAGAGCAACGGCCAGCCGGTTCCCTATGCCGAGATCGAGGTCGAATACCTGAACCACGAACCCGACATGAAGAAGAATGCCTTTGCCAGGAAAGCCCATGCGGAAGCGCCCCAGGATGCCTTCGTGACCCTGGGGATCAAGGCCAACGCCGCGGGCGAGTTCTCCTTCGGCATTCCCAGGGCCGGCTGGTGGGGGTTCTGCGCCCTCGGCGCCGGCCCGGACAAGAAATTCAAGGACAAGGAACTGTCCCAGGACGCGGTGATCTGGGTACAGGCCCGGGACATGAAGTAGGGGTACGCGGGATCGGCTCAGAAAGACGGCCGGGCCGTGGAAACCTGGGTCAAGACCACCATTGAATTCAAGCTCACAGGGTAAACGTTAGAGGGCGGTCCCGGCCGCTGAAATTCACCTTAAAAGGAGTATCCAGATGCCCAAGGAGTTGCTAATTGCAAGCGCCGCGATGGCGATGTTTATCGTCTGCCCGCGAATGGCGGGCATGGTTCACGTCATTTCCAGGCATTCCCAGGTTTCCCTCGTCGCCACCGCGCTGCTGGGCTCGGTCCTCTCCATCCCGCTGGTCGTGGCCATTGTCCTCGTCTTCGCCAAAACCGGGCTGTGGGGGGCCCTGACCTTCTGCGTCCTGACCGACTTCGCCGCGGCCTACGTCATGAAGGAAATGAGCCTCCAGGCCGGCGTCGAGACCTTGATCATCGCGTTGTTTGTCGTTCTGGGCGTGAATCTGGCGCCCCGGATCGCCGGCCTGTTCCTGCGATAGCAATCCCCCGCCATCCGGTGTCTCAAGGCGTTTTTACCAGCGGACGGAAGTGAAAACCTGTCCGCAGAATCCTCACTTTTGCCATGGGCCTTTGCTGAAAAGCAAAGGCCGTTTTTTTTCATCTGACCCGCCTTGAGCGTAAAAATACCCGCTCGGGGTAGCGCCTTCCTTTTACCCGGCATATAAAATCGGCAACAAAATCGCAAAAATCAAAAATTTTTCAGAAGGTCCGGAAAATTTTGCTGCACCTCAATTCCGTCTTTTAACGATACCCAACCGGAAACCGGAGGCGGGGTTCGCGGGGCCGCGGGAGGCCCCCGGCGCCCCGGTTTGTTCCCATGGCCCGGCGCCAGGCGGCGCCGTGAAAGAAGGAGGTTTGGCCTTGTTGATGACGATGATGAAACGGTTTTCGATCCGGCGCGGCGGGCTCTGTCCCTGGGCCGCGGGCTTGTCCCTCTGGGTTGCGGCGGCGCTGCTGCTGGTGCCGGGGGAGGGCGGGGCGGTCTGCAAGGGGGAGGCGTTCCAGAAACGGCCGATCGTGGTGATCGGCGAGCCGGCGGTCGCCGCCTGCCTGAGGCTGAAGGTGGCGCCTCGGGCCTGGGTGGGGAGAAAAAACCTCTGGGACGATGCCGCGCACCTGAAGGCGGCCTCCGAGTTTCTCGGCTGTCCGGGACGTCTTTCCGGCCCGGCCGGCAAGGAGGTGGTGAAACGGATCGTCGAATTGTCCCCGGAGAGGGTTTATCTCGGCTTTTCCGGCTGCCTCTACCGGCCCGATATCGAAGAGAAGAAACTGGTGAAGATACTGCGCGGCGCCGGCCTCGACCCGGTGGTGCTCGATTTCTCCAAGGGACCGGCCCCGGCGGTGCGCCGGCTGGCGGCCGATTTCGGCCTGGAGCAGGCCGGGGAGGAGCTGATCCGCGACTATGAAAACCGCCTGGCCCTGGCGCGGCAGCGCCTGGCCAAGGTTCCCAAGGGGCTGCGGGTGGCGGTGGTCTCCGGTTCCTTCCAGGAGGGGACCGGCAAGGCCTTCATCCGCCTGGAGGCGCCCCAGGGCTACAGCGACCGCTTCATCCTGGAGCCCTGCGGCGCCATGAACGTCGGCGCCGAGCTCGTCGCCGCCGGGGAAAAGGTCGACAAGGGGCATGTCATGCTGCGCAACCTGGACAAGGTGATGGCGGCGCATCCCGATCTGATCGCCGCCACCGGCGACGCCCTGGCCGTGTCCCTGCGCCTGGCCGGCAAGGGAAACGGCCCGGCGCCGGCGGTCTTTCCGCTGCCGCTCTACGCCGACTCCGATCCCCTGGCCTATCCGGAGGCGCTGACCCGCTGGTCCGCGGCCCTGAGCGGCATCAAACCGGCGGGTTCCGGCGTGGTTTCAAAAAACCGGTAAAAGGCACATCTCACGCAAAGCCGCAAAGAAGGCAAAGTAAAAACATGGGGATGGGGTCAAAACGGAAAGAAAAAGACGTTATTGGCCGCTGATTATCGCTGAAAAGGCATGATCAAACCTTGGCAGGCTGTTGAAAAGCTGCGCCTTTGGCCCTTACGCTGCGTTGCTCGGATTTTTCAAATGCTCACATATTGTCTGTATATGCTGCGCTTTTCAAAATCCTCGCGCCTTGTCTAAGGGGCCAAATTCTTGTTTTTCAACACCCTGTTAGAAAAAGGTTCTGAGGGTCTGTGATTCTAAATCAGCGTTCATCAGCGAAAATCAGCGGCAAAATGGTTCTGTTTTTCCCGGCGGCCCCTGCGTCCTGCGTGCGCTCGGCAATAATGTCTTCAGCCTTTGGCCTGTCAACCTGAGTTGACGCTGCTGTTAACATCCCCCCGGCACGGGTGGTGTGGGTCCGCCAACCGGGGGGTGAAATTTAAATAATTTTTTATCCAAGGAGGAGCGCATACCGCGGCGGATGGCCCGGCCTTACAACCTCAAAGGGGGGAAGAAATGAACATGAGGGAAGAGAGGAAAAATCGAAGGAAAGAGTGGGGGAGTCGGGGCTTCACGCTGCTGGAGATCCTGGTGGTGCTGACCATCATGGGTTTTCTCATCGCCATGGTGGCGCCGCGCCTGGCGAACATGTCCTACGAGGCGTCGGAGACGGTCTGCGACTCCAACAAGAACCGCGCCAAAACCTACGTGTCGGCGTTTTATGAGAAGTACAACCGCTATCCCAACCATCTCACCAACCTGGTCATGACCGACGGCGCCGACCTGGCCGCGGCCAACGCGGCCGACGCCGGCTACCAGATCCCCTACTGCTCCGACGACGACCCGGACAACGGTCCCGAGGTCATTCACAAGGGGCACAACCAGAACTACAAGTTCATGATCCACCGCCTGAGCGCCGAAGAGGTCGCGGAACTGAAAGGGCTGGGGATCACCACGGTCTACAACCTCAACGATTACGCCTCCGACGCCGTCGGGCTGGACGGCGCCGCCGCCGTTGGCCGCAACGCCACCTATACCGAAGGCGACCGGGTCACCAACTGGGTCTCCATCACCGCCATCGCCACCAAGCGCCCCTCCATGGAGCCCTGCGCCCTGGAAGCCGGGGTCGGCGTCGCCATGTGCGGCTGCGGCATCAACCTGGCCGGCACCGGCCTCAGCTATGTCCAGGTGGAGCGGGGCTGGGCCGAGGAGGATCTGTTCGGCCGCATCATCTTCGCCCTGGGGCCGGAATCGGAACTGGTCTCCTCCGGACTCGTCACCAACGCGGCCCACTGCCCCGGCTCGATCATGAACGCCGACAACTTCACCTACGGCGGCTACTACCTGGTCCTGCCGCGTCTGGAGGCCACGGTCAATCGTTTGGCTGATACCACTACCTTGGCGACATGGAGTGTTCTGTGGGGGAGCGGCAACCTCAACTATGCCCGGCTCAGCGCCGATACCCTGACCGCGGTCGCCTGGTCGCCTTCCGGCACCGTCCCCTCCGCCAGCTACGACATCGCCGGCAACGCCGACCACTACAAGACCCGCACCGGGCTCAAGCTGGGCGAGGCCATGGAACCCTGGGATTTCGACACCAACAAGCAGCGCGACGACGAGGTCTGGGGGCTCGACCTGATGAACTCCAACAACGTCCTCAACGGCGGCTAGCCGCCGGGGCTTTTCCAGCGGCAACAACAGCACCGGAAGGGCGCGAGTTTCGCGCCCTTCTTTTTTTGGGGGCGGGGCCGCGCGCTACCAGCGGAAGGAGGCGCCCGGAAAAAATCCAAAGCAAGGTCAAAACCATTTTTAACCACGAAACACACGAACCACACGAAAAAATCAAACCTTCACCCCAAAAAACCGGTCCCGGCTTTTTGGTTTTCCCCTTCCGCGTATTCCGTGTATTCCGTGGTCCCCCAGCCTTTGCGGGTGACCCTGGCCTTTCCAAAACAAGGTCAAAACCTTTTTTAACCACGGAAAACACGGACCACACGGAAAAAATCAAATCCCCCACCCCGAAAACAGGTTCTGGTTTTTTGGTTTTTCCTTTCGTGTATTTCGTGTGTTTCGTGGTTCCGGTCTTTTCGTATTCCCCCAAATTTGACCCGCCAGGAGCAAAAAAAAACCCGCCAGGAGTAGCGGATCAGCGAGAACTGATCTATAAAAGCGCTGCGAATAAATTTCAGCATGGCTAAAAAAATAAGGAAAAGAATAATGGTCCTGATGGGGCAGCACCGGGAGATTCAGAAAAAGCTGCTGGAGCTCTACTCGGAGCTTTTTCTCCACAACGGCTACGGTTCCCTCCAGGTGGAGATGCGGTTTCTGAAGCGCGGCCAGAAGGAGATCGTGGTGAGCTGCGGCAAGGAATTCCGCTACGTGGTCGACTATCCCGGCGAACTGGCGGCGGCCAAGCCCCGGCCCGGAATGCCCGCCTGGCATGGGGAGGATTCCCGCCCAGCTGCGGTTCCGGGCGGCGCCGACCCGGAAAAACAGCACCAATAAGAACCCTTGAAAGGAGGTGAACCGACGACCTTCGCGGATCACCTGTCGCGGCCAAGGAGCCGAAGGTGACAGCGGGCGGGGGCCTCCTGCCCGCCCGGCCCGGATCCGGACGGCGCGGGAGCGGCCATCGGCGCCGCTTCCCGCCGTTCCCTGGGTGTTTTGGAATGAGGATGTCATGACATGGGAGGGAGCCGGATCCTGGGGATGGAACGCTCCTCGAAACCAACAACCCAACGAGGAGAATGAAGATGTTGAAGAGACTGGTAATGAAACTGGCCAACGAGAGAACCCTCGGCGAGCGCGCCGGGGAACTGCGCAGAAAGATCGAAAATCAGCAAGGCTTCACCCTGCTCGAGATCCTGGTCGTCCTGACCATCATGGGCTTTTTGATCGCCATGGTGGCGCCGCGCCTGGCCGGCATCTCCAGCAGCGCCGTCGACACCGTATGCGACTCCAACCAGAGCCGCATGGTCTCCATGATGTCCGGCTACTTCGAAAAGACCAACCGTTTCCCGAGCAAACTGACCAACCTGGTTGAAGAGGTCACCGCCACCACCTTCCAGATCCCGGCCGTCTCCGACGACGACCCGGACAACGGCGCCGAGACCTTGGCTTCCGAATTCATGTCCCGCAACCATTTCCGCATCCACTACCTGAACGCGGATGAAGCGGCCGAACTCAAGAACATGGGCGTCGTCAAGGTCCTCAACCTCAACGCCTATGACGCCTACAATGACGACGGCACCGCTTACAAATCCAACTACCCGGCAACCGACGCACTTGCCACGACCTTGGGCGTTGAAAACCCCAACGACGTGGATCTGGCCGCTACCGTCACCAAAGCCGCCTCGATGGAGGAAGTGTCCATGGCCGAAGGCGTGGCCGTGGCCATGGTCGGCATCGGCGTTAACAGCACCACCGCCGCCACCCCCTTTGTCGCCCATGACGGCGAACGCGGCTGGGGCGAGCCCGACTGGTTCGGCCGCATCGTGCTCGGCTTCGGCCCGGAAAACGGCCTCGTTTCCTCCGGCATCGTGGCCAACGCGGCCCATTGCCCCGGCGGCATCCAGAACGCCGACAACGTCACCTACAACGACTACAACGTGGTCCTTCCCCGCCTCGAAGCCACGGCTGAGCGGATGCTCGACGCCACCGTCGGTGACGTTGTCTGGGACGCGGACTCCGATTCCACCACTGACGGCGTGCAGCTTGCCGCCGTCGCTTACAACGAAATGGACGCCGCAGCCTACGATTACACCGCAGCTGACCAGACCCTTAAGGTCCGGACCTTCACCATCACCGACGCCCAGGAAAAATGGCAGTATGCCACCCAGTGCCCCGAAGGCCACATGTTCCCGGCCGACGACGAGGAATTCTGGGGTCTTGACCTGGATCATAGCGACACCATCAATGCCGATTAATTCCAAAGCGGCATGAAAAGAACCGGCGGGGAGGGACTCCTCCCCGCCGCTTTTACCCGGCGGCCTGATCCGGGCGGTGAAAAGGGTTTCACCCCCGGGATGAGTCCGGCGGCGGCAAAGGACGGCAACCGTTTCATGGCATTGGGGTTGGAAAACCTGAAACCCCTCCGCGGTCCCCGTTCCTTTGGTTTCCGTCGAGAACCCGGGGCCACGGCCGGTCACCCAATGCCCCATGCAGTTTTCGCCTTTCCCAATGACCAGTGACCACTGACTATTGACGGTTCTCTCGACCAATGACCATGGACCAATGACGGTTCTCTTGACCAATGACTATTGACGGTTTTCCAGAGCGGGGCTTCACCCTGCTGGAGATGCTGATCGTCCTCTTCATCCTGGGGCTGCTCGCCGCCATGGCGATCCCCGCGGTGGGGGTGATCGACGATCTGGAGCGGGAGCGGATCACCCGGATGCGGATGGGGATGATCCGTGCGGCCCTGCTCGGCCCGGACGGTCGTTTCGACCCGGCCGGGCGGCGCCTGATCGGCGGCTACGTCGGCGATTTCCAAAAATGGCCCGACCTGTGGGAGGCCCGGGCTGAGGTGCGGCCCAACTTCGTCGGCGTCGGCTGGGAGAACCCGGCGGCGCTCGCCGCCGGGCTCGGCCAGGGACCGGACTACACCCTCGACGACGGCCTGGTGTTCCGCCGCCCCTCGGGCGCCTTCGTCAAGGGGCGCTGGCGCTGGAACGCCCCTTATCGCAAGCTCTCCGACGACGCCAGTGCCAACGCCGACCACATCGGCGGCCTGGAGACGGAAAACGAGGGCCAGCCGCGCGGCCTCTGGACCCGCTATCCCGAGGAGCTGGGGTTCGACCTTTCGGGCCATCCGGCGCCGGGGGAGGATCTGGGCGCTTCCTGGAACGGCCCCTATCTGTTAAATCCGGCCGACGACAACCCGGCGGACGCCGGCCACTGGGCCGAAAACGACGCCGGCTACAATGCCCTGGAGCCGCTGTGGCACACCGCGTCCAATCTCGAAACCTGGGAGGACGGCGACTACAGCCCCACCACCGGGGAGCTCGGCGAAAATTACGACGACAAGGAGGCGTTCCGGCTGCTGCAGACCGACGGCCGCCTCAGCGACGGCTGGGGGCGCTCCTTCCGGTTCTTCATCACCGCCGATCCCGACCATGCCGGCGCCACCCTGTTCTGGATCCTCTCCGAGGGGCCGGACGGCGCCGGGGTCTATCCCAACAAGGGGAGCTGCACCGGCCACGCCTGGAGCGTCGATGCCGACGACACCATGGCCAAGGCCTACGATCTGTCCCTGGAGGCCAACCGCGACAACCTGGTGCTGAAGCTCCCCTCCCGGGAGTGGCAGAGCGTCTTCGAGGAGCTCGAAGCGAGCCGCCGCCAGGCGACCGCGGACCTTCTCAAGAGGCTGCGGCGGGCCCTGGTCGGCGTCTCCCCGGCCGGGAACAACACCGGCTTCAGCGGCGATCTGTGCCGCTGGCCGAAGCTGTTCCGCTGGGAGAGCGGCTCCTCCTCCTGGGATGACGAGGACGACACCCCGGCCGCCTACACCAAGGGCCAGCCGCGGGAGCTCTGGAGCGCTCACCCCAACGGCGCCGACAACAGCGACGATCCCGATGCCTCCCAATGGGGGATCGGCCGCCGCCATGATTATCTCCCGACCCCGGACGGGAGCGGCTCCGAGGAGCTGCTCCGCGACGGTTGGGGCCGGGAGCTGCTCTGGTTCCACGACGCCGTGGCCGGTTCCCTGCTGATCCTCTCCCGGGGCCCCGACGGGCTCTTCGCCTGCGGCACCGTCGACGCCGAGAACCGGGAGCCGCTGGCCTTCACCGAAGCAATCACGGCGGCCGATTACGATCCGCTGGCCGCGGCCAACGCCGACAACCTCCATCTGATCGTGGCCGCCTCGGACCGGGTGCCGGGTTTCTTCCGGCTGCCGCGGCTGACCGTGCGCAACGCCACGGCCGGGGTCACCAGGGCGCGGCTGTTCCGCGCCGACGCCACCCCGGTTGCCGGGGTCGATCAGCTCACGGCCGCGACCCTGACCGACGCCGACGGCGACGGTTCCATCGACGACTGGGTGGCGGGGGACAACACCGCGGCCGACCCGGCCTTCAACTACGACGACACCACCCCGGAAACGGCCGCCAGCGGCGCCCGCTACCTGGTGGTCTGGAACGACGCCGACGGCGACGGCATCCTCGGCGGCGGCGAAACCTATGCCGC
This sequence comes from Deltaproteobacteria bacterium, assembly GCA_016926265.1. Lineage (GTDB taxonomy): Bacteria > Desulfobacterota > Desulfuromonadia > Desulfuromonadales > JAAYDE01 > JAAYDE01. The sequence goes on along the minus strand of JAFGOW010000025.1, from coordinate 45,760 downwards.
GATGCTGTTCAACGTCACGGTGACGGCCGGCAGCGGGCAGCAGGAGGAGCTGGAGCTGGACACGGCCGATTTCGGGACCCTGCCGTGAGGGATGAAGGAGAGGTCCCGGTGGCCGGGACGACCAAAGGATGAGACCGCAATTTCTGGAGAAGAAGATCGTCGCCTTCGAGGTGGCGGGGAACGAGATCCGCGCCGCCATCGTGAAGAAGAGCGGCCGGCGCTTTCAGGTGGCCGATTTCGCGGCCCTGAAGCGGCCCAATCCCGAAGAGGATCTGCCGCCGGTGGAGACCATCCGGGCGCTGGCGGAACGGCTCCATGTCGCCTCCGGCCCGGTGGTCTTCGTCACCCCCCTGGCGCGCGCCTTCGAACTGCTGATGGACCGCAAGAAGATCAGCCGCCTCAAGCACTACCAGCTGGTCGAGGCGGTCAAGTGGGAGGTGGAGCCCTACACCGGCATCAGCGGCCAGAACGCCCTGATCGGGGTCGAGACGGCGCGCCGTCCCGAGGTCAAGCCGGGGGAGATCGCCCCGGAAGAGAGTGACGACATCAACGTCACGGTCTCGGCCATCGAGCGCAACGTCTACCGCGCCCTCAAGGCCCGCTTCAAGGTCGCCGGCTTTTCCCTGGGCCGCGTCTTCCCGCCGGATGTCTGTTTCTACATGCCGCTCTACCTGGAGCCCTCCGATGCGCCCCGGGCCGTGCTGGAGGTCGGGGAGGACTACTCCAACTTCGCCATTCTCAAGGGGAACGTTCCGGAGCAGATCAACACCCTCAGCATCAGCCTCGAAACCCTCGCCACCCAGCTGTCCGGGGAGGGGATGGTGGAGGGGCTGGAGGAGACGCTGCGCTTCACGGTGCGCCAGGCCCCGGGCCCGGAGCCGCTCATCGTCTCCGGGAGCGGCGCCGCCAACGGGGCGGTGCTCGACTACATCGCCTCCTTCTCAACGCACGGCGTCCGCCCCTTGAGCCTGTCCCGGGCCGCCGGGCTGACCGAATCGGGCGCCGACCCCGCCAATGCCCTGTTCGGCACCGTGGTCGGGGCCGGGCTGCGGGAGCTCAGGAGCCCCCGCGACCGCCTGGTCGGCATCAGCGACCGCGAGGCCCTGATCCCGCGGCTGAAGAAGAGCGCCTACCTGATGCCGCTGGCGGTGACGGCCCTGTTCGTGGTGCTGCTCGGCGGCCACTACCTCTTCATGAAGCACCAGGATGTTGCCTACAAGCAGCGGATCGAGGAGCTGAGCCGCGATCTCAAGGCGCGCAAGGGGAAGGTGGAACAGTACGACGGCCTGCTCAAGGAGCTGAAAAAGCTGGAGGATGAGGCGGCCTTGCTGTCCCGCAAGATCGCCTTTTTCGAAAAGGAGGCCGACGCCGAGATCATCCGCGTCATCGACAGCCTGCGGGGGATCGGCGCCGCCGCGCCGCGCCAGGTGGTGCTGGTGTCGCTGGTCCAGAACGGCTCCCCCGATGAATACACCGTGGTCGGCCGCGCCTACGGCCAGCGCTGGATCGGGGTTTACGCCACCGATCTCCAGGCCCTGCCCTGGTGCCGGTCGGCGACCCTGGTCAAGGTGGAGGGGGACAAAGAGGCGCTGCGGTTCGAATTTCTGATCAAGACCGGGAGCAGGGAGTCATGAGGCGGCTCACCAAGTTCGAAAAGTTCGGGCTGGCCGCGGCGATCGTCGTCGCCGGGACCTTTTTCTATATGAAGAAGGTCTACGACCCCCAGGAGAAGGCGCTGAAGAAGACCGTGGAGCGGCTCAACAAAGTGGTCGCGGAGGTCAACAACCTCAAGGAGACGCCGCCGCTGATCTCGGTCCGGGAGCGGATCGAAAAACAGAAGAAGCTGCTCGGCGAACTCAAGGAGAAGATGGCGCAGCGCACGGTCAAGACCGGGGCGCAGCACGAGATCACCGAACTGCTCGGGCGCATCACCAAGTGCATGACCCGCCACCGCCTGATCCTCAAGGGGATCGTCCCGAAACCGGTGGTGCCGGGGGATTTCTTTCCCTGGAACGTCTACCAGATGACGATGGAATGCAGCCATTCCGGGCTGATCGCGTTTCTGGAGGAGCTCAAGGGGATGGAGGACGCGGTGCGGGTGCGGGAACTGCGCCTCGAAAAGAGCGAGGGCAAGCCGCTTCAGGCGACCTTCGATCTGATGATCTGACAGAGCGGTTCAAAATCGACGGGGTCTTTTACCGCAAAGATCGCAAAGGACGCAAAGAGGGGGGAAGAAAGGGATGGTTTCCTTTGCGCCCTTGGCGTCCTTGAGCGAGTGGAACGAGCGGGCGGTCAAACAAGGTCTTGTTTCACGCGAAGACGCCAAAAAGGCGAAGAGAGGTCGGATAAAACGCCGGGATGCCATTAAGCCGGGGGGCCGCGAAGAGGGTGGAACCGTTGGAACTGTCCAGCGTACGGAAAAGGCTGATTTTCACCCGGTCCACGGGCGGTGAATCCAAACCCAAACCCCTGGATCCCCGACGGAACCATTCGGGGATGACAGATGGAATGCCCAGGGGGTCATTCCCGAAGGCCTTTATCGGGAATTCAGGGTTTCGATTGCCTGGAACCGGTAGCGCCGCCTGAAGAATCACCTCTGAATGCGGGGTGTGGTGAGTCGTTACGAAGCGTTTTGATCTGACAGAGGAAACGGGCATTTCAAAAGGAACGGAGAGCATGGAGAAGAGTCGGATGCGGGCCGCGATCGCGGCCGCGATGCTGTTGCTGCTGCCGGCCGGGGCCGGAGCCGCCGAGGAGCGGAACCCCTTTGACCAGGCCGGAACCCTCAATTACGAAGAGGCGATCAAAACCTGCGAGATCAAGGGGATCGTCATCGCCGAGGGCTTCCGGAAGGTGGTGCTTTGCTGCGGGGAGAAGGGGGGCGAGAAAAGGTATGGGGTGAAGGACCGGGTCACGGTCCGTCTCGGCAGCGCCGACCATCTCTTCACCATTGTCGAGATCCAGCGCCGCGCCGTCCTGTTCCGGGACCGGGAGGGGAAGACCCACGAGGTGGAGCTGCAATGAGCGCCCGCCGCCTGATTGGAACCGGGACCCTGTTCGGGATGCTGCTGCTGGGGGCGGGATGCGCCCACATCGATCCGCCGGCCCGCCCCCTCTATCGCAAGACCTTTGAAACCCGGAGCGGCACCCTCCCCCGGCCCGCCGAGGCGGAGGTGGCGCTGCCGCAGCCGGAGAAGCCGGTGGTGAAGATCATCTCCGGCACCGCCGTGGGGAGCGTCGAGGAGGCGCGGCTCGAGCTGGAGCGCCAGGCCGCGGTCCCCTTCGCCGGGCTGGGGCGCCGGATCGGGTCGCTGGTGCTGCGGGAGGTGTCGGTGCGCTCCCTGGCCGAGCTTCTGACCGAGGCCTACGGCTACAACGTGGTGGCGACCCGGACCGTGGCCGACCTGAAGATCGACATCAACCTCCGCGACCTCACCCTGCGGAGCGCCATCGAGGCGATCTGCCGCCTCAACGACCTCTGGTACCGGGAGGGGGAGGGGATCGTCACCCTCATGACCCGGGAGGAATACCTCCAGGACATCCTGGTCCGCCAGCGCCAGCAGACCCGGGCCTTCTTCATCCGCTACACCAACGCCGCGGACATGGCCAAGGTGATCCAGGCCTCCATGGGGCAGCAGGTCTATCTGGCGGCCATCGAGGATGAGAAGGTCTACGGCCATATCGATCCCGAGGCCGAGGCCTCGGTGGGCAGCGGCGATTACGCGGCCCCGGAACTCCACGACACCCGGATCCGCAAGAGCGGCGTCGCGTCGGCTGCTGGCGGCGGACCCGGGGTTGCGCCGGCGCCGGCCGGAACCGAAGGCGCCGCGGCGGCCGGACAGTTCGAAAGCCTCTTTTCCAGCCCCGGCGCCGCCACCCCCACCGCCGCCAAGGGCGGCCAGAGCGCGACCGGCAAGCCGCTGCTGGCGGTGCTGACGGTCTTCAAGCGCAACAACTGCATCGTGGCCCGGTCCCTGGACGAGGGGCTGCTCAACGAGATGGGGCAGATCGTCGAGGCCCTCGACACCCCGACCAACCAGGTGCTGCTCGAGGTCCGCATCCTCCAGCTCAACCTCAACGACGGCTTCGAGAGCTTCTTCGAATTCGACTGGGCCGATTCCTTCAACACCCTCGGCGTACTGGGGACTCAGGCCGCCGGGGCCACGAGCCTGAACTACCTCTTTTCCGACGACAAGATCCAGGTCCGGATGGCCCTCTACGACAAGGAGGGGAGGCTGGAGGTGGTTTCGACCCCGTTTTTGATGGCGGCCAACAACAGCAAGGTCGAATTCTTCGTCGGCGAGGACACGCCGCTGCGCGGCGAGGTGACCTCGGAAACCGTCTCCATCGGCGACACCGGGGAGACCCTGACCAGCTTCACCCAGGAGATCGAGGAGGAGGAGCTCGGCACCGACGTCGAAATGGCCACCTTCATCAACGCCGACGGCACCGTCACCCTCGATTTCAAGGCCGAGATCTCCAGCGCCCTTCTGGCCTACAGCACGGTCCAGGTGGTCAACGACGTCACCGGCGAGGTCCTCGAATACCCCATCGACGGCACCAGCAAGAGCGAGATCAAGTCGATCCTCTCGGTGCGCTCCGGCCAGTCCATCGCCATCGGCGGCATCATCCGCGAAACCATCGACGACAGCACCGTCAAGGTGCCGGTGCTCGGCGAAATCCCCGGCCTAGGCTTCTTCTTCCGGGAGGTGGACAAGGTCAGGAACAAGACCGAGACCGTGATCATCCTGACCCCCCACGTGATCATGCATCCGGCCCTGGCCGGCAAGGTCTCCAGCGAATTCCTGGAGCGCAAGAGCTCCCACGAGCAGATCACCGAGGGGCGGGAAAACATCCTTGAAAAACGGGAAGAGGAAGAGAGCGATGAGCGTTTTCCCAAACATTGAGATGCGGCGGCCCAAGCCGCTGGAGATGGCGGCGCTGCTGCGCGAAACCGTGGCCCGGAACGCCTCCGACCTCCATCTCGGCGCCGGGATGCCGCCGGTGTTCAGGGTGCGGGGGGAGCTGACTCCGATGAACTGCGACCCCTACGCCCCGGCCGAGGTCGCCGGCCTGCTGGAGGCGATCCTCACGGCGCGCCACCGGGAGGTACTGGGCCGCAACAAGTCGGTCGATTTCGCGATCAGCCTCCCGGAGGTCGGGCGTTTCCGCGTCGCCGCCTACCATCAGCGCGGCGCCCTGAGCGTCGCCCTGCGGCTGCTGGCCAAGGGGATTCCGACCTTTGCCGGGCTCGGCCTGCCGGAGAGCGTTGCGCGCCTGTCGCAGCTGCGGGACGGGCTGGTGCTGGTCACCGGGGTGACCGGTTCCGGGAAGTCGACCACCCTGGCCACGGTGATCGACGACATCAACACCCGCTTCCGGCGCCACATCATCACCATCGAGGACCCCATCGAATACGTCCACGCCAACACCTGCTGCCTCATCAACCAGCGGGAGCTGCACACCGACGTCCCCTCCTTCGGCGACGCCCTGCGCGACGCCCTGCGCGCCGACCCCGACGTCATCCTGGTGGGGGAGATGCGCGACCTGGAGACGATGCGCACCGCGATCATGGCGGCGGAAACCGGGCACCTGGTCTTTTCCACCCTCCACTCCCGGGATTGCGTTTCCACGGTCAACCGGCTGGTGGGCGCCTTCCCGGCCGGGGAGCAGACCCAGGTCCGCCAGCAGCTCGCCACGACCCTGATGGCGGTGGTTTCGCAGCGGCTGCTCCCCAACGCCTCGGGCAGCGGCAGGGTGCCGGCGGTGGAGGTGATGTTTTCCACCCCCGGCATCGCCAACCTGATCCGCCAGGGGAAGGACGACATGATCTATTCGGCCATCGAAACCGGCTCGCAGCTCGGGATGCAGACCATGGAGCAGAGCCTGACGCGCCTCATCGAGGAGGGGAAGGTCGGCCTCGAAACCGGCATCGGCGCGGCCCGCAACGGCCAGCTGCTGCGCCAGCGGCTGACGGCGCGGCGCGCCGCCTGCTGCGCCGAAGCCGTGGGGCTGAGGGGCTGAGGACGCCATGCAGCCGATGGAGCGGTTCGGAGAATACCTGGTGCGGCACAACGCCATCAGCCGCGAGGCCTTGAGCCGGCTGCTGGTGACCCAGCGCCTGGTGCGGGAGAAGCTGGGAACCATCGCGGTGCGCGAGGGGCTGCTGAGCGAGGAGGAGATGGTCGGCCATCTCTCCGGCTTTCTGGAGATCCCGCTGTTCAAGAGCGAGGTCGATTCCATCGAGCGGGGGATCGTCAACCTCCTCCCCAAGAAGATGGCGCTCAAGGCCAACGTGCTGCCGGTGCGGGTCGGGGACGGCGGCGAGCTGATCCTGGCCTGTTCCGGGCCGCTGCCCAAATCGGTGCTGCAGACCATCTCCCGGATCGCCAAGAAACAGGTGCGGCTGGCGCTGACGACGCCGGGGAAGCTGAAGAAGATGCAGAACCTCTTCTTCAGCCAGGCCTACGACACCACCATCGATCTGCGCAAACGGATCGACATCGAGGATTCGGCCTTTGTCATCGAGCTCTTTGAAAAGATCATGGTCCGCGCCGTCAACCGCAACGCCTCGGACATCCACGTCGAGCCGGAGCGGGACGAGCTGGTGATCCGGTTCCGGGAGGACGGGGTGCTGCGCCGCACCGAGACCTTCCCCTACGACGTCTCCTCCAGCCTGGTGAGCCGCATCAAGGTCATCGCCGGGCTCGACATCGCGGAGCGGCGCAAGCCCCAGGACGGTGCCTTCTACTTCCTCCCCCAGGCCCTCGACGTCGAGATGGATGGGGTCAACGTCCGGGTCAGCATCCTGCCCACGGTCCACGGCGAAAAGGCGGTGCTGCGGCTGCTCCCGCCCCACGACGCCGTCATCGAGCTCGGGTCGCTGGGGATGGAAGCGGCGATGCTGGCGCGCTTCCAGGAGCACCTCAAGGCGCCGCACGGCATCGTGCTGGTCACCGGCCCCACCGGCTCCGGCAAGTCGACGACCCTGTACGGGGCGCTCCAGGTGCTGCGCAGCGGCACCACCAACATCACCACCATCGAGGACCCGGTGGAACTGACGGTGCGCGGCGTCAACCAGACCCAGGTCGACAGCGGCGAGAAGATCTCCTTTGCCGCGGCGCTGCGGGCGATCCTGCGCCAGGACCCGGACATCATCATGGTGGGGGAGATCCGCGACCCGGAAACCCTTTCCATCTCGCTGCGGGCCGCCATCACCGGCCACCTGGTCCTCTCCACCCTGCACACCAACGACGCCCCGAGCTCCTTCAACCGCATGGTCGACATGGGCGCCGAGCCGTTCCTGGTGGCGGCGTCGGTGCGCGGCGTCCTGGCCCAGCGCCTGGTGCGCATGGTCTGCCCCCACTGCGGCGCATGGGAGCCGGTCAGCGACACCGAGAGGGCGATGCTGGGGCTGGAAGGGGAGCCCTTCCCGGTGAGGCGGGGCCGGGGGTGCGAGCGCTGCCACAACGGCTACCGGGGGCGGATGGGGATCTTCGAACTGCTGTCCATGGACGAGGATCTCCAGAAACTGGTCATGGCCAAGGCCAGCTTTGAGGAGATCAAGCATTTCGCGGCGAGCCGCAAGGGGTTCAGGACGCTCCGGGAAGACGGCATCGACAAGGTGAAAAAAGGGCTGACCACCGCGGAGGAGATCCTGCGGGTGACCATGGTGTAGCGGAGGGGAGATGCCGGGTTACGTCTGCACGGCGCTGAACGCCGAGGGGCTGCGGGTCCGGGAGTTCGTTACGGCGCCGGACAAGGATACCGTGGCCGAGCGGCTGCGGGCCCGCGGCTTCGTCATCCTCGAGATCGCCGACGACGACAGCGGCCGCGCCGCCGCCGGCGCCAAGGGGGGCATCCTGGCCCGGCTGGGGATGGTCCGGACCCGGGACCTGATCCTGCTGTTTCGGATGTTTTCGTCGCTGATCGAATCCAACGTCACCATCTCCGAGGCGATGGAGATCCTCCACGAACAGTGCGAAAACCGCAAGCTGAAATGGGTGCTGGCGGACATCCGGCAGCGCATCGAGGGGGGGATGCCGCTGAGCGATTCCATGGCGGTACACCCCAAGGTCTTTCCGGAGACGATCACCAACATGATCCGGGCCGGGGAGCTGGGCGGGATCCTCGACACGGTGCTGGTGCGGATCTCCGATTACCTGGAAGGGCGGGCCGCGCTCCGGGCCAAGATGATCCTCAGCATGATCTACCCTTCGGTGGTCGTGGTGGTGGCGATCGTGGTGGTGGTCTTCCTGGTCACCTTCGTCATCCCCAAGTTCGCGGTGCTGCTGGGGGGGCGCAAGCTGCCGGCCAACACCCAGCTGCTGCTCGACCTGGCCGCTTTCCTGACCACCAACGCCGTGGCCATTCTGGCCGGCGTCTTCGGCAGCGTCGCGGCCCTGGTGCTGGTCCTGGTGATCCCGGAGAGCCGCTTGGTCGTGGACCGCTACAAGATCTATCTGCCGGTGATCGGCTCGGTGTTCCGCTACGGGGTCATCGTCCAGTTCGCCAAGACCTTCGCCGCCCTGCTGGAGAGCGGCATCACGCTGGTGGAGGCGCTGCGGGCGACCGGCGCCACCATCTCCAACCTGGCGGTGAAGAAGCACATCGACCGGATGAACGACAAGGTGCTGGCCGGGGAGCCGCTCTCCGCCGCGTTCCGGGACGACCGCTTCTTCACCCCGATGGTGGGGGCGATGGTCAAGATCGGCGAGCATTCCGGGCTCATGGACCAGGCCATGACCACGGTGGGGGAGCTGCACGAGAAGGTGCTGGCCGACAAGATCGCCCGCATGAGCGCCATGATCGAGCCGGTGCTGATCGTGGTGCTCGGCGGCATCGTCGGTTACGTGGCCTGGGGGCTGGTGGCCGGGATGCTGGCGCTCTATTCCGCCTGAAAGGGGGGATCGATGCGGGAAGAGGAGAAAGGGAAGCGGGACCCCCGGAGGCTGATCCGGGAGGAGCGAAAGGCGCTGAAGGAGGTCTGGCAACGGATGATCCGGGAGCAGAGCCGCATCGCCGCGGAGCGGAAACGATGCGGGCGGAGGCGCCTGCCCGGCAAGCGGCCGGAGTGAGACGGCGCGATGCCGCGGGAACGAGGGGAACGCAACGGGAAAGGATGGAAGGGATGAAAAGAGTCTGGCTGGTCTTGGGGTGCGTGCTGCTGGTGGCGGCCTGCGCCGGGGAGAAGAAGGGGGAAAACGTGCTGGCGACCTTTGAGGGGGGGAGCCTGACCGTCGAGGACGTTCAGGCCCACTACGGCAAGCTCAAAGTCAATCCGCGCTACCGGAACAAGCCGGAGATGCTGACCCCGGAATACGCCTTCGAGCATGCCCTGGACATGGAGATGGTCATTGCCGAGGGGCTGCGGAAAAAGCTCCATCTCGATCCCCGGATCCGGGCCGAAATCCATGAATTCATGGCGAATCTGTTTCTCAAGACAATGGGGGAGGAGATGGTTCCGAAGATCGACCGCAACGCCGTCACCGAAGAGGAGATGCGAGCCTATTACGAGCAGCACCGCGACCAGTACCGAAAGGAGGCGCTCTACGAGGTCTCCCTGGTCACCGCCGCCGAGCGGAACGAGGCCGAGAGCCTGCTGGCCGAGATCCAGAAGGGGACGAAGAGTTTCGACCAGGCCATCGCGGAGCGGGCCGCGGCCGGGAAGGGGGCGGGCGGCTCCGCCCGCTCCGGGAGATTCCCGCTGCGGCGATACCCGGAGGAGCTGCGCGGCGTCATCGAGACTCTGGAGCCGGGGACCGTCTCCGGACCCCATCCGAGCCGCCGCGGCTGGTGCCTGCTCCGCCTGGAGGGGAAAACCGCTCCGGTCCAGTACAGCTTTGAGGAGCGCCGGGAATACATCCGCAACGATGTCTGCTACAACCGCTACCGGGAGGAATGGCGAAAGGTCTACGAACGGCTGAAGAAGGAGTTCGAGGTGGAGATCGCCCGGGAGCGGCTCGACCGGTTCCTGGCCGCGGAGCGGAAGGAGAAGGCGTCATGAAACGTCTGCTGGGAATCGCCGCGGTTGCCCTGCTGCTCTCCTGCTTTCTGGCGGCGCCGGGCTCGGCCCACAGCACCAAGGGAAGGGAGAAGGTGGCGCTCGCCAAGGAAGAGATCACCGTGGACGACCTGGCCTATTTCATCGAGAGCTACGTCCACCGCCACAAATACCGGGACCTCGCGGAGCCGACCGCCAACCGCTTCTACGTCAAGGACTTCAAGGGCCTGGTCCGGGAAGGGGCGCGGGCCACGGTCGCCTTCGAGGTCCTCGACACCAACGGCAACAAGACCTTCGCCGATTCCATGGCCTTTATGCGGGGCCATGACGGCATCTGGTATTACCGGGCGGACCCGGACGAGAAGCGGCAGGAGGTCTACACCTTTGTCCCCAAGGCCGGCCTCTTCCAGAAGCTTTGGGTGCCCCTGTGCGGCGGCGGCGCGATGCTGGGGATCGGCGGCCTGGCGGCGCTGCGGCTGCGGAAAAAGCGCCGGGAAGCGGAAGGTTGAGGCCCGATGGTCGAGATCGTCAGGAGATTCCTGGTGGCGGCCATCTCCCTCGGGGTGATCGCCGGCAACTCGGAAAACATCGCGCGCTTTTTCGACGACACCGTGGCGCTGGGGCAGAAGGTGGCCACCGCCGGGGACCTGAGGAGCATCAGCATCATGCTCGACTACGAGATGATGCGGCATGGCCGCTACCCCAGGACCGGGGATTTCGCCGCCTGGATGGCGCGGCGCTTCAAGGAGAACCAGCTCAAATCGTTGACCACCGACCATTGGGGGCACGAACTGGTCTATGAGGCGTCGCCGGACCGGAAGCGCTACCGGCTGTTCAGCCTCGGCCCCGACGGTGTCGCCGGAACTTCCGACGACATGACCCATACCGGGCCGTGACGCCCCCCGTTTCCGGGGCGTTTTTTCGTGAAAGGAGAAAAATGAATGGAACGGACCCTTCCGGCGGCAGCGCCGCCGACCAACACCCGGCGCCAATGGCGGAACCTGGTGCTCGACCGCGGTTTCCAGCTGCGCCACGCCGGCGCCATGATCGCTGTCCAGCTGTTGACGGCCCTGGCCGTGGCCGGGGTTTCCTCCTGGTTCTACCTCGTCATCCTCGACGAGCGCCTGATCTGCGACCACAACCAGTCGGCCCTCTGGACCTTTTCCCTGACGGTCCTGGTCCTGGTCCTGGCGATCCTGGCCTGGTCGATCCGCTTCACCCATTCCCTGGCCGGGCCGCTGCTGAAGCTCGACCGGGTTCTCAACGCCGCGGCCCAAGGGGAGCTGCCCCGGGAGCGGGTCACCTTCCGGGGCCGGGATCGGCTGCGCTCCCTGGAGGCCGGGCTCAACGGCTGCCTTACGGCCCTGGGGCGGGAGCGGCGGGGACGGGAACAGGCTGCCGCCATCCTGCAATCGACGCTGGCCGAGTGGGGCCATCAGGAAGTGGACGGTTTCGAACTGGCCGAACGCCTCAGGCAATTGGCCGCATCGCTGCGCGGCGGCGAGCTGGATTCTACGAACTGCCGGGAGGATGGAGCCCGCCTTTGACGCCGGGCGACTCCATGCTTCCGGTGGTGGAAATCCTCACTATTGCCATGGGCCCCGGTTGAAAAACCGGGGCCGCTTTTTTTTAAAAAGACCTGCCCGCCGGGAACCGTCCCCCTTCAGGGGAAAGGCGGGAACCACGGAATACACGAAAGGGGGAAAACCCAAAAGCGGGAACCTGTTTTCGGGGTGGGGTCGTGCTCATCGTGATGAGGGTCGTGGGGGTGATGGATCAGGTCGGGTTTCCAGATCAGCACCAGGCCGAGGATCAGGCTGCTCTGGAGGGTCTTCGCTGGGGCTGTAGAATGTCTCCTTTTCGCTTCCCATGGGGTCTCCCTTCAAAAACTGGAAACCCCGGGTTGGGCATCATGGTTCAGGGCGCCGCATATCCCTGCTGAAAATAATACTCTTTCTCACGAAACACCCGCAGGCAGGCGTCCACAACCTCCGGGTCATAGAGGATATTCCGGTTCTTGCCAATCTCATTCAGGGCCGCATTGGATTCCAAAGCAGAGCGATAGGGACGGTGTGAGGCCATGGCCTCCACGACGTCGGCCACGGCGAGAATACGGGATTCTATGAGAATCCTCGCCCCATTCAGGCTTCGCGGATAGCCGGAGCCGTTTATCCGTTCGTGATGCTGATAGACGACTTCCGCCAAAGGCCAGGGTGACTCCACATTTTTGAGGATCTCATACCCCTTCCGAGGGTGCTCCTGGATCATGGAAAGCTCAAAGGTCGTCAGCCTCCCCGGCTTGGCCAAGATCTCCGCCGGAACGGAAAGCTTGCCGATGTCATGGATGGAACCCGCCATCCAAATACCCTCGATCGTCTCATGGGGCAGTTCCATTTCCATGGCGATGGTTCGGGCCAGGTCCGCGACCCGGGCCTGGTGACCGGCTGTGTAGGGATCCCTTATCTCCACGGCGGAGACCATGACCTGAACGGTTGTGGAGATCGCCTTCCTGAGATTTTCGAGGGTTCTCTGCAAGCGATCCTGCGCCTCTTTGCGTTCGGTGATATCCCTCGCAATGCTCAATATGGCCGGTTTCCCCTGGTACATCACCAGGCTGGAGTACACCTCCACGGGAATCGCCCTGCCGTCTTTGGCCCGGTGCGATGTCTCAAAGATCTGCGCCTTTACCGCCGGCATTCTTTTCACGAGTGTCTGTATTTGCTCTTTACTGAGGGAGGAATCGATACCACAAAGCCCAATGTCGAGCAGCTCATGTTTTGAATACCCCAATACCTCAACCGCCCGGTTGTTCACGTCGACAACATTTCCACCAAAATCGATGATCCATGCCGCACCGTTTACTCTATCCAGCAATTCCCAAGGGTTTTGTTCATCCCCCCAGTGCCATTTTCTAGATTTGCTCTGGTCAAAAAAACCACGATCGACGGAAAGGGGATAATCCATATCGCCGCTGTTGGCGACGGACAGCCTCAGGACTTTCGGCATAAAATTGTCCCTCCGTTCAGTGAAAAATTGACAAATAAACTCTTAAGTTTGATGTCTCAATTTTTTTCATCAGGAACAACTTTAAATTCCCCGTAGACATTTTTATGCGAAATTTCATCTGATTTGTATTTCAAATCGACTATATCACATCTCCAGAGCTTGCATAGGACGCTGAATGGGCGACGTGATGATCACACGACGCTGCCGCTCTCTGAAGAACAAGTGCGTTTACATGCATGCTTTTGAAACCGGGAGCGAGGTCCAGCAGGGAATTGAACGCTGGGTTCACAATGACAACATGGAAGGGCCCGCCCCTGTTTTGACGACCGGAGGCCCGATGAGGCCTATTGGCAGAAACCCAAACCCGGTTAACCCGGTTCCACAATCTCTATGGCGGCATGGCCCCAATGATGATCCACCCTCACCTTACCGTCAACCTGTCCTAAGGATGGGGGCACCTCACCCTGTTCGCTCTGGCTCTTGTTATGAGTATTTCCAAATAACATTAACAAAAAAATTATGAACCGATAATAAAAAAATGACGGGAAATTGCGTTTTTCCAGGCTGTTACAGGAGGTCGGGGCAACGGAAAACGGGAAGGGCGGGGCGGAGCTTTATTCCGGCGGCTGTCGGGGCGGGTTTCGGGAGGGCGGGCGAAATGCTTTCCCCGGCTTCGGTGAGGACCACCAGAAAGGAGTGGCGGTCGGTTTCGTGGGGCTAGCTCTCAGCCAGGGACGCGAGGCGTTCGAGCCATTCCGGGGGGAGGGGCATATCCTTAAGGCTCATTTTCCAATTTTTGCGTTGTAAATAGGTCCTGATATGAATTTATTCTTGATTTTCTGCAAATATTGACGAAAAATTGTTTTAAAAAAGAAGTGAAGAGGAGGCACGCTATGCTGATCCAATTTTCCGTCAAAAACTTCCGCTCTTTTCGCGATCGGCAGACCTTGAGTCTGGTGCGGGGCAAAGGGGATGAACATGGCAGCACCCATTCCTTTGAACCGCAGTTTGGGGGCTCGTTGCCGCTGCTGCGGGCGGCCGCCATTTACGGCCCAAACGCCTCTGGTAAATCGAACTTGCTGAGGGCGTTGTCTGTCATGAGGCAAGTTGTCGTCGACTCGGCGGCCGCTTCTCAGCGGGGTGAGAAAATCGGGGTGACCCCTTTTCTGTTCGATGAATCGACGAACCAGGAGCCGACTGAATTCGAGGTGGTTTTTCTCGTCAGCGATACCCGCTACCAATACGGCTTCAGCGCTACCCAGGACCGGGTTCACGAAGAGTGGCTGATGGCCTTTCCCAAGGGGCGCATGCAGCGCTGGTTCAACCGAACCTATGATGACGCTGGGCAGGACTACATTTGGGAGATGGGAGACAAACTGACCGGTCAGAAACAGCTCTGGCAGGAAGCGACCCGGTCCAATGCACTGTTTTTTTCAACAGCGGTGCAACTCAACAGCACTCTATTGCAACCTATCTTCGACTGGTTCCAAAGTACGTTGCATGTCGTCATGAATCGTCTGGATTCTGTTTTTACGGCCTCATTGTGCGAAAAAGATGCATCGAAGGAGAGGGTGCTGGCCTTTTTGCGGGCTGCGGACCTCGGTGTGGCGGATCTCCTCGTTAAAAGAAGGAAGTTTGATCCGCACCAGCTTCCTGCCGACATGCCGGCTACTTTGAGGCAGGGCATTATCGAGGAATTCGCCGGCAAAGAGATCAATGCTCTCAAAACCGTGCATACCACTGCGCAGGGAGGGCAGGTCGAGCTCGATTTTGAACATGAATCCAATGGCACGCGAAAGTTTTTCAGCTTTGCCGGCCCCTGGCTGGATACTTTGGAGCATGGGTATGTGCTGGTGATTGATGAACTCCACGACAACCTTCACCCTCATTTGGTGAAGTTTCTGGTCGACTTGTTCCATGACAGCCGAACCAACCCAAAAAACGCCCAACTCATTTTCTCGACTCATGAAACTTCGATTCTGAGTCAGGATGTCTTCCGGCGTGACCAGATCTGGTTTTGTGAAAAGGACGATAATACCCAGGCCAGCCGAATTTTCCCACTGACCGATTTCAGTCCGCGGAAAGGTCTGGAAAACCTGGAACGCAGCTATCTTGCCGGGCGCTACGGCGCACTCCCCTATTTCCGGGAAGTCGATCTCGCCATGGGCGGCAATGGAAAGGAGCAGGAACGTGCCTCCTAAAAGGCGCGGCCACAGCGCCGCCGACCTCAAACGGCGCCGCCCCCGGCGGGAGCCTTACGACCGGGTGTTGGTCGTCTGTGAAGGGGAGAAGACAGAGCGGAACTATTTTCGTGAGCTTTGTCGCCATTTTCGCCTCAGCACCGCTAATGTGGAGATCACACCGGGAGTGGGGAACGATCCGGTTTCCGTGGTGCGGACCGGTAAGCAGTTGCAGAAGATGGAGATACAACAAGGCGAGCGCTACGACCGCGTTTACTGCGTATTCGATCGGGATGAGCATGTCAATTTTACCGACGCTTGCAGCCAGGCGCAAACGGCGGGCTTTTCCACCGCAGTTTCCAACCCAGCCTTCGAATATTGGCTGCTTCTCCACTTCAAATACATCCGAGCCCCCTTCTTCCGTACTGGTTCCAGGACCGCGGCCCAGAACTGTGAGCATGCACTGAAAGGAGAACTGCCTGGATATTCGAAAGGGATGCAGGGGCTTTTTTTGCAACTGCTCCCGAATCTGCCGGATGCCAAGACCCGGGGTGCACGCGCTTTGGCGGATGCCCGCCAAACCGGCGAGGAGGACCCTTCAACCGAGGTCCACGAGTTGGTGGCGTATCTGGAAAACCTGAAGGATGAGTAGAAGGGAAACAGGTGTGGGCAATAGAAACGGGTGAAGCAATCTCCGTTCAAGTGCTGAGTGGAAGATGGGTGGAATGAACGATCCACTGGAGCTGATTAAGCGGGACTACGACAAGGCGGAGATTTCCCTTGCCTGGGCTATAAAAAACGAAGTTATTCATCACCTTTTTGCCCTCATCGTATTTTTGCCCAAAGAATTTTTTCCTGAAGCCGATACCCCGATGGACAAGAAGGCCGTCGACGATGAATGGAGTGTCGGATACCAGAAAGTTACGCGATCGGCGGCAGAGGGGCTCCGATTTTATGTGGCACTTGATGAAGGCAGGCTGATCAATATCGTTGACGGTGGCAAGCCGATGGAGAAGGCTGTTGTGACCCCTCGCCAGGAAACGGATTTCCACCCGCATTTGCGAGTTGCAGTGGTTGGCAGAAACAACCCGCCCTATTTTGCTGGCTGGCAGGTTTGCCCACGTTATCATGAGGCACTGGCCCTTGATCCGCAGAAAGTTGCGTTTGTTTCTGCGGAAACTTGTGCCTCCAAATCCGCCCAGTGGCTTACACCTCGACTCTCTTTCGATCTAATGAAGTACCCTGAATATTGGGGAGGTGCTGTACTGGTAGCTCCGAACCCGGTGTTCAGGGCGGTTGACGAGCGTCTTTGGTCAGATCCGGAAGACGCCTCAAAAGAATCGGTTCTACTTCGAGTTTATCCCAGGCAAGGGCAATCCTGCTCCGGGATAAAGGTAACATGTTCTGATGCTGAGTTGGGCGCTACCCTCGAATCATCATTTTCGATGGGCCTGGCGAGACTCGATTTCGGCCAGCGGGTGGGGAAAGTAGCTACGGAGATCCATGACAGAGAGCGGGGTATCCTCTATGCCACAGCGTCGCAGAATTTTCTTCGCACCACTCATCTCACCATGGCGGTCCCGGATTTCGGAGTGGAACTCAATATTGAAGATAAAGTCCGGAACAAATCGAGACAAGTGAAGGCAAAGTCTGAGAAGAGAATGGAGATGATTGTAGGCGAAAACCACGAGCTCAGTGCCCAAGAGTGGGAAGAACAACGGCGGCAAAGGCAGGCAGAGGCTAAAAAGTATGATCAGGTTTGGTTCGACGCCGGGAAGTTCTCATGTCGCGAACAAAAAGAGGAAGAGATCGAACGTGCCCGAGAGTATATCCGGTCTCGGATTAACCGGGCGACCAAGGTTGCTTGGATCGTCGATCCATATTTTTGTGCGCTGGACTTTTTAACTTTCTTTGGTGCAGTCCGTGACTGGGGAGTCCCGCTAAGAATTTTGACATCCGCAAAATTTTTAAAAAGTGAACGAGATACTACTGCCGCGAGTAAAAATAAAAATCTGTTCTCTGAGAGTTGGCTCTTACAGTTTTTTCTGAAAGTTTTACACATTTCATTTTTTTGCCGTCAGGGCAATAATGACAAATGCGAGGGGGATGCCCTTCGAAAAACATTGGAGGAATTGAAAGGGAAACTGGCCGGGAAATTTCCCACCTATGAGATCAAAGTCATGCCGGGAGAAAAGGCGGCGATTCATGACCGGTTTATCGTTTCTGATCGGGCAGTCTGGGCGATTGGCTCTTCCCTGAACGAGTTCGGGAGCAGAGGTAGCTTGGCTCTGCGTCTTCCTGATCCCGAGCCGGTCATAAATGCTGCCGAGAGTGTTTGGAGTCAAAAAAGCACCATCCCTTTTGAAGAATGGATTTCTAATCATCATGATAAAAGGAAAACTCCTTGATATGGAGGTGTCTTGTGCTGCGAGAGAATTAGTTGCCTCTCTTCCAGCAGTGGAGAAACTTAATTCGCTTATTGCTGAATGGTGGCTGGGCTACGCTAGCCAGGACCGGAATTTAGTAGAAAAAGAATGCTCTTTTGCAACGTTGCCTCTGGATGGCTTGCTCAACGTCGTTTTGCCGATGCTTACAGGGGAGGCAGATTTTCTGCGAGAAGGCTTCCGTCGATTGGCCGCCAATCCACAGGGTGGTGGGGAGGCCGCCACTATGCATGCTTCTGCTTCTATTCTCATGGGCCGGGCTGTAGCCGATTCCCTGTTTGACACAGAAGCCCTTTGGTGGGATGTGGGCCTTGCGGCATTGGTATTTGAATACAATCAGGCTTTTTTTGACGCGTTTGAAAAGCGGGTTGCCGAGCACTTGGAACCTGATGCACCCCAGCGGGAAGCGTATATCCGAAAATTCCTTTACTCCGATGGTTGGAGAGAGGAACGGGCCATGTTTTCCCTGGATCGAAGGTATTTTCAGACTGAAAGGAGAGCATGGGCCGACGAAGTAAATCCTTACCAAGTTTGGCGAGTTGTAAATTGGCACAGCTATATCCTGCGGGAATCGATATATCCTGTAGTGCTTTTACTGCGCGCCGACGCCCCGGAGTGGGTGCAGGCCTTTGATGCACTTCCCCTTCCTTCAGCGAAATTTTCTTTTTTCGAATTTCCTGATGACTTCTCTTTCTCTAGATTTCATCAACTGTTTGAAACAGCGTCTCCCATTTTTGATGATAGCGGTGGATGGACAAAGGCGTGTGGCATTACTGTCGGTTTGGCTGGGCTTTACCACATTTTTCAACCTCCATTTGCAGGAAAAGAGAAACCTTCCCTTGAAGAAAATAAGGAGATACTGACGGGTCTTGTAGAGGTTTTTCGGGTGCTCTGTAGCCGAGGGTCATGGGGAGTACAGGTCCTTTTAGAATTCCAGAAACACCTCACCCAAGAGTTTCGGCGTTCTTTGAAACAAGCCAGTGAAGCGTTGCAGCCATTTATTTTGAAAGCTGCTACAAAAGCTTTGGCTGGGATGGAGATTGATAAGCGATCCGTTGGATGGCACGGCTTGCTGGGCGACATGCTCATCGAGGAGGTTCGTAACCCCGGGAAATTGGAAGAGACATCTGCGGAAAGCCAATGGCAAGATTTTTGTGTCCTCTGTTTACCCAAAGGCGGTGAATTTTCCCCTGACGAAGAGCTCGCTTCCTGGTTGGGGGAATATTCTTCCGATTGGGAACTTGGATGGCTTGGCCAATGGGCGGGTAGGGCTCTGGCATGGTCACCTCGGGCCGCCACAAGATGGGAAAATTCGTGGAGAGACCTTTGGCTCCAGAGAGAGGTAGCATGGCATCGGTATGAACGCGATTTCTGTGATCCCCTGCTCGGAAGTGTGGCGTTGATTGAAGCCGGGCTTGGTGCCCTTTTATGGGAAGGAAGCCTAATTTCAGATAAAGTATCTTTTTGGGACCGTCTGGTTTGTGGTGCCGTTTTTTTATGGCATCGCCGGAGTTTGGGTGTAACGGAACGGACCATCTTGCGTTGTGTTGCCCATGCCCCCTTTATATTTGGAGATGACCTTCAAAAACAGGTCGCATATATTATTGATTGTCTTGGAAACCAAGAACCCTTGCTCGTCAAGATAGCGAAAACCCTATGTCAAAATGGCATACCCTTGCTCAAAGTTACCACGTGGTTCAAAGATCGTGGGGTCGCTTTGCTGGAACTCGTGGGGGATGAGATCAATTGGCAAAAGCTAGCTTCCTCCCGCAGTATTGAAGCTGAAGCCTTGTCCGAATTCAGGGATGAGCTTTCAAAATCTGCGGGATAATTTCCTGATGTAACACACCGGGAACCCAAAACACCCCCAATTTATCATCGCTTCAGGGCCACCGCTCTACGGGCGCTTCACCCTTCCCGGCAATCCCAATAAGCCCACCAATTCCCCACCCGCCAATTCTGACGAAAATATCCTCGTCCAGTTTAGATGGTAGCTCTGGCGGCGGGCTAGCCCTCTGCCAGGGACGCGAGGCGTTGGAGCCATTCCGGGGGGAGGGAGGTGGGGCGGCGGTCGGGTCCGATCACGACGTGGACGGTGCAGCCTTCAGCGAGCACCACCCCGTACTGGTTGACGGCCCGGTAGCTGAACTTCAGGATGCGGGAGCGGGCCTTGTCGAGAACCGTGGTCACGGTCACCCGGTCCTCGTAGAAGGCGGGAGCGCGGTAGGCGATTTCGGCGTGGGCCACCACCACGAAAAAGCCGGCCCGTTCGATGTCGCTGTAGTTCATCCCGGCCTGGCGCAGGAACTCGGAGCGCCCTTCCTCGAACCAGGTCAGGTAGTTGGCGTGATGGGCCACCCCTTGGGCATCGGTTTCAGCGTAACGCACCGTCAGGGTGTAGGATCGTCCCGGCATGGCCATACCTCGTGAAGGATTGGGTGGGCCAGTATAGCAGCCGTGCATCTTGGAGGCAACGGCGCCTGTTTTAAAAACCGGGGCGCTGTAGTAAGGTAATGTCCGCCCGGAGCGGGCCGGGTTTGCGGGGAGCGTTTTCATGGACCAAAAGGATTGCGACAACAAGCTGCTGCGCCAGGGGATGGCCGCGGCCTGGCCGATCTGCCTCGGCTATCTGCCGATCGGGCTCGCCTTCGGGGTGCTGGCCCAAAAAGCCGGCATCCCGTGGTGGGCCGTGGCCATGATGTCGGTCCTGGTCTTTGCCGGCAGCGCCCAGTTCATCTGCGTCGCCATGCTCGGGGCCGGGGCCTCGGTGGCGGCCATCGTCGCCACCACCTTCGTCGTCAACCTGCGCCACGTGCTGATGAGCTCGGCCCTGGCGGTCTATCTCCAGGGGGTGAGCCGGAGGTTCCTGGCCCTTTTTGCCTACGGCGTCACGGACGAGAGCTTCGCCGTCAACCTGACCCGGTTCCGGGACGGGGACTGGGAGCGGTGGCGGGCCCTGCTCGTCAACCATCTGGCCAACGCGGTCTGGATTCTGGCCACGGTCTGCGGCGCCCTGGTCGGCCAGTTCGTCCCCCAAGGCGCTTTGGGCATTGACTACGCCCTGACCGGGATGTTCATCTGCCTGCTGGTGTTCCAGCTCAAGAGCCGGCTCCAGATCGTCACCGGACTGGTTTCGGCGCTCCTCGCCGTGGCCTGGTATCTGCTGATCCCCGGCGATTCCTACATCGTCGGCGCCGCGGTCAGCGCCGCGACCATCGGCTTCCTGCTGCAGAGGCGTTCGCGGAGGGGGGCATGAGCTTTTTCGACTACCTGCTCCTGTTTTCCGCCATGGGGCTGGTCACCTATCTCCCCCGCGCCCTGCCGCTGCTCTATCTCGCCCGGCGGCGGATGCCCCAGTGGCTGATCGACTGGCTGGCCCTGATCCCGGTGGCGATCCTGGCGGCGTTGCTGGCGCCGACCCTGTTCTGCGAGGCCCGGAGTTTCAGCCTCGGCAAGCCGGAGCTGTTGGCGGCGCTGCCGACCCTGGTCTTCTCCTGGAAAACCCGGAGCCTGGGGGGGACGGTGCTGGTGGGGATGCTGCTCTATTGGCTGATCGGCAAAATCCTCTAGCCGGCTGTCTAAAAACTGCGCCTTTGGCCCTTATGCGGCGTTGCTTAAGATTTTGCAAATGCTCACATGTTGTTGTAAATGCTGCACTTTTCAAAACCATCGCGCCTTGTCTGAGGGTCCAAATTCTGGTTTTTCAACAGCCTGAATAGCCGCTGGCAGCGGCACCCCTCAGTGGCCGGTAGGTATTCACCGGAAGAACTCCGCCAGGCTATTGATCTGCCCCAGTGAGCCTGGGCCATGCTGGCGAGCGGGCCTACCTGCAACCATTTGAAAAGCAACCCCCGGCTGGGCCAACTTCCCTGGAAGCTTTCCAACGGGGGGTTCCCATTATTGCTTGGCGGGATTTGTAATAATTTTGTAACTATTCACCATTGCCGTGATCTTTTACCGCAAGATCGCAAAGGCCGCAAAGAGAAGAAAAACGGGATGCTTTCCTTTGCGGCCTCGGCGTCTTGAGCGAGTGAAACGAGCGGGCGTGAAACCATAGACCTTGCCTCACGCGAAGACGCGAAGGCGCGAAGAAAGACCAAAGCAAACCAAAACCGAATGGAGTTTGGGAAAAACCATTTACTTTTTTAACCATTCTCCATCCCTTTTATCCCTGTTGCATCAGGTTTCATGTTTTTAGATGAAGCTGAATGGTTACATAATTTTTTAGGTCCTACCGCCAAAACATTGCGGAACTATTAATAAGAACCCCTTTTTTCTTTACAAAAAAAGCCGTCCCGATACCGCCCTGCAAACGAAAAGCGAGGACACCCCATCCGAAACCAAAAATGATTGCAGCAAGGGCAAAAAGGGAATACAACCCTCTGCGGTTTTTTCGAACTTTCAATCCGGATTATTCACGAATACCTTTGCCGCAGCTCACCAACTCGAACCGTGCCCCCCTCTACTCTGCAAAGTGCGGCGTGGACATGCCTGTAGCCTGTCCGCTGCACAGCTCCGACGGGCGGGAGCCGATTGTTGGGCTTGACTTGATTTGGCCACACTTGACGCTTTTGCGACCAAGCCTCATGAATAAACCAGGCGAATAATGCAATGTTGAAAAAATGACGAAAGAAAAGCATTCTTCGGGCGCCTGGTATATTCTCGGCGCTGCTCTCCTTTGGGGGACCACCGGCACGGCACAAGTCTTTGCTCCGGCTGGGTTCGACCCCAGAGTTATCGGTGCCCTGCGTCTCCTGGTCGGCGGCATCGCCTTGCTTGTTTTATCCCTCTACCGCCGCGATCTGGGACGTCTTAAAGATTGGAACTGGAAACAGGTTTTCCTGGCCGCGGCCTTTACCGCAAGTTACCAGGTCTGTTTTTTCGCTGCCGTGGTTAAAACCGGCGTGGCCGTAGGAACCATTGTCGGCATCGGTAGCGCTCCGGTTTGCGGGGGTCTGCTGGGAAAATTTTTCCGTCGGGAACAGCTCAGCCGGCGGTGGATTCTGGCCACCATCCTGGCTATTGCCGGTTGCGCGCTTCTCAGCTTCAGCGGCGGCAACGTCACCATCGATACTGCGGGCATCGCCTTAGCTGTCGCGGCCGGCATCTCCTACGCAAGCTACACCTTGGTCATCAAAGGTCTGCTGGAACAGCATTCGCCTGACGCTATCATGACGGTAGTGGTTTGCTCCGGAGCACTCCTTCTTTCGCCACTGTTGCTGACATGTGACGGCTCCTGGCTCTTTCAGCCGCGTTCCCTCGCGGTGGTCCTTCATCTCGGCATCGCGACCATGGCCCTATCCTACTGGCTTTTCGCTCGCGGCCTGCGGACGGTGCAAGTTGCCTCGGCCGTGACCCTGTCCCTGGCAGAGCCCATGACCGCCGCAACCCTGGGTTTCGTGGTTCTGGGTGAAACCCTTCACCTGCAAGGCTTCAGCGGCATATGCCTGATCTTTGCCGGGCTTGTCGTTCTGTTGGTGCCTCCAGCGTCACGGTAATGGGAAAAAACCAACCTGTTTTTGCTCCGCGTCCAAGGGGTTCTCTCCCTTTTTGCTTCTATTGAATATTTCCCGTTGGCAGACCGGTTTTAAAATCATGAGGTAGGGAGTTGTCGGACCATGACCCGGTGACTTTTACCGCGGCTGGGCCTTCATCCCGGCCAGAAACCGATTGACGCTATATATAGTAGTGTGATATTAATTCATGACTATATGTAGGGAAAATTAAATATTCGATCAGGGTGCCCGCGAGGGCTTGATAGGGAAGAGGGGTGACGCTCGATGGTTGGGCCATTCCCCCGCGGACCCGCCGCTGTGAGCGAGGACAAAGGGCCAAGAGGTCACTGATCACCTTGATCGGGAAGACTGCCCGGAGGATGAATCGCGAGCCAGAAGACCTGCCTTTGATTGAAGCCACACTTACTGCCGGGTCTGGATCAAGGAGAACCTCAAGGCGGCGCGGGCGAAGATGGTGAGGCGTACCAACAGGTACGTTGGGCCGTCGAAGACGAGCCAGCGAAGAGAGGACCCTGGTGCGGGCCTGGAAGAACTCCCCGGGGATCGGGAGCGTGGTATCCGGCAGACAGGGCTTTGAATTCGGAAGGTCCGCATGTCGCTTCGGCGCATGCGGACTTTTTTCGCTCTGTGCTAACCTGTTCCTTTCCCCGGGAAACCAGCCACCTTGAAAGGAGCGTTCCCATGCAGCTGTCGTCGTTCCCCGCAACGGTGCCGCATCTTCCGCCGATTCCCGTTCAGGTCGTTCGCCGTGACGGCACGACCGCGCCGTTCGATGAGGCCAAGATCCAGGCGGCCATTCTCAAGGCCGGGCGCGCCACCGGCGAGTTCGATGAGGAGGAGGGGTGGCTTCTGACCCGGCAGGTGCTCAAGGTCCTGCGCCATCGCTTTTCCGCGGCCGTTCCCCAGGTGGAACAGATTCAGGATATCGTCGAGCAGGCCCTGATTTCAGCCAATCATTTCGCCACCCTGCGGGCCTACGCGGTCTACCGCGAGCAGCGCCACAAGCTCCGCCAGGACAAGAAGACCGTGGTGGACGTGTCCGCCTCCATCAACGAATATCTCGATCAGTCCGACTGGCGGGTCAACGCCAACGCCAACCAGGGGTATTCCCTGGGCGGGCTGATCCTCAATGTATCCGGCAAGGTGACGGCCAACTACTGGCTCAACCACGTCTATCCCCCGGAGGTTGGCGCGGCCCACCGGGACGGCAGCATCCACATCCACGACCTCGACATGCTCTCCGGCTACTGCGCCGGATGGTCCCTGCGCACGCTCCTGGCCGAAGGGTTCAACGGCGTGCCGGGCAAGGTCGAGGCTTCCCCGCCCAAGCACATGTCCAGCGCCGTGGGGCAGATCGTAAACTTCCTCGGCACCCTGCAGAACGAGTGGGCCGGAGCCCAGGCCTTCAGCTCCTTCGACACCTACATGGCCCCCTTCGTGCGCACGGACCGGCTCTCCTACAACGAGGTTCGGCAGAACATCCAGGAGTTGATTTTCAACCTGAATGTCCCTTCCCGCTGGGGGACCCAGACCCCCTTCACCAACCTGACCTTCGACTGGACCTGCCCGGACGACCTGAAGCACCAGGTGCCCGTAATCGGCGGCAAGGAGATGCCCTTCACCTACGGTGAACTGCAGATGGAGATGGACCTGATCAACCGGGCCTATATCGAGGTGATGACGACCGGGGATGCCAAGGGGCGGGTCTTCACCTTTCCGATCCCCACCTACAACATCACCCCCGACTTTCCCTGGGAGAGCGAAAACGCTGCATGTCTTTTCGAGATGACCGCCAAATACGGCCTCCCCTACTTCCAGAACTTCGTCAACTCGGAACTCAAGCCCAACATGGTCCGCTCCATGTGCTGCCGCCTGCAACTGGATTTGCGGGAGCTCCTGAAGCGGGGCAACGGCCTGTTCGGCTCGGCCGAGCAGACCGGCTCCATCGGCGTGGTCACCATCAACTGCGCCCGCCTGGGGTATGAGCACCGGGGGGATGAGACGGGCCTGTACAGACGCCTCGACCAGCTGCTGGAACTGGGGAAAAACAGTCTGGAGATCAAGCGCAAGGCGATCCAGCGGCGAATGGACAGCGGCCTCTTTCCCTACACCCAGCGCTATCTCGGCACCCTGCGCAACCATTTCTCCACCATCGGCATCAACGGGGTGAACGAAATGATCCGCAATTTCACCGCCGACCGGGAGGACATCACCACTCCCGAGGGGCACGGGCTGGCTGTGAAGCTGCTGGACCACCTGCGTGAGCGGATGGTCGGCTTTCAGGATGAGACCGGCCACATGTACAACCTGGAGGCAACCCCGGCGGAGGGGACCACCTACCGTTTCGCCCGCGAAGATAAAAAACGCTTTCCCGGCATCATTCAGGCCGGCACCGCCGAGGCCCCCTACTACACCAACTCTTCGCAACTGCCGGTGGGGTTTACCGACGACCCCTTCGAGGCGTTGCGGCGCCAGGAAGAGCTGCAAGGCAAGTATACCGGCGGCACGGTGCTGCACCTCTACCTGGGGGAGCAGGTCTCTTCCATCGAGGCGTGCAAGACCCTGGTCCGGCGTTCCCTGGAGCAATTCCGGCTGCCGTACATCACCGTCACCCCGACCTTTTCCATCTGCCCGATCCACGGCTATCTCAGCGGGGAGCATCCCTTCTGCCCCCTTTGCGACCGTGAGCTGGGACGGCAACTCAAACAGCAAGGGGACAACCTGAGCAGCGGGCAAACCACGGGCGCTGAACTTCTTCCGGAAAAGCGCCAGCCTTGCGAGGTCTGGACCCGGGTCATGGGCTACTTGCGGCCGGTGACCTCCTTCAACACCGGCAAAAAGGCCGAACATGCCGAGCGGCGGTTTTTTCGGGAGCCGGGCAGGACTGTCGGTCCCGATGCTTGAGGGTGGCAAGACATGTTAAAGGGGTGCCCGATGACCCGCACAAAGATTTGCTTAAAAACGGAGGCTGGCCATGGCCGGAGAACCACGCGCAACGAAAAAAATCCTGGTGATCGGCATCGGGGCGGGGAATCCCGATTACCTCACGATCCAGGCCGTCAACGCGTTGAGCCAGGTGGATGTCTTCTTCATCGTCGACAAGGGGCGGGAAAAAGGCGATCTGAACCGCATCCGCAGAGAGATTTGTCAACGCTTCATCGTGAACCCGGCCTACCGGTGGGTCGAAGTGCCCGATCCGGTGCGCGACGCGGCCGACCCTTGCTACCGGACGGATGTGGACTCCTGGCGCGCCAAAAGAGGGGATCTCTACCGGTCGCTGATCGCCGATGAGATGAAGAAGGGCGAATGCGGGGCGTTTCTGGTCTGGGGCGACCCGGCGC
This sequence comes from Deltaproteobacteria bacterium, assembly GCA_016926265.1. Classification (GTDB taxonomy): domain Bacteria; phylum Desulfobacterota; class Desulfuromonadia; order Desulfuromonadales; family JAAYDE01; genus JAAYDE01. The sequence goes on along the minus strand of JAFGOW010000025.1, from coordinate 19,270 downwards.
TGTACGACGGCACGCTGCCGATTCTGGAGCGTATCCTTGCCGAAGGCCGGGTGAGGTTCGAGTATGAAGTCATTCCCGGCATCAGCAGCATGCAGGCCTTGGCGGCACGGCACCGGATCGCGCTGAACCGCATCGGCGAAGCCATACAGATCACGACCGGACGCCGGTTGGCCGGGGGCTTCCCGGACCATGTGGACAATCTGGTGGTCTTTCTTGATGCCGACATGGATCTGGGCTCCCTCCCCGACGACATCGATATCTATTGGGGCGCTTACCTGGGCATGGAAGACGAGGTGCTCGTCTCCGGAAAGCTGAAGGCATTGCTGCCGGACATCGAGCGGATCCGCAAGGCCAAAAAGGCCGAAAAGGGCTGGATCATGGATACCTACCTGCTGCGGCGCAACACGCCCGACAAAAATCCATAGGGAGAGTGCATGTCCAGGATAAATCCCCTGGGTTCGGAGGTGGCGGCGGGGTTTGCCTGCAAGCCGGAAACCGCTGATCCCGAAAAACCGATAATGTTTGCGGCGGCCCAAATTTTCATCTGCGACGGCGAGCGCTGCCGAAGCTGCCATTCAGACGACCTGGCCGGGAAGGTGCGGGCGTTGGTCAAGGCCATGGGCTGCGACAAAGGCGACGACCGGATCAAGGTGACGCGATGCGGATGCAACGGCGCCTGTAGATTCCGGGTCTTTGCCTGCGTATACCAAAACGGCAATGCGCGAAGCTATAACCGGGCCACCTCGTTTTCCGCCTGGAAAAGGGTGCATGAATGGAGCGATGGGCAATGGATGGAGTTGATCGCGTCACTGCGGGAAGGCAGGCCCCCGGAATCATTGCGCGAGTTTCGCGTTGAAGACAAGGTTTACTACGGATGATCGCACCGGTGGTTTTTTTCCGATCCATCCCCATGGAAGTACCCTTAAAGAGGGTACTGACGCGCCTCGGGTACCGCAGCAGTAAGACCGTATTATCCGGCAGGCAACGGGAAAAACTGGAGGAAACCATTGCGGCGAGTTTCGCTCTTTGTGAGATACAGGGGTGCTGGCGGCGCATCCCCATTGTGGAGAAAAACAACGACGGGATCCTGTTGGAGGGTGGAGCGCTGCTGAAAAGCCGCTCCCTGGCGGATTTGCTGAAGGACAGCCTTGCCGTCGTCATGATGGCCTCCACCGCCGGCCCCGCCATTGTCGAGGCCGCTGCCGACGCCATGGTGCGCGGCGATGGGGCAACCGCGGTCATTCTCGATGCGGTGGGAGGCCAGAGCGCGGATGCGGCCATGAGCTGGATCAACGAATTCGTCCGCGGGCAGGTGAGCCGGAGCGCCGAACGGCTTACACCGCACCGGTTTTCCCCCGGATTCGGCGATTTCAGCCTGGAGAACCAGAAGCTGTTCCACGCGCTGCTCGAACTCGACCGCCTCGGTCTGCAGCTCACCTCGCGTTTCATGCTCGTTCCCGAAAAATCGGTCACCGCGGTGGCGGGCATCGAACCAGCGTTTCCATCGGTACGGGATCCATGAACCGCAAAGACTTTCATCAATTGGCGGCAAGAGGTCCGCTGTTGCTCGACGCCGTTCCGACAGCCGGGTGCGGTGCCCGGGAGTGCCCCGAAAAATGGCTGCTGGAACATTTCGAGGTGGCCGCCTCGGCGCTTGTCAGCTTCAGGGATGCCGGCTGCGACATCGTCCGCTGTCCGAGCGCGGGGGCCAACCGGCTGCGGCTCGGCGCCTTCGGCCTTGCCTCACAGACCGGGGAGATCAACCGGGAACTCATGCGCCGCTGCCGTGCGACCCTGGGCAGTTTCCCCGTTTTCGGCACCTGTTCGATCATTGGGAGGAGAATCGAGCCCTTCGGGGATCTCGATTTCGAGGAAGCCGTGGCCTGCTACGGGGAACAGGCAAAGGCCCTTGCCGATGGCGGCGCCGAAGGTTTTATCGTCGCCGCCATGAACGACATCCAGGAAGCGCGGGCGGCGCTCATCGCCCTGCGCGAACTCGGCGATTTCCCCGTGATCGTGGAGATGAGCATCGGCCCGCAGGGACGCACGCAGGGAGGCACCGACCCTGTCTCCGCGCTGGTGACGCTCCAGTCGCTGAAGGCCGATGCGGTAGGGTTCGGCGCTGGGGACCCCGGCCTGGCCATCGCATCCATCATCGCCGCGGTCAAACCCTTCGCCACCGTGCCGTTGGGCGCCGTGCCCGCGACAAGGGACAGCGGTCCGGAGGCGTACGCCGCCCTGGGGCCGGCGCTGGTTCGCGCCGGGGCCAACCTGGTCGCCGGCGACCGGCACGCCACGGCCGAACACATGGCGGCGCTGGGCGGCCGCATCTGCGGCGAAGCGGTGCGTCCCGCCCTGAAAAAGTCACTCAGCGCGCTTTCATCCTGCCGGAGCACGCTCTTCCCGGGTCCGGAGCATCCCTTTGCCATCGTCGGCGAACGCATCAATCCCACCGGCAAAAAGCAGCTCCAGGCAAGCCTGCGGGAGGGGAGTCTCGACATGGTGCAACAGTTTGCCATCGAGCAGGAGCAGCGGCGTGCTGCGGTGCTCGATGTCAACATGGGCCTTTCCGGTATTGACGAAATGGCCATGATGCTGCGCGCCGTGGGGCTCTTGTCGCGCCTGTCGCCCCTGCCGCTGTGCATCGACACCACCCGGCCCGAGGTGGCCGAGGCCGCGTTGCGCCGCTACCCGGGCCGCGCCCTGGTCAACTCCGTCTCCGGGGAACGGGAGCGTATCGAGCGCACCCTGCCGGCGGCGGCCAGATACGGAGCCATGTTCATCGTGCTCCCCCTTACCGATGCCGGTATCCCCGCCACGGTCCGGGAACGGATTGCGGTCATCGATACCATCCTGGCGGCCGCCGCCTCCTACGGCTGCACGGTGGACGACATCGTGGTCGACGGCCTGGTCATGACCATCAGTTCCAACCCCGAGGCGGCCAGGGATACCCTCGATCTGATTTCCTGGTGTTCCCAAACCCTCCAGGCCAATACCATTGTCGGGCTCTCCAATGTCTCCTTCGGCATGCCCGAGCGGCAATGGATCAACGGCGCGTTTCTGGGCATGGCCATGGGGCGGGGCCTGACCATGGCCATTGCCAATCCCTCGTCGGACAGCATCATGGCGACGGTCCAGGCCTGCAACGCCTTGCGGGGTCATGACGCCGGCATGCTGCTGCGGCGCGGGAACTTTTCCGGAGGGCCGTCATGACCAGGGATGCCTTCAGAAAGATGGTCGGCCGGCGGGTGCTGGTGCTGGACGGCGCCACCGGCACCGAACTGGCCCGCAAGGGGATGCCCACCGGGGTTTCACCGGAGGCCTGGGTCCTGGAAAATCCCCGCGTGCTGCAGGAAATCCAGCGCACCTATCTGGATGCCGGCAGCGATGCCGTATACAGCTGCACCTTTGGCGGCAACCGGCTCAAGCTTCAGGAGTTCGGACTCGAAAACCGGACCGCGGAGATCAATACCGCCCTGGCCCGCATCTCCCGCGAGGCGGTGCGGGACCGGGCCCTGGTCTTCGGGGACCTGGCGCCGACCGGAATGTTCATTGAGCCCTTCGGGGACCTGCCTTTCGAGGAGGCCGTGGCGGTCTATGCCGAACAGGCCCGGGCCCTGCTCGCCGGGGGGGTTGACGGCTTCGTCATAGAGACCATGATGGATTTGCAGGAGGCCCGCGCCGCGCTGATCGCGGTCAGGGAGAGCTGTGATCTGCCGGTGATGGTCAGCATGACCTTCGGCACGGACGGCCGCACCCTGAACGGCTCCGATCCGCTTTCGGCCCTGGTCACCCTCCAGTCCCTCGGCGCCGACGCGGTGGGCTGCAACTGCTCCACCGGGCCCCAGGACATGGCATACGTCATCGCCGCCATGAAACCCCATGCCGGCGTGCCGCTCCTGGCCAAGCCCAATGCCGGTATGCCGCGCCTCGTCAACGGCAAAACGACCTTCGATATGTCGCCGTGGGAGTTCGGCGGCCACATGCCGCAGCTGGTGAAAGCGGGCGCCGCGATCCTGGGCGGCTGCTGCGGCACCGACCCCGACTATATCCGCGCCCTCAAAGCCAGCACCGCGGCCCTTGCCGTTGCCGGGCCAGGCGGCAAACGCACCGCTGCCGCCTCTTCCTACCGCGAAACCAGCCTTATCGCCGCCGATCTCCCCCTGACCCTGTTCGGGGGCAGGATCAACCCGTCCGGGAATCCGGCCCTGGCGGCAGCCCTCGCCAAAGGGGATATGGCATTGGTGAGGAAAATGGCGCAGGAACAGGCGCGCCGGGGCGCCGCCATCATCGACATCAACGTGCATGCGCCGGGAGTCGACGAAGCGGCGGCTATGCGGGCGGCCGTGCTGGCTTCGGTAAAGGCCTGCGGCAGGCCCGTGGCCGTTGACACGGTCGATGTCGAGGCCGCGGCGCAGGCCTTGCGCGTGCTTCCCGGCAGGGGGATCCTCAACAGCGTCTGCGCGAAAAACGGAGCCATGGAAGCCATGTGCGAGGTCGCCGCCCGTTACGGCGCCATGATCGTCTGCATGCCGGTGGATGAAAAAGGAACACGGGGGGGCACGGAGGCGGCGATCGCAAGAATCGAAAAGATCGTTTGCTGTGCCGCCGGATACGGCATCGCCCCGGAGGATTGCCTGGCGGATTGCCTGGTTTTCACCGCGGCGAGCGGCCCCGCGGCGCATCGGCGTACGCTCGAATTGATCGACTGGTGCGCGCGGTCGGGCCGCTGCGGTTCCCTGGCGGGGATATCGAATCTGACCTATGGTCTCGAAATGCGGCAATGGCTTGACAGCACCTTTCTCTGCATGGCCGCGGGCCGCGGGCTGACCGCGGCATTCATCGACACGGCATGCGAATATACGCTCAACGCCGCCTGCGCCGTGGACGCCCTGGCCGCGCGGGATGCCCGCATGAGCCGCTACATCGGCCGCTTCGGGCAGCAGGCGGGCAGCGGCTCCGCTCCGGAAAAAAAAGGCGTCCGCACGCCCGGCGAACTGGTTTTCGATGCGGTGGTGGACGGCGACGAAGAGGGCGTGGAGCAGGTCATCAGAAACGCCCTTGATAACGGCGAATCCCCGCGGTTACTGGTGGACGACCGGCTTATCCCGGCCATCAACCTGGTCGGCGACAGATTCGACCGCAAGGAATACTTCCTGCCACAGCTCATCACCTGCGCCGATACCATGCGCAAGGGGTTTGCCGTTCTGCAGCCGTTTCTGAACGCCGCCAATGGGGCGGAGGTACGGAAAGGGCCGAAGGTGGTGCTGGCCACGGTGCAGGGTGATATTCACGACATCGGCAAAAATATCGTCGCCCTGATGCTCAAAAACTATAACTTCGACGTCATCGATCTGGGCAAGGATGTCCGGGCCGAAGACATCATCCGCGCCGCAAAACATCATGGGGCCGACATTATCGGCCTTTCCGCGCTCATGACCACGACCATGGTGGAAATGAAAAAGGTCATCGATCTCGCCCGCGCCGAGGAGCTTTCGCGGGTGCGGTTCATGATCGGCGGCGCGGTGGTCGATCAGCATTACGCCGATGAAATCGGGGCCAGCGGCTACGCCAGCGATGCCATCGGCGCGGTCCGGCTGGCCCAGCGATTCAGCGGCGAAACCTTGGTCTCCTCATCACCAGACCTTGCCGGAAAGGACGACGGCAATGCTCAATAGACTGAAAAACATGGCCGCGCTCAGATTACTGATCCGGCAATTGACCGGCAACCGCTCGTGCGACCCCGACCAGGTACGGTCGCAGTGTAAGACGGTGCTATATGCCTGCTTCAAGATGGGGATAGAGCCGTTTCAGCTGCCGATTGCCGACGATTCCGTCGGCGATCTGTCCGAAGCTCAGAAGCGGGATTTCCTGCGACACTATCTTTTTCTGCACATGGACCGTCCCAGCCAGGACAGGGCGGCGGCGCAACTGGTCAACGGCAAACCGGCGTGGTCGGCCCTCATGCAGCTTGTCGATGAAATCATTGACCAGCAGAACCGTTGAAGTTAGGAAGTTCCCGGAGATTCGCTGATCCAGCCGGCTTCGCCGGCCTGGCTATCTTCCACAGCAGATTGGGGCCTCCCCCGGCGTCTCCGGAACCGATTTGCTGGAGCGGTTTGCCTGCACCGGCCGCCGCGAACGGCATGCCGAGGTGGAGATGTTTCTCGATCGCGTCAACCTCACCGAGGCCGCAGGCCGCGCCGTCTCCACCTGTTCGGGGGGCATGCTGCGGCGGTTTGGCATTGCCCTGGCCCCGACCCTGTTCTGCGAGGCCCGGATTTCAGCCTCGGCAAGCCGGAGCTGTTGGCGTCGCTGCCGACCCTGGTCTTCGCCTGGAAAACCCGCAGCCTGGGGGGGACGGTGTTGGTGGGGATGCTGCTCTATTGGCTGATCGGCAAAATACTCTAGGCCGCTTGCTTCGGCACCCCTCAGCGGCCGGAAACTGGTGCCTTCGGCTTTGACGCGGCGTTGCCCGGCTCGCAAGAGGCCATTGCCAAGCGGGAGAGAACCCAAGTCCTTTTCTCACGCGAAGGCGCGAAGACGCGAAGAAAAGCCTGGAAACAGAAGAGCCTCGTACAAAAGTCGCTGGAAACGTCATTCCGGCAGGTTGGGAATCCAGGCTGAAAGCGGATTTCAGAGGCCGAAGTAGGACCGGTACCAGGCCACGAAGCGCTCGATCCCGGTCCGGATCGGGGTGGCGGGCTTGAAGCCGACGTCGCGGGCCAGGTCGTCGACGTCGGCGTAGGTGGCGGGGACGTCGCCGGCCTGCAGTGGCAGCAGGATCTTCTCGGCGGTTCGGCCGAGGCACGCTTCGAGGGTGGCGATCAGCTCCATCAGCTCCACCGGGTTGTTGTTGCCGATGTTGTAGAGCCGGTAGGGGGCCTTGCTGGTGCCGGGGTCGGGATCGGCGCCGTCCCAGTCCGGATTGGGGGCGGCGGTGCGGAACAGGACCCGCGTCACCCCCTCGATGATGTCGTCGATGTAGGTGAAGTCCCGCTGCATCCGGCCGTGGTTGAAGACCTGGATCGGGCGGTCGTGGAGAATGGCGTCGGTGAACAGAAACAACGCCATGTCGGGCCGGCCCCAGGGGCCGTAGACGGTGAAGAAGCGCAAGCCGGTGGTGGGGAGGCCGTAGAGGTGGGAATAGGTGTGGGCCATCAGTTCGTTGGCTTTCTTGGTGGCGGCGTAGAGCGAGACCGGATGGTCGACGTTGTGGTGGATGGAGAAGGGCATCCGGGTGTTGGCGCCGTAGACCGAGGATGACGAGGCGTAGGCAAGGTGTTCCACCTGGTGGTGGCGGCAGCCCTCCAGGATGTTCATGAAGCCGACCAGGTTGCTGTCGATGTAGGCGTGGGGGTTTGTGAGGGAGTAACGGACCCCGGCCTGGGCCGCGAGATGGGCCACCCGCTCGAAGCGTTCCCGTGCGAAAAGCTCGGCGATTCCTTCCCGGTCGGCCAGATCGAGCTTGAAAAAGCGGAATCCCGGCTGCTGCTCCAGCAGCGCGAGCCGTCTCTTCTTGAGATTGACGTCGTAGTAGGCGTTGAGGTTGTCGAGACCGACCACCTCATGCCCCTCCCGCAGCAGCCGTTGGGCCAGATGAAAGCCGATGAAGCCGGCGGCGCCGGTGACCAGGATCTTGGGACTCATTCCGGAACCCCTTTCACTGTTTTTCCAAACATCCACGAAACGTCAGTATAGCAGCTATCACATGAAAAAATACGGGGCCGCTGGGTAGTGGTAGCTCCGCGGGTTCTCTACCTCCGGAGCCGAGGCCGGCTTGACGGCTCACTTCGACCCGGCGAACTGGATCAGCAGTCCGAAGCTGTAGATCAGGTTGTTGTACTTGTCGTCGATTTCGTAAACGTGGCGGACGTCGCCGCGCAGGGCCAGATTCTCGGTGAGGAAGTATTTCAGACCGCCGCCGTAGTCAACCATGAGGTCGGGATCGGGATCGCGGCCCTCGGGGTCGGCTATCAGGGTGCCGCCTCCTGCCGCCAGATAGGGGACCAGCTTTTTCTCCGGCCAAAAATGGTAGAGGACCTCCCAGCGGATCAGGTAGACGTCGATGTCGGAATGGTTGCCGTATCGGCTCTCGGAATCGACATAGCTCAAGGTGAACTCGGTTCCCCAGTTTTTGGTGGCGTTGAACCCGAGAGCCAGGCTGAAGGCGCCATCGTGGCGCTCGCTTTGCTGATTTCCCTCGAAGACGTAGCCGCCGATCATCGGCGTCAGGGAGAGCTTTTCCGCCTTGAGCTCCGCGACGGCCGTTCCGCTTGACAGCAGAACCATCCCAACCACCACCATCGCCACCAACGTTGCGCGGCGTTTCATGTCGTTCTCCTTTTCCCATGGCCGGAACCGGGTCCGGATAAAAAAGTTTTCGAATGGCTGACCCCGGGATTCTCCTGCCCGTGCAGGAAAGGTCAGGAAATAGGCGCCGGGGCGGGAGGGGGATTGCCCCCCTCCGCGGCGGCCAGATGCCGGGTGCAGTTGAGAAGCAGCCCTTCCATGCTGTTTCCGCCGGGACGGCTTTCCAGGATGTTGACGCAGCCGTTATCCTGATGGATGGCCTCCCAATCTTCGTAACTTTTCCCAAGCAGGATCTTGAGCAGCATTTTGTTGATAACGCTGTGGGCTGCAATCAGCAGGGTCTTTTCAGGGGGGAAGGACTGGAGGCGGGCCACCACTCTGGACAGCCTTTGTTCCACATCCTCAAGCGATTCCCCCCCCGCGGGGCGGAACCGGTGGAAAGGGAGGCCGCTCCGTTCCAGGGCCAGGAAATAGTCGTCGAAACTCTGCCCCTCGAGGATGCCGAAATGGCGTTCCATCAGCTCCGGCACTTCGCAAAGAGGAAGTTCGTGGTGGCAGGCGATGGCCGCGGCGGTGTCGGCGGCTCTGGCCAGTGGGCTCGACCAGAGCCGGTCGATCCGCTCGGCGCCGAGCCGCTCCCCCAGCAGCCGGGCCTGGAGGCGGCCGCGGGAGCTCAACTCGCCCGGCCGCTGACCCTGAATGATTCTAAGGATGTTGGCCACGGTTTCGCCGTGACGGACGATGATCAGACGCATAGACCGTTTTTTTTAAAAAGGTTGAAAATCGCCGCGATTGTCGCAGAAGCGGTTCTGTTTTTCAAAAGATTATTCTACACTGTTCTCCAATTTTACCAATGGAGCCAGCCCGGCCTCTGGCACCGGGGCCGTTTTCCGCTAAACGGCAGGGGAGGGTAAGTGATGAAGGGTTTGCTGATTCGCTGGCTGTTTCTGGCCCTGGCCGTCATGATGGCCGCCTATCTGATTGCCGGCATTCGGGTGGAGGGTTTTTTCTCAGCCCTGATGGCCGCTGCGCTGCTCGGTTTTCTCAACGCCTTTTTCCGCCCCATCCTGCTGATCCTGACCCTGCCGCTGACCATGGTGACCCTGGGGCTTTTCACCTTCGTCATCAACGCTTTCCTGCTGCTGATGGTCTCCGGCGTGGTCAGTGGTTTCCATGTGGATGGATTCGGAGCCGGGCTGCTCGGCTCCCTCGTCATCGGTCTGGTCAGCTGGCTGCTCTCCTCCTTCATCAACGATAAAGGGCACATCGAATATATTGTCATGCGCCGGGGCCAAAACGGGCGTTGGGAGTAGGGTTTCAGCCGGCTTCCCCAGCCGGGAGGAAAGACTCCGAAAATGGAAAAAAGCTGTTTGGCCGCGGCCAAGATCAATCTCTGCCTCCATGTCTTGGGGCGCCGTCCCGACGGTTACCATGAGGTGCGGATGGTGATGCAGCAGGTCTCTCTCTGCGACCGGATCCGCATCGCCGTGGAGAAGGGGGATCAGGTGACGGTTTTATGCCCCGGCCTGGAACTCCCGCCGGGGACGGAAAACCTGGCGGCCAAAGCCGCCCGCAGGATTCTGGAGGCAGCCGGAAAGCGTGTCGCGGTGCGGATTGAAATCGAAAAGCGGATTCCGGCGGCGGCGGGGCTGGGTGGGGGCTCTTCCGATGCCGCCGCGGTGCTCAAGGCCCTGAACGCCATGCTCGATCTCGGTTTCGACGGCGCCGCCCTGGAGCGGCTCGCCCTGCCGCTGGGGGCCGACGTGCCGTTCTTCATCCGGGGCGGCGCCGCCCTGGCGGAAGGGATCGGGGAGCGGCTCAGCGACTTCGTCATCGAGCCGGCGGTCGGCTATGTTTTGATCAACCCCGGATTCGCGGTTTCCACGGCCTGGGTCTACCGAAATTTGGTATTGACATCAAAGGGGGATGAAGCTAATCTAGCGCGGTTCGTCGGCTGTTATCCGGGGCTTTTGCGTCTTCTCCACAACGATCTGGAAAGCGTGACGCTGAAGCATTTCCCGGTTCTGGACGATATCAAAACCAGGCTTCTGGAGGCGGGGGCGGATGCCGCTCTGATGTCGGGCAGCGGCCCCACGATCTTCGGCCTGTTCAGGGATCGGGCGGCGGCCCGCGCGGCCGGTGAAGAGCTTGCCCTGACCACCCCGTGGCAGGTTTTCCCTGTCGAACCCTGTTCCTGAGGGTTAATGTTGCCCACCCGCCGGGCTTGGCCTTTCGGACGTGGGCATTTTTGCTCGTTCCGGGGGCGCCGGGCCGGGGCTTCTTGGAGTTCGGAAATCACGGCGGACTCGCATTTTCCGAAACAGATGGGGCGTCGCCAAGTGGTAAGGCACCGGATTTTGATTCCGGCATTCCCAGGTTCGAATCCTGGCGCCCCAGCCAGTTATGAGCCCCGGCACCGGAAACCGCCGCCGGCCCGGCTCATCGAGGCCACGTCCTAGGTCACGGGGGTGCCGTGACCTACTCTTTTCTTTGCTGTCGTAAGGCATCACGAGTTTTAGCCCCATGGGAAATCTGAAAATTTTTACCGGGAATTCCAATCCCCGGCTGGCTCAGGAAATTTGCGATACCTTGGACCTTCCGCTCGGCAAGGCCAAGGTCAAGACCTTTTCCGATGGCGAGATCCAGGTTGAGATCCAGGAGAACGTCCGCGGTGCCGATGTCTACGTCATCCAGTCTACCTGCGCCCCCACCAACAACAACCTGATGGAACTGCTGGTGATGATGGATGCCCTGAAAAGGGCTTCGGCGGCCCGGATCGACGCCGTTATCCCCTATTTCGGCTACGCCCGCCAGGACCGCAAGGTGGCTCCCCGCACCCCCATCACCGCCAAGCTGGTGGCGGACCTGATCTCCGTGGCGGGGGCGCAGCGCATCCTCTCCATGGACCTCCATGCCGGGCAGATCCAGGGGTTTTTCGACATTCCCGTCGATCACCTTTACGCCGCGCCGGTCATCCTTGGCGATATCCGCAGCCGTTTCGGGGAAGGGGTGGTGGTCGTCTCCCCCGACGCCGGCGGCGCCGAGCGGGCGCGGGCCTACGCCAAGCGTCTCAACGCCAGCCTGGCCATCATCGACAAGCGCCGTTATCGGCCCAACGTGTCCGAGATCATGAACGTCATCGGCGAGGTGGACGGAAAGGTCTGCATCCTCATCGACGACATGATCGACACCGCCGGGACTTTGTGCCAGGCCGCCGATGCCCTCACCGAGAAAGGCGCGCTGGAGGTCTATGGCTGCGCCACCCATGCGGTCCTTTCCGGTCCGGCCCTGGAACGGATCGAGCGGAGTTCGCTGAAGGAGGTGGTGGTGACCAACACCATCCCGCTCGACGACAAACAGGAAAAATGCCCCAAGCTCCGCTGCCTGTCGGTGGCCGACCTGCTTGGCGAGGCGATTCGCCGCATCAACAACGACCAGTCGGTCAGCTCGCTTTTCGTCTGAGCCCCCCCAGGGGGGTCGGGCGAGTTCACTTCTCGAAGATGGAGACTTAATAGAATGGCAGAATCAACCCTGAATGTTTCCCGCCGCGACGACTGCGGCAAAGGCGTGGCCCGCTCCCTGCGGCGCCAAGGACTGATCCCGGCGGTTTTTTACGGCCGCGGACTGGAAGGCTGTGCCCTGACCGTGGATCCCAAAGCCCTGAAAAAGGCGCTGGCCACCGAGTCGGGGATGAATACCCTGATCCGCCTGCAGGGGGAGGGCCCTTTCAACGGCAAGGTGGCGATCGTCAAGAATCTTCAGAAGGACGCCCTGACCCGTCAGCCGCTCCATGCCGATTTCCAGGCCCTGGACCTGACCCGCAAGACCGTGGTCGCGGTCCCCGTGAAGGTGGTCGGCAAGGCCGCGGGCGAGAAGAACGGCGGCATCCTTCAGCTGGTCTTCAAGGAGATCGAAGTGCGCTGCCTCCCCACCGACATTCCCCCCTTCATCGAGGTCGATGTGGCGGCCCTCGGGATCGGGGATTCGATCCACATCGCCGACGTGGCGCTGCCGGGCGGCATCGAATCGACCCATGAGGAGAACTTCGCCGTGGTGAGCGTGGCCGCTCCCGTCAAGGAAGAGGCTGAAGCGGGTGCTGCCGCTGCCGCTGAAGGCGCCGCCGCTCCCGAAGGGGGCGAGCAGAAGGCTGAAGCCGAGAAGAAGTGACGGAACTGCTGAGAAGGTGGCCGTTTGAAACTGGTGGTCGGTCTGGGGAATCCGGGGGATCGGTACGCTGAAACCCGCCACAATGTCGGGTTCATGGCCGTCATGAGGCTGGCCGGCGACTACGGCATTCCGCTCAGGCGGAAAAACTACCAGGGGATTTTCGGAGTGGGGCGGGTGCAGGATGAAGAGACGGCGCTGCTGCTGCCCCAGACCTTCATGAATCTCAGCGGCGCCTCCGTGGGTGCGGCGCTGGCTTCCCTGAAGCTGGAGCCGTCGGATCTGATCGTGGTCCATGACGACATCGATCTCCCCTTCGGGCTGCTGCGGATCCGTCCCGGCGGGGGGCACGGCGGACACAACGGGCTGCGGCATATCTGCAAGGTTCTGGGGAGCGGCGAGTTTTCCAGAGTCCGGTTGGGAGTGGGCAGGCCGGCGGCGGGGGAGGATGTGGCGGACTATGTCCTGCACGGTTTTCTTCCCGGCGAAAAACGGCATCTGAACGCCATTCTGGAGACCGCGGCGAAAGCCGTGGCGACCCTTATCATCTATGGAATCGGCAAGGCCATGAACGAATTCAGCAACACGGATCTGTTGCATCTTATCTAAAAAAGGGAGGGAAGGAATCGGTTATGGAAATCTTGGCCCTGATTTTAGGATTGATCGGATTCGGCGTCGCCGTTGCGCTGTATGTCAAAATCAAGGCGGAACCCGCCGGCAATGACCTCATGGTGGAGATCTCGGAGGCCATTCACGCCGGCGCCATGGCTTTCCTCAACCGCGAGTACCGGATCCTCGGCATTTTCGTCGGGGCGGTGTTCCTGCTGATGCTGCTCAGCAAGATGGGGTATCAGACCGCCTTCGCTTTTCTCGGTGGCGCCGGCTGTTCCATGCTGTGCGGTTTCGTCGGCATGAAAGCCGCCACCCGCGCCAACGTGCGGACTTCCGAAGCGGCCCGCTCCGGCGGCCAGGCCAAGGCGCTTCTGGTTTCCTACAACGGCGGCGCCGTGATGGGGCTCTCCGTGGCCTCGCTGGGGCTGGTCGGCGTCGGCATCGCCTACGCCCTCTTCGGCCATGATCCGGTGACCGCCAAATACATCAACGGCTTCGCCATGGGCGCCTCCTCCATCGCGCTCTTCGCCCGCGTCGGCGGCGGCATCTACACCAAGGCCGCCGATGTCGGCGCCGATCTGGTCGGCAAGGTCGAGGCCGGCATCCCCGAAGACGACCCCCGCAACCCCGGCGTCATCGCCGACAACGTGGGGGACTGCGTCGGCGACACCGCCGGCATGGGCGCCGACATCTTCGAATCCTACGTCGGCTCCATCATCGCCACCATCGCCATCGCCGCCGCGGCCAGCCCGGCGTTGCTGGCCCAGCTCGGCTCCGGCGACAACATCCAGTCGATGGCGATGCTGCTGCCGTTGGTGCTGGCCATGACCGGCCTGGTTTTTTCCCTGTGCGGCATCTTCTCGATGCGCTACCTTAAAGAGCGTGATCCGGCCGAGGCGCTTCGCAGCACCACCCTCATCGCCGCCGGCCTGTTCCTGGTGGCCTCCCTGCTGGTGATCTGGGCGATGGGAATCAGCCTCGGCGTCTTCCTGGCCATCGTCGCCGGTACCCTGGGCGGCGTCGCCATCGGTCTGGTGACCGAATACTATACCGCGGGAGGTCCGGTGCGCCGCATTGCCCTGGCCAGCAAGACCGGCCCCGCCACCAACATCATCCACGGTCTCGCGGTCGGCCTTGAGAGCTGCGCCGTTCCGGTGCTGATCATCTGCGTAGCGATCCTGGTCGCCAACTTCTGCGCCGGCCTCTACGGTATCGGCATCGCCGCCGTCGGGATGCTGGCCACGGTCGGCGTCACCATGACCGTGGACGGTTACGGGCCCATCGCCGATAACGCCGGCGGCATCACCGAGATGGCCGGCCTCGGACCCCAGGTGCGGGAGATCACCGACGGTCTCGACGCCCTCGGCAACACCACCGCCGCCATGGGCAAGGGCTTTGCCATCGGTTCCGCGGCGTTGACCGCCCTGGCGCTGTTCTCGGCCTACTCTACCACCGTGGGCCTCGAAGCCATCAACCTGATCAATCCGCTCACCGTGGTCGGGCTCCTGATCGGCGGCGTTCTCCCGTTCTTCATCGGGGCCTTGACCATGACCAGCGTCGGCCGCGCCGCCGGCAAGATGGTCGAGGAGATCCGCCGTCAGTTCCGGGAAATCCCCGGCCTGCTGGAAGGCAAGGAAGGGGTCAAGCCGGAACCGGAGAAGTGCGTCGATATCTCCGCCAAGGCGGCGTTGAAGGAAATGATCCTGCCCGGCATGACCGCGGTGGTCGCACCGGTGCTGGTGGGCTTCATCCTCGGCAAGGAGGCGTTGGGCGGAATGCTGGCCGGCGCCACCCTGGCCGGGGTGCTGCTGGCCCTGATGATGTCCAACGGCGGCGGCGCCTGGGACAACGCCAAGAAATACATCGAGAAGGGTTCCCTGGCCGGCGAGAAGAAGGGAAGCGATGCCCACAAGGCGGCCGTGGTCGGCGACACCGTCGGCGATCCCTTCAAGGATACGTCGGGGCCGGCGATGAATATTCTGATCAAACTGATGAGCGTTATCGCTCTGGTCATTGCACCGTTGCTGATCTGATTCGGAAGGTGACGGATCATGGCCTGCAATAGGCGGTAGCCGGAGCGATCCGGCTATCGCCTTTGTGGCTGGAGGAAATTCCGGGAGCGGCCTGGGAACCGCTGTGCCGGAAACCACCGGGGGGGTCGGCCCCCCAATCACAAACTGCCGGAACGATTCATGGGCCGGCGCTATCGCTCCTTGCTCCGGGCGGGACCGGGGCTTGAAACCCGAGAGGAGGTTTGTTGCATGCGTACCTACGAAACCATTTTCATTGTCAACCCGGAAATTGCCGGGGATGCCTACCGCCAGCTGGTGGACAAGTACCAGGAGATTCTGACCCAGCAGAATGCCGTCATCCACAAGCTCGAGGACTGGGGTGTCAGGAGACTGGCCTATCCGCTGGGCAAACAGACCAAGGGGGCCTATGTGCTGGCAATTTTTGATTGCGAGCCGGCTGTCCTGGCTGAATTTGAAAGGCGTTTGAGACTGGATGAGATGATTCTCAAGTATCAGTCCGTTTACCTGGAGCAGTATCCCCCCGTGGTGCCGCAGCCCAAATCGGCTGCTTCCGCCGCGGCCGGCGCCGCTGAAAAGCCGGCTGGAGCCCCCGAAAGCGAAGAGGGCGAAGCCGGGGAGGAAGAGGGAGAAGACTGATTACCCATTGTTTCGAGAATTTCATCCTTAAGGAGTCCGGTCATGGCTTTTGAAAGAAAACCTTTTGTCAAGAAAACTTCATCCGACCCCTCCCGGCGCCGCATCACCCGCCGCAAGGGGTGCCGTTTCTGCGCCGACGTAACCCTGATCATCGATTACAAGGATGTCGAAAACCTGCGCAATTTCCTGACCGAGCGGGGCAAGATCATTCCCCGCCGCATCTCCGGCAATTGCGCCGGGCATCAGCGCAAGCTTTGCGAGGCGATCAAGCGGGCCCGCAATATCGCCCTGCTGCCCTTCACCGGGAAACATTACGTCTAAGTTGTTTGAGTTCTTTCAGGGATTTTTGAGGGATCGGGGATGGGGCGACGGGTCTGGCAGGTGGTGGGCGCCTCGGCGGCCACTCTGCTGTTGCTGACGGGTGGGGAGTTTGCGGCCTTCCTGGCGCTTTTGGTTCACCTCCTGCTGCCCTTTCCCGCCGCCTGGGTTCATATGGTCCATGGGCCGGCGGCCGGCGGGTCGGTGGTCGGTCTGAGCGTCGCCCTGTTCTTTCTCTACAGCGGCATCGGCGCGGCGGGGGGATATCTGCTTCAATTCGGGATCGGCTCCTTCTGCCTCCCCTGGCTGCTGCGGCGGAATTGGCCCTGGGACCGGGCCGTGGTTGTGACCCTGGCGGTGGTTGCCATTGGCTCCGCGGTGGTTTTCGGCGCTGTCGCTTTTCAGCAGGGGAAGGGGATCAATGGCTTGGCTGCCAGCCAGGTGGAGGCGCAGCTTGCGGAAGGGAAGCGGCTTTCCGAGGCGACGGCTTTGTCACTGGAACAGCGGGCCGAGTTGGAAGCGGTGCTGGAGTGGGGGGCCGGATTTATCCGGCGGGCCTATCCGGCCCTGGCCCTGGTTTCTCACGGCATGATCCTGCTTTTTGTGGTGCTGCTGCTGAATCGGGCGCCGGGGGTGAAGGGGCTGATGGCGGGCAGCGAGTTCCGCCACTGGTCGGTATCCCCATGGCTGATCTGGTTTCTGATTGCCGGGGGGTTCGGTTTTGTTCTTGGCCGTGATCCCGTCCAGACGGTGGCGCTCAATCTGCTGGTGGTCGTGGTGCCGATCTATTTTCTACAGGGATTGGCTATCGTTGCGTTCTTTTTCTGGAAAAAGAGCGTGGGCCCCTGGGTGCGCGGGCTCGGCTATTTTATGGCCGTGACCCTCAATCCGCTCCCCATGCTGGTGACCGGTCTGGGGATCTTCGATTTGTGGATAGGTTTCCGAAAACCAAGAATCAGGGAAAAGGAATAAAGAAATTCCGGGAGGATTATAATGCAGATCATTTTGAAGGAAAATGTCGAAGGATTGGGCCAGATCGGCGATCTGGTCAACGTCAAGCCGGGCTACGCCCGCAATTTTCTGATTCCGCAGTCGCTGGCGATTCTCGCCAACACCGGCAATGTCCGGGAATTGGAACACCAGAAACGGCAGATGGAACGCAAACTCCAGCTGCTCACCCAGCAGGCCACGGTTCTGAAAGGGAAGATCGAGGCGCTGACCTTGGTCTTTGAACATCGGGCCGGCGAAGACGGCAAGTTGTTCGGTTCCGTGACCTCGCAGGAGATCGCCGCCAAGTTGCAGGAGGCCGGGATCGAGGTCGACCGTAAAAAGATCCAGATGGAAGAGCCGATCAAGACCCTCGGCGAGCATGAGGTGCCGGTCAAACTGCAAGCCAAAGTCACGGCTTGTGCCAAGGTGGTCGTCAACGCCGTGGTGGAGTAGTTTCGGAATCGATGGCAGATCGAGTCAGGCCGGCTCCCGGCCTGACTTTTTTTTCCGTTCAAGGGGTTCTGGTGGCCGCAAGTTTTGGCGAAAATCGCATTCCTCCGCAGGATCTGGAAGCCGAGATGTCAGTGCTGGGGGGAATCCTGCTGGAGAACAGCGCCCTCAACAAGGCCCTGGAGCTTCTGGCACCCGAGGATTTTTACCGGGAATCCCACGGCCGCATTTTTGGGGCCATGATCGCCCTGAGCGATAAAGGCGAGCCGGTCGATCTCATCACCTTGCGTGGCGCTCTGGAAAAACGGGGCGATCTGGAGACGGCCGGGGGGGCCGGTTACCTGGCCAATCTGGTCGATTTCGTCCCGACCGCGGCCAACATCGTCTACTACTGCCGTCTGGTCAAGGAAAAGTCCCTGCAGCGCAACCTGATCCGGGCCTCCACCGAAATCGCCCAGAAGGGATACGAGGGGGGGGATTTTGAAACCACCCTCGATTGGGCCGAGAAGATGATCTTCGAGATCTCGGGCAAAAGGAACCGCCCTTCCTATTATGCCGTCAAGGACCTGATCCCGCCGGTGATCCGCAAGATCGAGGACCTTTCGGTACGCAAGGAGCCGGTTACCGGGGTGGCGACCGGCTTCAAGGATCTCGACCGGCTCACGGCCGGATTCCAGCCCTCCGACCTGATCATCGTCGCCGGCCGCCCCTCCATGGGCAAGACCGCCTTCGTCACCAACGTGGTGGAGTATGCCGCCCTGGAGCATAACGTTCCGACCGTGATCTTCTCGCTGGAGATGAGCCAGGAGCAGCTTGTCATGAGGATGCTCTGCTCTTTGGCACGGGTCGATGCCAACCGGATGCGGACCGGGCAACTCACCGAAAAGGACTACCGTCCCATCCTCCAGGCCGCCGGCCGGCTCGATGCGGCGCCGATCTTCATCGACGAGACCGCGGCCATTTCGGCGCTGGAACTGCGCGCCAAGGCGCGGCGGCTCAAGGCGGAGAAAGGGATCGGGCTGGTCGTGGTCGACTATCTGCAGCTGATGCAGGGGCGCAACGTCGAGAGCCGCCAGCAGGAGATCTCGGACATTTCCCGCTCCCTGAAGGCCCTGGCCAAGGAACTGCAGGTGCCGGTGGTGGCCCTCTCCCAGCTCAACCGTTCGCTGGAGAGCCGCACCGACAAGCGGCCGATGCTGGCCGATTTGCGCGAATCCGGAGCCATCGAGCAGGACGCCGACGTGATCATGTTCGTCTATCGGGATGCCGTCTATTGCGAGGACTGCAAGGACCGCGACAAGGTCTGCACCAAGGGGCACGAGAAGGATGCCGAGATCATCGTCGGCAAGCAGCGCAACGGCCCCATCGGCACCGTTCACCTGACCTTCCTCGGGGAATATACCCGCTTCGAGAACCAGGCCCGCCGCGAGCCGTGAACCTTAAAAAGAAAATCCATCCCAAAAACCGAAAGACCGGGTTCTGAAGCCCGGTCTTTCGGTTTTTGGAACACCTCGCGCCCCCCGCTCACTTCGACAGCCTCAACAATGGGGTTTAGACCCACGGTTCAAAAGACCATCAACCCCCATTTTCCGCTCGCCGGAGGGGCGATTTTTTTGGTGGGGATTTCGAGCGCAAACTGTCTGAGGCGTTTTCCAGCCGAGTTTTTTCGCTCGCCGCCGTAGAAACCGTCCCGGAGGGGACCCGCTTCTCAGGGCGAGCGGAAACGGGGCCGGTTTCTTTTGCCTCCTTTTCTT
>JAFGOW010000196.1 GCA_016926265.1 Deltaproteobacteria bacterium | reverse complement strand
CCGGGCGCCACCGCCTCGCAGTAGCGGAACAGGTTGAGCATTTTCTCGTCGGCGGTGACGATGGCGGAAAAGACCTCGGGGTGTTTCAGGGGGGCGCCGAGCAGGCTTTCGGCCAGGCGGTGGTTTTCCTTCTTGAGCTGGCCGACCTCCAGCGCCCGGCGCAGCGCCGCCGCCAGCTGGCTTTTGCCCGCCGGTTTGAGGATGTAATCGAAGGCGCCATGGCGCATGCAGTCCACCGCCGTCTCCAGGTCGTTGACCCCGGAGACCATGATGACCGGGGTGTCCGGCTGCTGTTCCCGGATTTTTTCCAGCAGCTCCCGTCCCGACAGCTCGGGCATGATGATGTCGAGCAGCACGGCGTCGAAATCCTGGCGCCCGATGAGGTCGGCGGCCTGCAAGGGATTGCCGGTCAGCGCCAGGTGGGTGAAGCCCTCGGAAAAGAGGGCCAGCTCCAAGGTCTTCAGGATCGAGGGATCGTCATCGACGACCAGGATCGGCCGTTCCGGGAAGAGGCGCAATTTCATCGCGGGGGTTCCTTCCCGGCGGGCTCCGCCTTCGGCTTCAGGGGGAGCACGACCAGGGCCGCGGTTCCCTTTCCGGGGATAGACTCGAAACGGATCTCGCCGCCATGCTTGCGGACGATCCGCTGGCTGATGGCGAGCCCGAGCCCGGTCCCCCCTGTTTCCCGTTTGGTGGTGAAAAAGGGGTCGAAGAGGTGCGCCATGGCCTGCGCGGAAATGCCCTCCCCCTCATCCTCGATGCGCAGCAGCACCGTTTCCGTTTTGGCGTCATGGCGGGTGGCGACGCGGATCGCCTTGTCCGGGTCGGGCAGCGCCTCGGCGGCGTTGAGGAGCAGATTGATGATCACCTGCTCGAGCTGGCGGCCATTGGCGGAAAGGGGGGGGAGATCGTCTTCGACCTCGACCTGGAGGTTGCGGCAGGCCTTTTTGAGCTTTCCCTCCAGCAGCCGCAGCGCCGCCCGCAGCACCCTGTTGAGATTGGTGGGCGCCCGTGTTTCCTCGCTGTCGAGGCGCGAAAAATCCTTCATCTCGTGGACGATCCCCTTGATCCGGTCGGCGCCCTCGGCGACGCTCCGGATCGTCTCCGGCAGCCGCTTTCGGACCAGGGAAAAGGGGAGATTCCCCAGCAGAAAATCGCCCTGTTCCGTCGCGTAACCATCCAGAATCGGCAGCGCCGCCTGCCAGGTCTCCTCGATCAGCGGCAGGGCCAGCATGATGAGATGGTTGGGATTGTTGATCTCGTGGGCCACCCCGGCGGTCAGGATGCCGAGGGAGATCATCTTGTCGGCCTGGATGAGTTGCTGCTCCCGCTCCCGGTCTTCCCTGGCGCGGCGGGAGATTTCGGTGATGTCCCGGACCAGGCCGGCCACCCCGGCCGGACGGCCGTCGTCGCCGCGGATCAGGATCTTCTGCAGGCTGAGCTCCCGGTCCTCCCCGGCCAGCGGCAGCGGACCGTAGCGGACCTCACGGGAATGATCCTCCGCTTCCCCCAGAAAATCAAAAGGGGCCAGAGCCGGAAAATCCGCCACCGGGCGGCCGATCAGGAGGTCGCGGGACAGGCCGAAAATCCGGCAGAAGGAATCGTTGACATCGACAAAGACGCCGTCCATCCCCAGGTAACAGACGCCCAGCGGCAGATGGCGGAGCAGGGTTTCCAGCAGCTCGCTCTTTTCTCGGTAGGATTCGCGGCTGTTCCGCAGCTCCTCGGTGCGCTCGCGGACCTCCCGTTCCAGTTGGAGATGGTATTCCCGCTGCAGCTTCAACAGCCGCGAGCGCTCCAGGGCCTTGTCGATGACATGGAGCAGAACCCCCATGTCGCTGACGGGTTTGACCAGGTAATCCCAAGCGCCGCGGCGCAGCGCCTCGATGACGTCCTGGATGCTGCCGGCCCCTGAGACCACCACCACGGGTGTCTCCGGCCGCTCCGAAGTGACGACCGACAGCACTTCGAGGCCGTCGCATTCGGGCATCCGCAGATCGCAGACCACCATGTCGGGGCCTTCGGCGCGAAGAATCTCCAATCCCTTCAGACCGTTATCCGCCTCCAGGACGTCGAGTCCGCTGTCTTCGAGGAACTCCTTCCACATAAACCGGAGATCGGCCTCGTCGTCGATGATCAGGATGCGTTTTCTGCCGGCCACGGTCATTATCCCTCCGGATTGCCCGCGTTAAAAATTTTGGTGGCAACGGGATGCCAATCACATATCATTTGTTTTTTGAATCCGCAACCTTCTTGAATCTGACAAAGGAAAACCCCATGCCCCCTTTCTCGATCCATCCCCAGCTCCGGGCCGACTGCCATCCGCTGGGCCGCTTCCGCCGCTGCCGGCTGCTGCTGCACAAAAACGCCCTGCTGCCGTGGTTCATCCTGGTGCCGGAAACGGAAGCGACCAGCCTGTTCGATCTGGAGGAGGAAGGCCGACGGGAGGTCCTGGCGGAATGCGCCGCTGTCGCCCGTCTGCTGCGGGAGGCGCTCGGATTTTCCCGGATCAACTTCGCCGCCATCGGCAACCTGGTGCCGCAGCTTCATCTCCATCTGATCGGCCGCCGTGAAGGCGACCCCTGCTGGCCGCTGCCGGTCTGGGGGCACCTTCGGGAAAGCAGCCCCTATCCCTTGCAGCGGATCGAGGAGCTGAAGGCGCTTCTGATAGAGGAATGCGGCCTCCGGCCGGAGCCCGAAGGGAACCGGCCATGAAGAGCAATCCGCTTTTGATCGGCGTCATCGCCGACACCCACGGCCTGCTCCGGGCCGAGGCGCTGGCGGCGCTCAAGGGTTGCGGCCTGATTCTTCACGCTGGCGACATCGGCGGGCCGGAGGTACTGGATGGGCTGCGCTCCATCGCGCCGGTGATCGCGGTGCGGGGCAACACGGATCGGGGCGGCTGGGCGGAGACGCTTCGGGAGCGGGAGCTGGTGGAAGCCGGGGGCCGGCTGATCTATCTGCTCCACGAGATCGGCGATCTCGATATCGACCCGGCGGCGGCGGGGGTGGCGGCGGTCATCAGCGGCCACTCCCACATCCCGCGGATGAAATACCGCGACGGCATCCTTTTTTTCAATCCGGGCAGCGCCGGCCCCAAGCGCTGGAATCTCTCGGCTTCGATCGGATTGCTGCGCACCGGGGACGAGGGTCTGGAAGGCAAAATCATCGAACTTTAAAAACCGTCAGCCCGGCTCCACCAGCAGCACCTCAACCCCCCTGATGACCCGTCTCGTCATGTGGAGTCCTTCGGCCGTTACCGCGTCGCACCCCTCCTGCCGCCCCAGCCCTTGTTCCCTGGCCGCGGTCAGAGCCTTTGTCATCGTCGTGAAAAAGGGGATCAGCACCCGGCAGGCGCCGAGCGCCTGCTGCAACTGCACCGGGTTGTGAAGCAGCACCTGCCCCGGCACCCCTTCGGCGTTAAGCATCATGTTCAGGTCGAGGGCCTCGCGAACCGTCCTGGGTCGATCCTCATAGCCGAGCCAGAAATAGATGTAGCCACCGTCCTGGGCCATGCGCCTGAGCGTCGAGCAGACCTGGAGGAAGGTTCCCGGTTCTTCGCCGCCGGGGGCCAGGAGGATCTCCGCCAGCAGCGATTTCTGCTCCGAATGCCACCGGCAGCGGGCGTAAGCCCCATCGATGCTTTTCCGCCCGTCGGCGGTGACGACGCCGGCTTCCTTCCCGAAATGGAGATAGACGGGCGGAAAGGTGTCCTGAAGTTTTTCGCAGGAGCTTTCCGCCACGGAACCGCTGCGGCGGAAGCTGCCGACCAGGTGGGGATGAAGATGAAAAAAAGTGGCGGGAGGGCGAAGCAGCAGCTCCCCCTGCCGGGAACGGGAACGCACCATGAACCGGGAATAGAGCAGCGCCTCCCGGAGCACCACATCCCAGAGTTCCCCCCCCCTCAATTCGATATCGGCAGCGGCCAGCCGGAACAGCTCCCGATTGGTCTTGGTCTCATCGGGGGTTTCCATCAATTGGAGGAAGCTTTCCATGAGAGGATTGAGTTCCGTGGCGGGACGGGCTGAGAAATAGCGGAACGGATGGTAGGATACGCCCAGGAAGGTCTCCGTTTCGACCCCGCCGCCGATGGCCACCGACGGCCGGCTTAAATCGTCAGGGGGCATGGCGTCTCCTTTCGGAGCTGGCGGCGATTTTCCCGAAGGTTTCTTTTATTGTAGCGGCTGGCAGGTCGGGCGTCAGGATGAAGCCATTAATCCCGGTGGGATTTTTTTGAAAAAAAGCCCAGGCGGCATTAACGCCGCCGGGGCCTTGTTACTCGAAAACCGCAAGGGCCGCTATCAGATCTGGACGAAGTTGTCCTTGTCGAGTCCGCAGACCGGGCAGACCCAGTCATCGGGCAGATCCTCGAAAGCCGTGCCCGGCGGGATCTTCCCCTTGGGATCGCCTTCGGCCGGGTCGTAGACATAATTACAGACGCACTGATATTTTGCCGCCATACCTTACCTCCCGAATTGTGTGAGAGCAACGCTCCAGTGGAAAATGATTATCCATAGCTTAATCAGGGTTTGCCGAAAGTCAACGTCCCATCGTGCTCTCTGCCGAAAATTATTCCATTTAAAAAATGATCTTTATCCCTATGTTGGAAATCGGGCACGGTTTATGATTGGTCCTGACGGCTTCGGGAGCGCGATCCTTTGGGGAGGCAAGATCAGCAATGACGGAAGAACAACGCGAGCGGCGCACGGGTGACCGGCGGGTCACCCCGCACCGATCACGCTGGGAGGAAAGACGATCGGGATTCGACCGCCGTGGCGACGGCCGGGGCGGCCCCGTCATGAACTTCCTCTATTGGCTCAGCAGCAGCCGGGCGCTCCTGGCCCTGATGGCAATGCTGCTGATGCTGTTCTTGCTGGCGGATCTTTCCGGCGTTTTCCAGAGCTTGAGGGAGACCGGCTGGGATTTCGGCGCCGCCGGCCAACGGCTGCTCCGGTCCGGTGGGATTATGAGCCTGGTGTTCCGGTGCGCCATGGCCGCTCTGTTGTTGGGCCTGATCTGGAAATTCCGAAGATACCGGGAGATCGTCTTCCTGACCGTCATCATGGCGGTCGCCTATGCGGTTCTGGTCTTTGGCGGCCTGTTCTGACAACCCCCCCGGCTCGGAACCGCTCATTCTCCGCCGTTGTCCTTTCCTGTCCGCTCCCTTTTGATTTGCCCCCGCCGCTTTTTGGCCTCCAGCCTCTTCTGCAGCGAAGTCCTGGTCGGTTTGGTGGGACGCCGCGGTGTTTTCGGTTTCAGCGCCGCACCGATCAGCGTGGCCAGCCGGTTCAGGGCGTCCTGGCGGTTGAGTTCCTGGGAGCGGTAGCGGCTGGCGCGGATGGTGATGACCCCGTCCTTGCCGATGCGGCTGTCGGGATAATTTTCGAGCAGGCTTTTGCACTCCTCGGGCAGGCTCGGCGAAGCGCGGAAGTTGAACTGAAGCAGGACGGCGCTGGCCACCTTGTTGACGTTCTGGCCGCCGGGGCCGCCGGAGCGGACGTAGGAGAGGCGCAGTTCGTGATCGGGGATGGCGAGTCTGGCGGAAAGCTTCAACATAAGCTAAAATGAATAATCCAAAAAGAGGAAAGCCGCCCCGCGATCTCCGGGAAAAGGCCGGTGGTCCGGGGGCGGGAACCATCGGCGACAGGAAACAGGATACCCGATTTCCACGGGAAATGGTCGGTGCAAATCATGAATTCCGTCACTTGTAGTCCTTCCGGAACCCCTCTTTCCGGAACAAAACAAACAAAGTTTCAGAATTTTTTGTCGGCACTCCGCTTGCTGGATTTAAAACTACCCATGACAGGTCGTTGTTTTCTTAAAACAACCATTTGACATGTCAAATTATGGTGTTGACATGCCGCACCGGGGTCTATAAAATTTAAAACGCTGTTATATTTGTTGGCGGCGGCCGACTTCCCGACCCCGCCCCGGCACCCCGAAACGGAAAACCTTTTTCTTTATCGGGGGCCGGGAACGCCGCCGGCCATTGATATTTTCCCAGTCCAAAGAGGCATTATGGGGCCAATCAGGATCAAAAAGGGGTTGCGGCTGCCCATCGCCGGCGATCCCGAGCAGGTTGTCCGGGGCGGCAACCGGGTGACCAAGGTGGCGGTGGTCGGCGACGATTTCGTGGGGATGAAGCCGACCTTGGCGGTCGGCGTCGGCGATAAGGTCAAACTCGGCCAGCTTCTTTTCAGCGACAAGAAGACCCCCGGCGTCCAGTACACCGCTCCGGGCGCCGGAACCGTGGTCGAGATCAACCGCGGCGCCAAGCGCCATTTCCAATCCATCGTCATCTCTCTGGAGGGGGATGAGGAAGTCCGTTTCCCCTCCTTTCCCGCCGACCGTCTGGCCTCCCTGGACGGCGCCGCGATCCGGCGCCAACTGGTCGATTCCGGCCTCTGGACCGCTTTGCGGAAGCGCCCTTTCAGCCGGGTGCCCCCGCCGGACGAAACGCCCCGCTCCATCTTCGTCACCGCCATGGACACCAACCCGCTGGCGCCGGATCCGGAGGTTGTGATCCGGCACCAGGAGGAACCTTTCCGGAACGGCCTGACGGTCCTCGCCCATCTCACGACGGGTCCCATCTACCTCTGCAAGGCCAAGGGGAGCCGGATTTCGGGCGGCTCCGAGCGGGTGCGGGAGGTGGAATTCGCCGGGCCCCACCCGGCCGGCAACGCCGGCACCCACATCCATTTTCTCGACCCGGCCGGGGAGCACCGGACGGTCTGGCACATCGGGTTGCAGGATGTGGCGGCCATCGGCAAGCTCTTCACCACCGGCCGGCTCGATCCGGAACGGATCGTCTCAATGGCCGGCCCCTCGGTTCTGAAGCCGCGCCTGGTCCGGACCCGGCTCGGGGCGAGCCTTGCGGAGCTGATGGCGGGCGAAGTGGCATCGGGCAACCACCGCGTGGTCTCCGGCTCGGTTTTTTCGGGCCGCACCGCGGCAGGGGCTTATGGCTATCTGGGGAGGTACCACCAGCAGGTCACGGCTTTGCCCGCGGGGGGGGAGCGGCGCCTGCTCGGTTGGCTCTCCCCCGGGGGCCCCCTCTATTCGGTCAAGAACATCCTTCTGCCCCGGTTCTCCAGGCGCCCATTGGCTTTCAACACCTCCCAGAACGGCAGCGAGCGGGCCATTTTCCCGGTCGGAAGCTACGAAAAGGTGATGCCCCTGGACATCCTCGCCACCTATCTGCTGCGGGCCCTGGCGGTCGGCGATATCGAGGAATCCGAGGCCCTGGGCTGTCTGGAACTGGATGAGGAGGATCTGGCGCTCTGCACCTACGTCTGCCCCTCCAAGGTCGATCACGGCGCCAATCTGAGAACGGTCCTGACCCT
>JAFGOW010000195.1 GCA_016926265.1 Deltaproteobacteria bacterium | reverse complement strand
TGGGTCAGGGCCTTGCGCAGGGAGGTCGGCCCGGTAAAGGTCTGGCTGTAGTTTTTCGGTTTCCAGGTGACCGTTTCACCATCCTGGTTTTTTTCGGTGAAAACGATAGGGGTGTCCAGGATGATGCTGGCCGGAGTGTAGCCCTTGTCGAGGGCGGCGGCGTAGATGATCGGTTTGAGCGCCGAACCGGGTTGCCGGTAGGCTTGCAGCACCCGGTTGAACTGACTTTCGGAGAAATCATAGCCCCCCACCATGGCCTTGATCTGGCCGTTGTTGGGGTCCAGCGCCACCAGGCAGCCCTGAACCAGGGGGCGTTGTTCCAGGCGCAACTGAAACAGCCCTTCTTTGGTCTGTTTGTCGATCCGGACCAGGATCAGAGCGCCGGGGGGCAGATGGACCGTTTTGTTTTCGGTGTCGATCCGGAACGGGGCGCCCGGTTTGGCGGCCTTGAGCGTTCCGGCCCACGGGGTGGAATCGGCGGCCAGCAGTCCCTGCTGGGTGCCGAACCGGATCAACAGCCCCTTCTTGGCGGCGCCGGCCACCACCCCCGAAAGTACGGCGCCGGTCGCCGGAGGAGATTCCCAGGAGCCGTTCTGCGCCGTTAAAAAGGGCTCGATTTCCGACGGGGCGAGGATTTTTTCCGGGCCCCGGTAGCCCTGGCGCCGGTCGTATTCCTCCAGGTTGGCGCGCACCGCCTGATGGGCTGCCTGCTGCATCCCGACGTCGAGGGTGGTAAAGACCTTGAGCCCCCCTTCGTAGAGGAGCTGTTCGCCGTAAGTCTGCTCCAGGTAGCGCCGCACCTGTTCGCTGAAATAGGGCGCCGGGTTGTCGTCGCGGGCGTAACGGGAGCGGAGGACCAGTTCCGTAGCGGCGGCCTGTTCCGCTTCCGCGGCGGTGATGAAACCCTCTTTCGCCATCCGCCCCAGCACATAGCGCTGGCGTTCCTTGGCCCGCTCCGGATTCCGGTACGGGGAATAGCGGCTCGGGGCCTGCGGCAGACCGGCCAGCAGGGCGCATTCCGCCAGGGAGAGCTGGCCGACGGACTTGCTGAAATAGGTCTGGGCGGCGGCTTCCACCCCATAGGAGGAATGGCCGAGATAGATCTGGTTGAGATAAAGATAAAGAATCCCTTCCTTGCTGAGGGCGTTTTCCATGCGCCAGGCGAGGATGGCTTCCTTGAACTTCCGGGTGTAGGTTTTCTCGGGGGAGAGCAGGAGGCTTTTGGCGACCTGCTGGGTGATGGTGCTTCCCCCTTGGCGGATGCCGCCCGCTTGGAGATTTTTTAGAGCCGCCCGGAGAATGGAGACGGGATTGATTCCCCGGTGCTGAAAAAAATGGGAATCCTCCGCCGCCACAAAAGCCTGGATGAGCTGTTTCGGCATGGCGGTAACCGGGACGATGATGCGCCGCTCCCGGGAAAATTCCGTCAAAGGTTTGCCGTCGTGGGTATAGAGGGTGGTGATGATGGGCGGACGGTAGTCCTCCAGGGTTTCAACCCGGGGCAGGGAGGATGAGACATGGAGATAGCAGCCGGCAAGGATCAGTAGAAACAGCAGCAGTGAAGCCAAACCGAACAGCAACAGATAGCGTGATGTTGTTTTCATGGAAAAATAATTTCAAATTTCATGCCCATCGATAATCTGTTTCCATTATTAACATAGGGGCACGCTTTACGGCAAATGTTTTGCCCATTCAGAATCCGGGTGTTATATTCGATGTCAGCAGTCATTGTAGAATTAAAGCATGTAACAGCCTATTGACATGCCGGGTTTACCTTTTGTCTTGACAGAAAAATGGTGCCCAGCCCGAAGGAAATTTCCAGGTGTTTAGGCCCGGAGCGATTGGAAGAGGAGGGGTGATGAATAAATGCATGGTGGGACTTCTGCTCTATCTGGCGGTTCTGGGCTGCGCCATGCTGGGAAGCTGGAGAACGATTCCTCCTCCGGGGGGCTGCGATCAGTGTCACAAGCAGCAGATTTCCGCCGACTGGCAGGTGGCCTATGCCCCGGCTTTCATCACCACGGAAAAAGGGGGTGAATCCTGGCAGCGGCCCGAATCGGTGCTGCCCCCCCAGCCCTCTCCCTTGGAACATAAGAAGATCACCGAACAGCAGTGTTTCCGGTGCCACAAAAGCCCTGACCACGCCCATCAAGAGTATCGGGGCAATTATCATCACAAGGAACTATTCTAAAGGATTGGCATCGCACTTCTCGGTAGCCAAGGTAAGGAGTTCGAGATGATCCGCCGCACCAAGATTATTGCTACCCTTGGTCCCGCCACAGAAAATGACGCAATGATCCGGGCTTTGATGGAGGCCGGGGTGGACGTCTTTCGACTTAATTTTTCCCATGGCAGCCAGGAAAAAAAAGCTGAAATAATTCGTATTATTCGGAGCGAGGCGGAAAAAAGGGCCTGCGCGGCCGCCATCCTGGGTGATCTGCAGGGCCCAAAGATTCGTACTGGCCTGATGGAAAATGGAGCGTTGGCCCTGGTGGCCGGGAGCGAGGTGACCATCACCACGCTCCCGGTTCTCGGCCGGGGGGAACTCTTCGGCACCACTTACGCCGGCCTGCCGGGGGATGTCCGCAGCGGGGATCGGATTCTGCTCGACGACGGCAACCTGGAGCTGGCCGTGCTCTCCGTCGAAAAGGACGAGGTGCGGTGCCGCGTGAAGGTCGGAGGGGTGCTGCGCGACCGCAAGGGGATCAACCTTCCGGGCACCCGGGTGTCGGCGCCGGCGGTGACGGAAAAGGACCAGGCCGATCTCGAATTCTGCGTCCGCCACGGAGTCGATTTCATCGGCCAATCCTTTGTCCGGCAACCCGCGGACGTCCGGGATCTCAAAGCCCGGCTGCAACGGCTGGGCGCCTTTATTCCCATCGTCGCCAAAATCGAGAAGCCCCAGGCCCTGGAGGATTTCGACGCCATTCTGGCCGAGACCGATGCCGTCATGGTGGCGCGCGGCGACCTCGGCGTCGAGATGAATCCGGAAAAAATCCCCCTCATCCAGAAACGGATCATCCGCGCCTGCAACCGGGCCGGCAAGCCGGTCATCACCGCCACCCAGATGCTGGAAAGCATGATCGGCAACCCCCGCCCCACCCGCGCCGAGACCTCCGACATCGCCAACGCCATTCTCGACGGCAGCGACGCCGTGATGCTGTCCGGGGAGACGGCGGTAGGCCATTACCCGCTGGAAGCGGTGGTGATGATGGGGAAGGTGGCCGACGACGTGGAGGGGGATCCGATGCTGCGGCAGCATATCTTCCAGGGCCGTTTCGAATCCGATCCCGAGAGTACCCTGGCCGAGATCATCGCCGACGCCGCCTGCGAGGTGGCGGAAAACGTCAAGGCGGCCGCCATCCTGACCTTTACCCAGACCGGCCGCACCGCGGCCCTGGTGGCCAAGTACCGCCCCGCGCTGCCGATCTTCGCGGTGACGCCGTCGGAGGAGGTGCGCCGCCGCCTGGTTCTCTACCGCGGGGTGCGCTCTCTGCAGGTCTGCACCGACGGCGGCACCGAGACCCAGATCAACGCCGTGGCCCATGCGGCCCTGGAGACGGGGTGCCTGAAAAGCGGGGATGTGGTGGTGATCGTCATGGGGAGCCCGGTCTCCGCCGCCG
>JAFGOW010000024.1 GCA_016926265.1 Deltaproteobacteria bacterium | reverse complement strand
TTCTGGATGTTTCAGGTGGTGTTCTGCGCCACGGCCGCCACCATTATCTCCGGCGCGGTGGCGGAACGGACCAAATTCAGCGCCTATCTGGTCTATTCAGCCCTGGTGTCGGCCTTCATCTACCCCATCTTCGGTTCCTGGGCTTGGGGCGGCCTCTACAACGGCGGCGGCTGGCTGGAAAAGCTCGGTTTCATCGATTTCGCCGGTTCCACCGTGGTGCATTCCGTCGGCGGCTGGCTGGCTCTGGCGGGTGCCATCGTGGTCGGTCCCCGGCTTGGCAAATTCACCGCCCATGGCGTCAAACCGATCCCCGGCCACAGTATGCCGCTGGCCGCTCTCGGGGTCTTCCTGCTGTGGTTCGGCTGGTATGGATTCAACCCCGGTTCCACCACCACCGGTGACGGCTCCATCGCGCTGATCGCGGTCACCACCACGTTGGCGGCCGCGGCCGGATCGGTGAGCGCCATGATCTTTACTTGGCTGAAATATAAAAAGAGCGATGTCGGGATGACCATGAACGGCGCCCTGGCCGGTCTGGTCGGGATCACCGCCGGATGCGCCAACGTCTCCGCCGCCTCCGCCGTTCTCATCGGTCTCATCGCGGGGGTTCTGGTGGTCTGCTCGGTGCTCTTTTTCGACAAAATCCGCATCGACGACCCGGTCGGCGCCGTCTCCGTCCATGGTGTCTGCGGCGCCTGGGGGACACTGGCCGCGGGGCTTTTCGACAGCGCCGGATTTTCCCTCCACGTCATCGGCGTTCAGTTGCTCGGCATCGGCGCCTGTTTTGCCTGGGCGTTTGGGATCGGGCTGGTGGTTTTTAAGGCGATCGATCTGCTGATGGGGATGCGGGTCAGCCAGGAGGAGGAGATGGCCGGGCTCGATTTCGCAGAACACGGCGCCAGCTCCTATCCCGATTTTCACACCGTCCACCTCGGCAGCGTTTTCACCCCCAACGAAACGGCCTTGGGACTGGCCGCCGTCCGGGCCAAAAGCGCCGGGGTTCCGGTGGAACAGAACTGAAAAATCAACCTTGGTTTCAAAAAATGACCCCGATCCCGGTTCGGGGTCTTTTTTTTGGGGTGGGGGTTGGTTCGACAAAATCATTGGTTTTCTTTACAATAAGCGCCGGCAGGTATGAAACCCCGGCGCTTATTGTAGTGGCATGGCTTTGAGGCCATTCCAGCCCGGATCTTTTTTTGTTCACCTGAGGGGAAGCGGGCAGCCGCGGGATGAATCGAACCAGGGTAGATGTGGCCTGGCGGCCGTAGTCTCCACGGGTCAACAGACCCCGTTTCACGAAAGGAACCCTTCCGTATGAAGAATTTTCTCTTGGATAATCCCGCGGCGCGCTTTTCAAAAGGATTCTTTTATCCCTTTCGGGCCGGCCGTTATTTGGCCGGGCATCCCCGGCTCTGGAAATTCGTGGCGATCCCCTTTCTGGTCAACGTGGTGGTTTTTTCCCTGCTGCTTTATTTGGGGTTTCATTTTTTCGACGGTTTTGTTCTGCGTCTGATCCCCTCTGGGGAGGCTTGGTACTGGGTCCTGCTTTACTATACGTTGTGGGTGGTGGCGGTGGCGGTGACCGCGGTACTGGTCTTTTTCACCTTCACCCTGCTCGGGAATCTCATCGCCTCTCCCTTCAACGATCTGCTGTCGGAAAAAACGGAGGAGTTGATGGTCGGGTCGCTCCCGGAAGAACCGTTTTCCCTGGCCCGCTTTAAAACCGACGCCAAGCGGATTCTGGTCCTTGAGAGCAAGAAAATGGCGGTATTTCTTCTCGTCATGCTGCTTTTGCTGACCCTCAATCTGATTCCTGGAATCGGCAGTCTGCTTTTTTCGGTACTCGCCTTTTTCTGGACCGTAATCTTCCTGGCGTTGGAATACCTCGGTTTTGTCGCTTCGCGGAAGCAATTTGATTTCAAGGCATTACGTCGTTTTTTCTGGTCCCGCTTCACGTTGCTGAGCGGGTTTGGAACCGGGGTTTTCGCCCTGCTTGCGGTACCCTTTTTGAACTTCATTTCCATTCCCCTGGGGGTCATCGGCGCCACCCTGCTGTGGTTCGAGAACCCGCCCCATCAGGAGCCCGACAGAGGACCAGGAGAAGCCGATTCTGAATAACATAACGTCATTTCTTTCCTTTTTCATCGCGAAACAGAGTGGCGGTCATGGTGGGTGACATCCCCGATGCATCCTTTTTTGGCGATATTGACACGCTGTTTTAAAAAAGCTAGGTTTACTCCCAGTCCCACCCTGACTAAAGGAGGAATGATGACCCCCAAAAATATCCTGCTCCGATCGGAAGAGATGCCTCGTCAGTGGTACAACGTCCTGGCCGACATCAAACTCAATCCACCTCTTGGCCCCGATGGACAGCCCATTACCCCGGAGTCCCTGGCGCCGGTTTTTCCCATGAACCTGATCGAACAGGAGATGAGCACCCAGCGCTGGATCGATATCCCGGAGCAGGTGCTGGAGGTTCTCTCCATCTGGCGGCCGGCTCCTTTGATAAGGGCTTCCGGCTTTGAACAGGCGCTGAAAACGCCGGCCCGGATTTACGCCAAATTCGAGGGAGGCAGTCCGCCCGGCAGCCACAAACCCAATACC
Organism: Deltaproteobacteria bacterium; assembly: GCA_016926265.1. Lineage (GTDB taxonomy): Bacteria > Desulfobacterota > Desulfuromonadia > Desulfuromonadales > JAAYDE01 > JAAYDE01. The sequence continues at coordinate 6,465 of JAFGOW010000024.1, read as the reverse complement.
GCCGTTCCCCAGGCCTATTACAACAAGGTTTTCGGCATCAAAAAACTGACCACGGAAACGGGCGCCGGCCAATGGGGGAGCGCCTTGGCCTTCGCCTGTTCTCAGTTCGGCCTGGAATGCAAGGTGTTCATGGTGAGGATCAGCTTCGATCAGAAACCCTACCGCAAAGCGATGATGCAGGTTTGGGGAGGCCATTGCGTGGGCAGTCCCAGCACCGAAACCGAAGCCGGACGCAAGGCCCTGGCCGCCGACCCGGACAACCCAGGCAGCCTCGGGATCGCCATCAGCGAGGCGGTCGAGGCCGCCGTCTCCGATGGTAGCGGCCAGACCCGTTATGCCCTGGGAAGCGTTCTCAATCATGTCATGCTTCACCAGACCATTATTGGTCTGGAGGCCAAAAAACAGCTGGCAATGGTCGGTGAGTTCCCTGACGTGATCATCGGCTGCGCCGGCGGCGGCAGCAACTTCGCCGGCCTCTCCTTCCCCTTTATCCTCGACAAGATGCACGGCCGGAAGATCGCCATCCTGCCCGTTGAGCCCCAGGCCTGCCCCTCCCTGACCCGGGGGCCCTTTGGTTATGATCATGGCGATGCCGCCCGCTATACTCCGCTGCTGGCTATGCACAGCCTCGGCCACAACTTCATTCCGCCGGCCATCCACGCCGGCGGCTTGCGCTACCACGGCATGGCTCCCACCGTCAGCCAGTTGGCCCGTGAAGGGTTGCTGGAACCGCAAGCTGTTTCCCAACTTGATGCGTACCGGGCCGGAGTGCTCTGGGCGCGTTCCGAAGGGAACATCCCGGCGCCGGAAACCTGCAACGCCCTGGCCCAGGTGGTCCGGGAGGCGGAGAAAGCCCGCGAAGAGGGTAAGCAGAAGGTGATTCTGGTCAGTTTCAGCGGCCATGGACTTCTCGATTTGGCTGCCTACGAAAAATATTTTTCCGGCCATTTGGCCGATGCGATTCTTGAAGAGGGCGCGATTGAAAAGGCGCGGGAAATGCTGAAGGGGCATCCTGCCCCTCTCGATTTGAAAAGCCTTTGATGCTGCGGAGCGTGGAACGGGGACTTTTAAAAGGGTTTCATCTGGATGTTGAAAAAGCGGAATTCAGTTCCCTTGACCGGGAAGGCGGGTTTTTAAAAAATGCGCTAACGCATCAATAAATATAGTTTTTTTTGAATGATGGGCTTGCCGGTCCAAACACCCGTAACGCGGTTTTGCGGTAGTCTGTTATAATGGAAGGCGTGGTTTCGGTTTTAGCGGCGGAAAGAGTCATGTTCACCAACAGGAGGAGTTATGCCCCGAAAAGCAGCGACGATTCCAGAGGTCAAGGGAGGCGAGGTTCTTTCGGAAAAGGTGGCCCGTATCGATCAGGAACTGAAGATCATGGACCGTCATTTTGAGCAGCTTGCGGCCACCGAGGAAGTTATTCAGGAGGAGATGAAAAAACGGGATCGCGAGTACAAGGACGAACATCTTCACAGCGTACCCAAACCGCGTAAACATACCCGCTGATTCTAGAAGAGATATTTCAAACGGTTTGAAAAAGGGGCCCCGCCGGTTGGCAGGGCCCCTTTGATTTGCCGGGAGGCGTGATCAATGGGAGCTTTTCGGGGGTGGCGGCGCTTCCTCCTTTTTGGCTTCTTCGATCTCCCGCTCCAGAGAAGCGGCCATCTCTCTCAGGTGGTTGAGTTTCGCCAGCAGTTCCACCACCTCCCGGTTTTCCAGGAACCTGGTTTCCCCCATGAAATTCAGGTCATCGATCACCTTGCCCAATTCGCCATGGACAGTGGGGATTTTCCGGTGGGTGGCGGCCAAATCGATCTTTTTTTGGACCAGGCGGGTATAGCGTTGAGCCCCTGAGGTTGCGACGTGAAAGGTTTTTCGCGTGGATTCCCAAAATTTTTCACGGCTGCTTTTATTTTCTTTCGGTTGTTCCTGCTCGGCCATTTTCCCCTCCTGACTGTTAGCGTTCTCCTGTTTCTAACGATAACATGGCGGCCCGGCGCGTCAAGAAGAGGGGTTTTCCTTTAGTTGCAATCCCAGATTTCCCACGGTCCGAAAACGTGGTAACGGTTGTCCTTGGAGGGATTGATGGAGAGGCTCAGGCAAAGCGGGGTGTCGAGAACCTCCAGACAATATTCGCAATCGTCGTGTTTGGTTTTGAGGTTGGCGGGAAAAGCGGTCTTGATCTCCAGCGTGGCGTAATAGTTGGTCACGGGAACGGAAATCTGTTCGACGGGGAAGCTTTCGCCGCCATAAGGGAGTCTGCCGTTTCCCCCGGCCAGTTCCAGGATTTTTTCATAGGGGAGTTTGGCCAGTTCCCTCGGGTTTTCAAAAGGGCCGAGTTTCAGGATGAGGCCGTAATCCCGTTCGCTTGAAAAGGAGACGGCCATTTGGGTCGGTGTCTGGGGATTGAAAAGGACCTCTTCCCCGAGAGCGGGCCCGCCCTTGCTTTTTTTCCTTGCAAGTTCGGCCTGTTTGGCGGGGATCCGGACCCCCCAGAAGGAAGTGGCGGTGTCCTCGCGATCGAGATAGGCTGACTCGACTTGGGAGATGACACCGATCTTCCCCCACTCCTGGATGGTAACCAGGATTTTTCCCGAAGGGATGATCTGTTCATCGATGACCTTTTCGCCCAGGTCGGGAAGGGTGTTTTTTTTGATTTTGGCCTGAAAGTCCAGGGTTGCGGTCAGCCCCGGGCGGATAACATATTCATGGCCGATGCATTCCTCCCCGTTGTCGGAAAAGTCCGGGACTTCCTCTTTGACCTCCCGGCTCTCCTCCTTTTTCACCACGGCAACCGGGGGCGCCGATTCAGGCAGGGCTGGCCCGATTTCCGCAACGGAGGCCGTCTTGCTTTTGGAAGGCGGTTCGTCTTTTGAGCACCCGAGGTAGATCGGAAAAAGGAACAGTAGGCAGAAAAGTCCCAGGGCCGGGCGGGAAAGGCAGGGCATGTTCGCTCCCAAAAGCTATAAAAGCCGGTTTTGAAAAAGGGGCCTCAGGTTAGGAAGAGGGCTCCTGGAATCTTACCTGAAAAATCGTTTCATAACACTAGACGATGCGGGGCAAGGGACCTGCAGGGCGAGCTTGGGCCTTCGGGCGGGAAAGGGGAATGGTTGTCTGACGATCGTGACGGATCCGGCTCCAACGGTTGAATACCGTCAGCCGTTTTATCGGGTTATCAGCATTTCATCCAGAAGATGGATCAGTTGAGGAATCTGAGGTTTACTCAGGCACCCGTCGGCGCCGACCGAATCGCATTTGACGACCATTTCATCGGAAATCAGGGATGAGAACATGATGATTTTAATCCGCTGGAGTCCCATTTCTTCACGGATCCGGCGGCAGAGGGTGAGGCCGTCCATTTTGGGCATTTCGATATCGGTGATGATCAACTGGAGATTTTCCAGCAGTTTGCTTTCATCGTGGCCGCATTCTTCCAGCAATCGGTTCAACGCCTGATAGCATTCGGCGCCGTCCTGGAAGGTTGTCAGTTTGGAATAGCCGCTTTCGACGAGCATCTTGGCGATGCTGGCCCGGATGATCCCCGAATCCTCCGCCAGCATGATTCCTGCTTCCCGGCGGTTTTTTATGGCGAATTCACATCCTCTGGCGTTCGGAGCAGACCCCGGCGGCTCTGTCCCAGGCGCCTGGTTTTGGTCCGGGTCGGGTTGGATTTCCGCGACGATATGTTCGAGATCGACAATCAGGATTTCCCGCCCATCGAGACTCACGCTGCTGGTGAAGCGAGGTTTGAATTGATCCAGGTAGTGTGCCATGGGATTGACAGCTGTCCAGGAAAGGCGGTGGATTTGATTGACGCCGTCGACGAGGAACCCCGTGGTGCATTGATTGAAATGGCAGACGAGGACAATGCGGCGCCGGTCGCCGGAGAGCTGCGGATCGTTTGGACGCTGGAGATGGACGTTGAGATCCACCAGGGGTATGGATATTCCCCGGACCTCGAAAATTCCCGCCAACGAGGGGGGGCTATGGGGAAGACCGGTTCGCTTCAGCTCGTCGAAGGGGAGGATTTCCCGCAATTTCTGGACGTTGATGCCGAAAGATTGGGAACCGAGGTAGAATTCCAGGATTTCCATCTCGTTGGTGCCGCTTTCCAGCAGGATTTCCTGGGGCGTATCGGTATTCGTCATGGTTGGGGACTCCCCATCTAGAGAAAAATATCCGGGAGGAAAGAGGATGAATTCAGTTCCTTTTTAGCAAGATGTGTTCCAAGGCATTGAAAAACAAAATAAAGTTTTTGCAATGGGGGCGGAATCCCGCTGCCGGTCATTTGTTGCCGAACGGCCTCATTTGGGTTAAAATCCCTGAAAATTCAATCCATTTTCGAGAGGGGGAGCCATGGTCAAGAGCGCGGGTCAAACGAAGTTCCACATCGATCTGCACCGGCATCTGCGGGAAAACAATGAGGATCCAAAACTCATTCACCTGATCTGCGAAATTGCCGAAGCTTCCAAATACATTATCAACTCGATCCGCACCGGGGATTTGGGGCTGGCTGGGACCTCCAACCTTTATGGGGAGGAGCAGTTGGCGCTCGATGTCCTAAGCGACCGGATTCTCATCAAACGTCTCACCCACTCCGGGGTGGTGGCAAGGATCGCCTCCGAAGAGTCTTCCGCCGTCAGTGTCATTCAGGAGAACGGCGATGACTATTATTCGGTGGCCTATGATCCCTTGGACGGTTCTTCGCTGGTCGATGTCAATCTCGCCGTGGGCACCATCGTTTCCATTTTCAAGGGCTCGAATCTGCTGCAGCCGGGCAGAAAACAGGCGGCGGCGCTCTATATTCTCTATGGCCCCCGCACCACACTGGTCTATTCCACCGGAAACGGGGTCCACGAATTCAGTATGAACCAATTGATGGAATTCACTCTGGTCCGGGAAAACATCCGGATGGGCGACAAGGCTACGATCTATTCTCCCGGCGGCCAGCGGAATCTCTATACGCCGGGGGTGGAGAGCTTTGCCGGCTATCTGGAGGAAAACGGTGTCAAGCTCCGCTACAGCGGTGGTTTCGTCCCCGATTTCAACCAGGTGCTGCTGAAAGGGAAAGGGATTTTCTTCTACCCCCATCTGAAGAATGCCCCGCAGGGCAAGCTGCGGCTCATGTTTGAGCTCAACCCCATGGCCTATATCATGGAACAGGCGGGGGGGGCCGCCTCCACCGGCAAGGTGCCCATCCTCGATCTTGTCCCTCAAAAACTGGAGGAAAGGGCCCCGGTTTTTATCGGCTGCAAGGAGGATGTGGCCAAGGCGGAGAAGTTTATCGCCGCAGGCGATTGAAAAAGATCGTTCCCCGCTTTTTTTCAGAAAAAACGCAAAAAGCCTCGTGAGAGGCTTTTTGCGTTGAGGGAAGGGGAAACGAATCGGGGTTGGGGCTACAGAATCGCCTTCATCTTGTCGAAACCCATCCGGTAGGCCTTCTGGTTCAGCTCCCGGAAGGCTTCCGGGACCCTGGCCAACACCGCCTGTTCTCCGGATTCGTAGGAAACGACGCCGGTCAGGGCGACCATGGCGCCCAGCGCCACCACGTTGGCGACGATCTCGCGACCGACTTCTTCCTTGGCGGTGCGGATGATGGGGAACCGGTAGAGGGTGAAATTCCCCTCGGGGGCTCTTTTTACCAGATCGGAGTCGATCAGCAGCACACCGTTGTCGATGATGCCGTTCGCGTATTTATCGGCGGCTTCCTGGGTCAGGGCCAGACAGGCGTTGACCCGCGTGGCTTTCGGATAATCGATGGGACTCTCGGCGATGATGACCTCCGATTTGGAGGCGCCGCCGCGGGCTTCCGGTCCGTAGCTCTGGGACTGGACCGCATGTTTGCCTTCGATGATGGCGGCGGCTTCCGCCAAAATGATGCCGGCGGTGATGAGCCCCTGTCCGCCAGCCCCGGAGAACCTGATTTCATAACGTTCTGCCATCGGCTGTCTCTCCTTTATTCACTTCTTGGTCGCTTTGGCCTGAACCTTTTCGATGAGGCGGGCGTATTGTTCGCAGTATTCCGGCTTTTCCTCCTTGTAAAGGACACCGGTGAGGATCTTTCCGGCCAATGCCTCCGGCGCCATCTTGGCCGCGGCCGTTAACGGCACCGCCAACTCCTTGTGCTGTTTCATCATCTCCACCACCGAACGGAATTTGTTGCGGCGGCCATAGGAGGTGGGGCAGCTGTCGAGGATTTCGATGACCGCGAACCCTTTGTGGCGGATCCCCTCGGCGATCAGCTTGTCGATCTGGGTGGCGTGGTAGGCGGTGGTGCGGGCCACGAAAGTGGCGCCGGCGCCGATGGCCAGCTTGGGGATGTCGAACACCGGGTCCGGATTGCCGTAGGGGGTGGTGGAGGCGAAACCGCCGGTGGGGGTGCAGGGGGAGAACTGGCCGCCGGTCATGCCGTAGATGTGGTTGTTCATGATGATGTAGGTGATGTCGATATTGCGGCGG
>JAFGOW010000023.1 GCA_016926265.1 Deltaproteobacteria bacterium | reverse complement strand
GGCCGACGTGCGCTGGCTCGGCTTCGACTGGGGGGAGAATTTCTTCCACGCCTCGGATTATTTCCCGCAGCTCTACGAATTCGCCCTCGATCTGATCCGGCAGGGCAAGGCCTATGTCTGCTCCTTAAGCGCCGACGAGATGCGCGACTACCGCGGCACCCTGAAGGAGCCGGGCCGCGAAAGCCCCTACCGCGACCGCGGCGTCGAGGAGAACCTCGACCTGTTTGGCCGCATGAAGGCCGGGGAGTTTCCGGACGGCGCCCATGTGCTGCGCGCCAAAATCGACATGGCTTCCCCCAATCTGAACATGCGCGACCCGGTCATCTACCGCATCCGCCACGAGGAGCACCACCGCACCGGCGACCAGTGGGTCATCTACCCGATGTATGATTATACCCACTGCATCTCCGACGCCCTGGAGCGCATCACCCACTCCATCTGCACCCTGGAGTTCGAGGATCACCGCCCGCTCTACGACTGGGTGCTGGATCAGCTCGCGGTGCCCTGCCATCCCCAGCAGATCGAGTTCGCCCGCCTCAACATCAACTACACGGTGCTGAGCAAGCGGCGCCTCATCGAGTTGGTGACGGGAGGCCATGTCAGCGGCTGGGACGACCCGCGGATGCCGACCATCTGCGGCCTGCGGCGGCGCGGCTGCACGCCGGGTTCGATCCGCAACTTCTGCGACAAGGTCGGGGTGGCCAAACGCGACAGCTGCGTCGACATGGGGCTGCTCGAATACTGCATCCGCGAGGATCTGGAAAACAGCGCGCCCCGGGCCATGGCGGTGCTGCGGCCCCTGAAGCTGGTGATCGAGAACTATCCCGAGGACCAGGTTGAGGAGATCGAGGCGCCGTGCCATCCCAACGACCCGGCCCTGGGCACGCGCCGCATCCCGTTCTGCCGCGAGCTCTACATCGAGCGCGACGATTTCATGGAGGATCCCCCCAAGAAATTTTTCCGGCTGGGGCCGGGGCGCGAGGTGCGGCTGCGCTATTCCTACATCGTCCGATGCACCGGCGTGGTCCGCGACGAAAGCGGGGAGATCGTCGAGCTGCGCTGCGTCCGCGATCCCGACACCAGGGGCGCCGCTCCGGCCGACGGCCGCAAGGTCAAGGGGATCATCCACTGGGTGTCGGCCCGCCATGCCGTCCCCGCCGAGGTGCGGCTTTACGACCGCCTGTTCCTGGAAGAGGACCCGTGCGCCGACAAGGCCATCGACTACAAGAGCCACCTCAATCCCGACTCCCTGGAGGTCCTGACCGGCTGCCTGGCGGAGCCCTCCCTGGCCGGGGCCGCTCCGGAGAGCCGCTACCAGTTCGAGCGGCTCGGCTATTTCTGCGCCGACCGAAGGGACTGCCAGCCGTCCAAGCTGGTCTTCAACCGCACCGTAACCCTGAAGGATACCTGGGCGAAAATCGAGAAAAAGGACTGATGTTTCAACCGCGGCGGGCGCAAAGGCCGCCAGGAAGGAAGAAAAAAGGGCGGGTTTCCTCTGCGCCCTTGGCGTCTTGAGTGAGCCTGAGCGAACGGGCGTGAGATCAAAGACATTGGCTCACGCGAAGACGCGACGACGCGAAGAAGGACCAATGAAGACCAAAAGTAACTGTTCCGCCCGCGGAAAAGCTGATATTCCCGCGGAATGGAGCGGGGCACAGACTTAAAAATCACAAAAACCTGGTTCCCCGACAGGGGCATTCGGGGATGACACCCATGCTGGCATGGAGCTTTTGCTTGGTTGTCATTTCCGAAGGGTTTTATCGGGAATCCAGGGTTTTCGATCTGTAGCGTCGCCTGGAAAATTCGCCTCTGAATTGGGGGAGGGTAAATAGGTACGACCCAAAAATGGGGTTTGGAAAAACCTCACCTCCTTTGGTTTCCTTTGCGTTGTTTTGCGGTGAAAAAAGGTTTGGGGGGTATGGAAAAAGACGGCATTCCCTGGATCGACATCTCGGTGGCGCTCCGTCCCGAGCTTCCCGTCTGGCCCGGCGACCCGCCATTTTGCCTCAGCCGCCTGGGTGAAGTGGCGGCCGGCGACGAGGCCACGGTTTCGGGCTTAAGCCTCGGTGCCCATTGCGGCACCCATCTCGACGCCCCGAGCCATTTTATCGCCGGCGCTCCCTCCATCGAATCCTTCCTTCCCCATCGGGCGAACGGGGCGGTTCAGGTCATGGAGATTGCCGCCGGTTCGGAAATCGACGCCCCTTTTTTAAGGCGCGAGGTGGCCCCCGGATGCCGGAGGGTGTTGTTCAAGACCCGCAACTCGGCCTTCTGGAACGAGGCGGGATTCCGTTCGGATTATCTCTACCTCGCTCCCGACGGGGCCGATTTTCTGATCGAACAAAGGATTCTCCTGGTGGGGATCGATTACCTCTCCATCGGTTCCATGCAGCCGGAACAGGATGTTCATCCGCGGCTGCTGGCCGCGGGGGTCTGGATCCTGGAGGGGCTCGATCTGAGCCGGGTGCGGCCGGGCCACTACGATCTGATCTGCCTGCCGCTGCGGATCGGGGATGGCGAGGCGGCCCCGGCCCGGGCTTTTTTGGCGCCGCCGGGAACCTTGCGGAGCCGGGGGGATTGAGGCGGGAGCCTCAGCGGATCAGTTTCCTGACGATCGGAACATCGGCCGGGAGCAGAGGATAGGCCGCCAGTTCCGCCGGCGCGACCCAGCGGTGTTCGGCGACCCCGAGGTTGCGGATGGATGCGCCGCGGGGGCGGCAGTCATAGGCGAGAATCAGCACCGGCCCCCAGTCGTAGCGGTGGTGGACCACTTCGAAAATCTCCAGCACCTCGATCTCCAGGCCCAGCTCCTCGGCGATTTCCCGCCGCAGGCCCTCCGGCGGGGTTTCCCCGTCTTCCAGCTTGCCGCCGGGGAACTCCCAAAAGCCCGCGTGGCGTTTCCCTTCCGGCCGGCGGGTGATGAGGATGCGGCCGTCCTTGCGCAGCACGGCCGCCGTGACGATCAGAGGCTGCATCGTTTGCTCGCTCCTTTTTGTTTCATCCGGGCAGTCTGAAAACCCATGGGATCGGCGGTGGAAAAACCGGAGAACATCGACATCCGAAAGCTCTTTGACGGCATCGCGGGTCGCTACGATTTCCTCAACCGGCTGCTGTCGCTCGGCATCGACGTCTGGTGGCGGCGGCAGGCGGTTTCGCGGCTGAGGGTGGGACCGGGGGAGCGGGTGCTGGACCTGGCCTGCGGCACCGCCGACGTCGCCCTGGAGATCGCCCGCCGCCATCCCGATGGGGGGATCATTGTCGCCGCCGATTTTTCGCTGGAGATGCTGCGTCTCGCCCAGGCCAAGATCGCCCGCGCCGGCCAGAGCGGCCGCATCTTCCCGGTGGCCGCCCGCTGCGAGGCGCTTCCCCATCCCGACCGGACCTTCGACGCCGCGGTCATCGCCTTCGGCATCCGCAACGTCTCCGACCGCCTCGGCGTCCTGCGGGAATTGTTCCGGGTGCTGCGCCCCGGCGGCCGGCTGGCGGTGCTGGAGCTCTCGACCCCCGCCAATCCCCTGATCCGCGCCATCTACCATGGATATTTCAGAACCCTGCTGCCCTGGCTGGCGGGCTTTTTCGCCGGCCGCGCCGCCTATCGCTATCTCCCCGCTTCCGTGGCCGGCTTCCCTGCCGCCGACCGCTTCCGCCTGCTGCTGGAGGAGGCCGGCTTTGACGACATCGTCCAGCAGCCGCTGACCTTCGGCATCGCTACCCTGCACTGCGGCCGAAGACCGGAATAGGAAGGGACCGGACCGCGTTCAGGGCGCCTTTTTCCCCTGGCCGCCGATGATCTTCACCGGATCGGTGATCATCTTGCCGGGGAGCTGGAACAGGCGGCGGAAAATCCCCAGCGCCTTGTCGGAAAGGGAGGTGGCGGGAATCGCTTCGACCCGGGGGTCGGCGCTGGTTCCGGCCAACCGGAAATGGGCCGTGATCAGGGCCTTTTCCTCTCCGCCGAGGAGCCAGCCCGCGATGGGGATCCGGGTCATCACGGTGTCCACGGCGCCGAGCGGCTGGACTCCCAACAACGCGTCGATACGGTCGTTTTTGAGGTCGTGGTTCCCGACTAGGGAAAGTTTCATCGAGGTGCTGTCCACCAGCAGATTCTCCGTGGTCAGAATTCCCTGGTTGAGGGTGGTATCGCCGCTGATCGTCGTGAAGGGCATCCCTTCCAGCGACATGTCGGGGAGCTTCATGGTCAACAGCTGGGAAACGTTGAGCAGGGAGAAGACCTTGGCCAGGACCTGGAATTTTCTCAGCACCCCGTCGCGGAGTTGACCGTTGAACCGCCCCAGCGAGGATTCCAGGAAGTTTTTTTCGGCCCGGCATTCCATGTAGAAATCGCCGCTCAGGCTGCCGGTGGCGATGCTCTCTCTGGCCAGCACCTGGCGGGTCACCGTGGCCGCGTCGAGGTCCTCCACATGCCCGGAAATTCTCAGCTGGGCGGGGCCGGCCGGGCGTGGATCGACGATGACCTGCCCCTCGCCGCGCCCCGGCCCGGCCTGGAAATCGAGGGGGTGGATGACGATTCTCCCATCCCGAAGACGGAGCTGCCCCTGGGCGCTGGAGAATTCGAAGCCGCCGATGGAGCCCTTTCCCGCCTTCATGTCGATGAGCAACCGCACCTCCTTTCGGCGCGGCGGCTCCTTGGGTTTGGGGGTGGAACGCTGCCAGAGGGCGATGACCTCGTCGACCAGCGCCTCCTCCGAGGTGATGTGGAGCCAGGTCTCGGGAGCGCTGAAGTTGCGGACGTAGCCCCGCACCGTGGCCTTGGTCCCACCGCCGAGGGCGACGTCGACCTGTTCGAAGCGGAGCTCGTCGCGGTCGATCCGCAACCGGCCGTCGAGGTCGTAGAGATAGGCCTGATCCGAGGGGAAGATCAGTTCATCGGCGCGCACCCGTTTCCCTTTCACATGGAGCTGGATGACGGGGGCGGCGAAATTCTCCACCGAGCCGGCAACAACCTCGAGGGGGGAGTCGCCGATGCGGGCGCTGAGGCGCTCCGCGCTGAGGCCTGCCGGCGACCACAGGATGCGGCCGTTGATGGCGCTCAGGTCGGCCACCATCGGCAGCCCCCGCAGCCCGGCATCCCGGAGTTCAAGTTCGCCCTTCAGCTGGGGCGGTCCCTCGGGTGCGCCCGTCAGGAATGCCGTCACCGAGACTTTCCCTTCCGTTTTCATCCGTCCCGTTTTCAGGCCCATTCCGGCCAGATTGCCGAGGTCCAGTTCGGGGATCCGGAACTGGAGCCGGAAATCGCGGGGTTTGCCGAGGCTGCCGTCGCCGCCGGCCTCGATGAGAGCCGGCCCACCGCTTACGGAGGCCGCTTCGAGACGCCAGCGTTCCCGGTCCAGGGCCAGGGAACAGGCCAGCTTCCCCGGCGCCCCCGCCCTCTTGAGGGCCAGGTCGGAGAAGGCGGCGCCGACCCCGGCCAGATCGCTTTCAAGGCTCAGGCGGAGCTGTTGGAGGGTTCCGGCGCCTTGAATCCGGAAGGGAAGGAGCCCTTGCGCCACGAACCTGGCCGCTTCCTGCGGCGGTAACAGAGCGGCCAGCGGCAGGCGCCCCGCCGCTTCCAGCCGGAAAGGGGTCTGTTGGCGGGACAGGTGCTCCAGGGTGGCGGAAAGCTCCCCCTCGGCGCCGTTCAGCAGCCAGGGCCCGGCGTCCAGGCGGAGCCGGTTCCCTTCCAGGGTCAAAGCGGCATCCCCCTGCATCAGGAGGTTCAGGGTGGAAAAGCGCGTTTCGATCTCTTTGAGGCGCAGTTCGGCGCGAAGCGGCGAGAGATCGCCGGCAAGGCCCGCCAGGGCTGACAGCGGGCCATCGAAAGCGCAGGATTTCAGCTCTATCGTCCCCTGGGGCAGCAGCTCTTTGCTCCCCAGCAGTTCCGCAACAGCCGCCAGACGCTGGGGAGCGGAGGCGAGTTCCGCCCTGAGCCACGAACCCTCCTGCCGTCTTTCGAGGCGCGCCGCGCCCTGGATGCGGAGGCCGTTGAGATCCAGTTCCAGGCTGGAGAGCCGTTCCGCCTCCTCGCTGCTGGTCCAGACGGCGCGCAGAACGGTGGCCGGAAGCGGCCGCGGCGCCGGCATCAGGCCGGGGAGGGCGACGACCCCGTCCCTGGTTTTGAATCCGAACTCAAAGACCACGCCGTCGGCGGGGCTGCCGCGGCCTTCCAGGGTGAGATCGAAATCGCCGGCTAGTTGCGCGGCGGCGGAGAAGGAAGGGATCAGTCGCGCCAGGATGGAGGCGGGACAGCGGCGGAGCTTGAACCGGACCCCCAGGGTCTCCCGGCGCCACGGCAGGGCTTCATCATCGGTCCAGGTGAGTTTTCCGGAGAAGGGGACGGTTTTCTCCTCCAGCACTCCCTCCCCATCGATCATGAACGATCCGGGGCGGCCCCCTTTCAGAACCAGCCGTCCGTTGACGTTGGGGAACAGCAGCGGCGCCGGGAAACGGTCGTCGCCGCTGTGGACGATGGAAATGGCCCCCTGCCGGAGCCGGACTGTATCGAGCCGGACCCTGCCGGCGGCATTCCCCCCCGATCGCGGCGCGGCATTGAGTTCCGTTTTGAGACGGCCCAGGTCGATTCGCAGCGACGGCGATTGCAGGGTGATCTCGTTGAACCGTAGCTGCCCCCGCAACAGCGACAGCAGCGACGGCCGCAGGTGGAGGTGGGGGGCGCGGAAGTTTTCGATGGCCTCGCCGGGGGCATCAATGGCAATATCGCTGAGGTCGAGGGCCGGGATCGGGAAAAAACGGAGCCGGACCTGGCCTACGGTGACCGGACAACGCAGGGCGCTGCTCAGTTCGGCCTGAAGGAGGGGCTGCAGGTCGGCGTTGGCGACGTAATAAAAGGCGCCGGCTCCGGAGACCAGAAACAGCAGCAGGAGAAGAAAAAGGATTCTGAGGGTTGAGCGTTTTTTCATGGGGTTGAGCCCCGGGATTCTTTATAATGGCCGCGAACGGTTTATTCTGACCTGAAGGAAAGCACCTCTTTGTATTCCGGAGTTTTCCGGCGGAGCCGCTGGAACAGGGCGCCGGATCGCCAACCGGATTGGCCTCGATGCGCATCAAGCAGATTGACATTATCGGATTTAAATCCTTCGTTGACAAGGTTTCTCTCCCTTTTCAGGAGGGGGTGAACGTGGTTGTCGGCCCCAACGGTTGCGGCAAGAGCAATATTCTCGACGCCATCCGCTGGGTGATGGGGGAGCAGAGCGCCAAAACCCTGCGCGGCTCCTCCATGGAGGATGTCATCTTCAAGGGGAGCGTCGGCCGCACCGGCCTGGGAATGGCCGAGGTCTCCCTGACCCTGGCCGCGGAGGACGGGACCGCTCCGGAACCTTATCGCGAATGCGCCGAGATCATGGTTACCCGGCGGCTGTTCCGGGATGGCGAGAGCGAATACTATATCAACAAGAGCCGTTGCCGGCGCAGCGACATCCAGGAGCTGTTTCTCGACACCGGGGTCGGTTCCAAGTCCTATTCCTTCATTGAGCAGGGGAATATCGAGACGATCCTCAGCGCCAAGCCCGAGGATCGGCGGAGCCTCATCGAGGACGCCGCCGGGGTGATGAAATTCAAGGTCCGCAAGAAGGCGGCGCTGCGCAAGATCGAGGCCGCCCGTCTCAATCTGACCCGCCTCGAGGATCTCATCGGCGAGGTGCGGCGTCAGTCCGCCGGCCTCAAACGCCAGGCCCAGAAAGCGGAACGTTTCCGGGAGTACCGCCAGGAGCTGAAAGGGATCGAGATCGGTTTCGCCCGGCGCCGGTTCCGGGAACTCCAGGGGGAGGAAACCGCGATTTCGGGGGCCGAAGCGGCGGGCCGGGCCTCCTTGGAACAGTTGGAACAACGGCTCCGCACCCAGGACCAGGAGCTGGAAGCCCTGAAAGCGGGCCAGCGGGGGCAGGAGCAGGAAATCCAGGAGGCGCGCGGCGCCCTGCTGCGCCTGGCCGGCGAGCTCGACAAAACCAGGGAGCGGCTCGAATTCAACCGGCGGGAAGCGGAACGCACGGAGCGGGATCGGGAGCGCCTCCTCCAGGAGCGCCGGGAGCTGGAACAGCGCACAGCCGCGCTGGCCGTCGAGCAGGAACAGGCGGGGGCGGGGCTGGGCGCCCTGGACAAGGAGATCGCCGCGGGAGAGCAGGAGATGGAGGTCGGAGTTGAAAAGGCCGCTTTTCTGCAGGAGGCCGAGCAGCGCCAGGCGGGGGCGTTGAACGCCCTCCGCGAGAAGCTCTTCGCCTGTCTGGGAGAATTGGCCCGGTTTGCCAATCTGCGGGAGGAGGCCGAAAAACGGCTGGAGACCCTCGATCACCGGCTGCGGCGCAATCGCGAAGAGGCCGCCGGTCAGGAGCAAAAACTCCGGGAACTGGAGCGGGATAGAGAGCGGGCGGTTTTGGAATTGGCCGCCTCGCGGGCTCGCCGCGGCGATTTGGAAGCGCGCCTGGCGGATCTCGAAGAACGGCGGCGGCGGCTGGAGGATGGCCGCTTTCGCAACCGGGAGCAACTGGCCCTGCTGCGGGAGGAACAGGCGGCGCTTCGCTCTCGTCTCCAGGCGCTCGCCGAGATGGATGGCCGCGCGGCGGAACAGGCCGGAGGCGGCGTCCCTGTTCCCGCCGGGGTCAGGCGCAAGGTGGCGGATTGCCTTGCGGTTCCCAAAGAGCAGGAACGCCTTTTTGAATCCTTTCTGGGATCGCGGCTTCAGGCCCTGATGGTGGGGAAGGAGGCCTCTTCCAAAGAGGTATTGGCCTGGAGCCGGGGGCTGGGGCGGGAAAACCGGCTCTATTTCCCCGCCGCCGCGGCGGCTTTCCGGCGCGGCTGGGAAGGGGGCATTCCATTGCGGGAGCTGGCCGGCGCCGGCCCCGACCGGGAGCTGGTGGAGAATCTTCTGGAAGGGGCCTTCCGGGTGGAGAGCCTGGACCCCTTTCTGGAAGGGCACCTTCCGGCCGGTGTGACCCTGGTGACGGATGACGGGGAAATCCTTTCCTGGCGTGGGGAGCTGCTGGTCGGCTATGGCACCGGAACCGGAGCCGGGGTGCTGGCGCGGCGGCGCATGCGGCGGGAACTGGAGGGCGCCCTGCGGGAGCAGGAGGCGGCCCAGGCCCGTCAGGAGCATCAGCGGCAGACGCTGGAGGCGGAAGGATCGCTGCTGGAGTCGGAGTTTCGGGGGGTGGAAGGGTTGTTGGCCCAGGAACGGCAGGCCGATGCCGCGGTCGAAAGGCGGTTGGGCGAGATCGATCTGAGCCTCAAGCGGGGCCGCGACCGCCTGGAGGTGTTCGATCTGGAGCTGGCCCAGCTGCGGGAGGAGATGGAGCGCCTGCGCGAAGAGTCAGGCCGGGGGCTGCGGGAAATGGCCGTCCGGGAGCAGGACCGGAACCGGCTGCAGGAGCAGTTGGGGAGCGCCCAGCAGGATTTTGACGATTTCCGGCGCGAGGTGGAACGCATCCGGGAAGGGGTCACTCAGGCCAAGGTCCGCCAGGCGGGGCAGAAGGAGCGCCGCCGCGCTCTCGCCAAGCGTCTGGAGGAGGGCGGCAAGGCTCTCGCCGAGGGGCGGGATCGTCTGGTCCGTCTGCAGGAGCGGCTGGCGGACAGCGACCGGGAGCAAGTTTCCGGACAGGGTCGGCGGGAGGAACTGGAGGCGTTCTGGCGGGAATTGACGCCGCGTCAGGAGCAGGAACAAAAACGGCTGGCCGCTCTCGAAGCCGCGGCGGGCGCGGCGGGGCAAAAGCTGAAGGCGGCCGAGGAGCAGCTCCGGAGCCTGCGGATTTCGGCGGCCAGGGAGCGGGAGGGTCTCAACGGGCTGCGGCTGCGGCTTCAGGAAAAAAGACTGGAGCGGGAGCACGTGCAGGCCGCGGCCCTGGAGCGTTTTCGCTGCGATCTGGAACAGCAGCCTGCCGAGGGAGACCAGGGCTGGGACGACGAGCGCATGGAGGCGCGCCGTCTGGCGTTGCAGCGGCAGCTGGAAACCATCGGCGAGGTGAATCTGACGGCGCTGGAGGAGTACCGGGCGCTGGAAGAACGCCTCGCCTTTCTGGTGGGGCAGCAGGACGATCTCACCGCCTCGGTGGCCGATCTGGAAACAACCATCCACCGCATCGACGCCACCACCAGCCGCCGCTTCCGGGAGGCCTTCGATCAGATCAACGGCCGCTTCCAGGAGGTTTTCCCCCGGCTTTTCTCCGGCGGCAGGGCGGAACTGCTGCTGAGCGACGAGGGGAACCTTCTGGAAACGGGCGTCGAGATCGTCGCCCAGCCGCCGGGCAAGAGACTTCAGGAACTGGGGTTGCTGTCGGGAGGGGAGAAGGCGCTGACGGCCATCGCCCTGGTATTTGCCACCTTCATGGTCCGCCCTTCGCCGTTCTGCCTCCTCGACGAGGTGGACGCCCCTCTGGACGACGCCAATACCGACCGTTACAACGGCCTGATCCAAGAATTGGCGACAAGTTCCCAGTTCATTATCATCACCCACAACAAACGCACCATGCGGATCGGCGATGCCCTCTATGGGATCACCATGGAGGAACAGGGGGTTTCCAAGGTGGTTTCGGTGCGTATTAACGATTTTCGGTGAGCCGATGCCTTTTAAAAAATACCTCGCCCCCCTGACGGAGATGGTTTCCGGCGAGTCGGGAGCCATTCTGGTGGACGGTGAAGGGGAGGTCGTCGATATGGTGGGGCGGATGGAGCGCTACCGGCTTCAGGTCACCGCCGCCCACTGCGTCATTCTCTGCCATCAGTTCCGACGCCTGACCGCCAGGCTGGGAGGGCTGGAGCTTGAGGAATTGAGGATCGGAACCGATGCGTTTCAGGTCTTGGTCTGCCCGGTGGACGCCGATTATTTTCTGGTCTTTTTCCACCAGCGAGATCCGCGCAATGCCGACCGGGCGCGGCTGGCGGCCGGGCGTGTCGCGCTGGCCCTCAAAAAGGAGCTGTATTGATGGAGTGGTTGGCGCGTTATGAGGAACTGATCGCCTATCTGTTGGGTCTGCTCGGCGTTGCCGGGGGACAGCCTCCCGTCCCGGCTCCCATTCTATATATGGTGCCGCTGGTGGCGCTGCTGCTTTTGTTCCTGTCGATCCGGCTGGCGGCCCGGAGTTGGGCCTCGCGGAAGAAGCGCGCCGTTTCGGAGACGGCCCCGCAGCCGGCCGCCGAGCGGGGAGGGGAAGCGGCAGCCGCGGCGGCTTCCGAAGCAGGCGTCGCCGTCGAGGCCGCACCCCTTTCCGTGCTCGAACGGATGCGGGCCGGGCTGGCCAAGACCCGGGGGGCTTTCGCCGGCCGGTTGGACGAGTTGCTGGGAAGCGGCAGGGGGGAGTCGCTCTGGGAAGATCTGGAGGAACTGCTCATCGGCGCCGATATCGGCATGAAAACCGCCCTGGAGCTGCGGCAGAGCGTGCAGCAGCGCTGTGACCGGGAACAGAGCCGCGAGCCGGCCCTGTTGCGGCGGGCGCTGATGGAGGAGATCGAGGCGCGGCTGCGCTGTTGCCAAGCCCCGCTCGATTTCGGTGCCGCCGCTCCCTTTGTGCTGATGGTGATCGGGGTCAACGGCGTCGGCAAGACCACCACCATCGGCAAGCTCGCTTGGCAGCTGGCGCGCCAGGAAGGGAAGAAGGTGTTGGTGGGGGCCTGCGACACCTTTCGGGCCGCGGCGGCGGAGCAGTTGGGGGTGTGGGCCCAGCGTGCCGGCGCCGAATTCGTCGGCCAGGGCCCGGGCGCCGATCCGGCCGGGGTCGCTTTCGATGCCGTCAAGGCGGCTCTGGCGCGGCGCTCCGACGTGGTCATCCTCGATACCGCGGGGCGTCTTCACACCAAGGTCAACCTGATGGAGGAGGTCAAGAAAATCCGGCGCGTCGTCGGCCGGGAAATTCCTGGAGCTCCCCATGAAACGCTGCTGGTGCTGGATGCCACCCTAGGGCAGAATTCTCTGGTCCAGGCGCGGCTTTTCAAAGAAGCGGTCGATGTCTCGGGACTGGTTCTGACCAAGCTTGACGGCACTGCGCGGGGGGGAATGGCTGTGGCCGTCGGCACGGAACTGGGGATCCCGGTCCGCTATGTCGGGATCGGGGAGAAGGTCGAGGATCTGCGCCCCTTCGATCCCCATTCTTTCGCCCAGGCGCTGTTCGAGCGTCCGTGAAAGCGGTTGACTTTATTCCCTTGGACTTTTACTATTTTACCTAGTTGTGGTAAGTGGAGTTGAGACCATGGACATGGCCGTTTTCGAAAAACTGGGGGTCAAAATCGATCAACTTCTGGAGAAGAACCGGCAGCTGGAGGAGCGATGCCGGGGATTGCTTCTGGAAAACAGGGCCTTGGCGGAGGAAAAGGAGATCGTTGCCGCCGAAATAGACAGGATTCTTGGCAAACTGGCAGAGCTGGATCGGGAATCGCCTTGAAAAATGTGGTTCATGTCACGATCGTGGGCCAGAAGTATGCCATCAAGACCGACCTTCCGCCGGAAGAGGTGGAAAAGGTGGCGGCTTTTGTCAACGAGAGGGTTCGGGAGGTCATCACCGCCACCCGTACCATTGACTCCCTGCAGGCCATGGTGCTGGCTTTTTTGAACGTGGCCGGGGAGAATCTGCGGCTCAGGGAGAACAGCCTCCGTTGTGAAGCGGAGCTGGCCAGGTTGTTGACGCGGGTGGATGCCGCCTGCTGACTGGAGAACGTGGCCGTGGAAGGCCCTCGAGCCGGCCGGCCCGGCAAGCGCAATGTAAACACCAGGGTCCTGCCCGAAGGATGGGGGTGGCGGCAACTGGGGCAATGGCCGAACCGATGTGCTTCTCCCGCTTCCCTTAAAGGGCGGGGGAAGGAGACTTTTCATATATCTGTCTTCCCATGGCCGCTTTGGTGCGGATTCCAATACAGCAACGGTTATTCCGTTTTGGTTGTATCAAACCAGGGGCGGAAGATATAAGAAGAAGCTGAAGCACCGAGCCAAACAGGCTCCCACATCCGTTCCGCCGGGGAAAATCCGCTGCTCGCGAGGGGATTTCCCCGTCCCGCCGATTGTCTCATCCCCCCCTTTTTTGGTCAGGCGCTTCCCGTGGGGAGGTCCCGAACCATGGCCAAAACCATGCTCCGGAAGAAACTGCTGGCTCGTCGCAGCGGCCTCTCTGCCGAGGAGTGCCGGGTGTTCAGCGGCGAGATCCAGCGCCGTTTTCTGGAGATGCCGCTGTTTCGCCGGAGCCGGGTTGTGGGGCTCTACAGCCCGGTCCGTAACGAGGTTCTGACCTCCGAAATTTTTCATGCCGCCGCGGCGCTGGGGAAGGGAACGGCCTATCCCCGGGTCCGGGATGGCTCCCTGGAATTCATTGAGGTCCGGGACTTGGCCGATCTTCAGGTGGGGGCTTTCGGTATTCGGGAACCTCAGGGAGAGCGGCGGGTGGCTCTGAATGATTTCGATCTGCTGATCGTGCCGGGGGTGGTTTTCGATCGGGAGGGAGGGCGCCTCGGGTACGGAAAAGGTTATTATGACCGGTTTCTGGCCGGGGAAGGGTTCCGTGGGAAGCGGGTGGGGCTCTGTTATGAACTGCAGCTCGTGCCATTGCTCCCCAGGGATCGCCACGATGTCCTGATGGATGTCGTGATAACGGAACAACGGATTATTTTACGGGGAGACCCGACCGGGTCTTCTGAGGAGGAATGAACTTTGGAAATCGAATCTGTCATTGTCATCGTCGGATTGGCTTTGGCCGGCGGCGGAGTTCTCGGTTTTTTTCTGCGTCACAAATTGACCGAATCCCGCATGGCGGATGCCAAGCTGGCCGCCGACCGGATCATCGAAGCCGCCAAAATGGAGGCCGAGACGATCCGCAAGGAGGCCAAGGTACAGGCCAAGGATGCCGTCTTTCAGGCCAAGGTCGAGTGGGAAAACGAGGTCAAGGAGCAGCGGCGGGAAGCCCAGGCCCTGGAACGGCGGCTGCTCCAGAAAGAGGAGAACCTGGAGCGCAAGGCGGGCCAGCTCGATGGCCGGGAGTTGGAGATCGGCAAGAGGGAAAAGGTTCTGGCCGATAAAGAGGAGCAGGTGGCGCACCGGGACAAGGAGGTCGAGGGGCTGATCCTGGAGCAGCGGCAAAAGCTCGAGAACCTCTCCGGCATCAGCGCCGAAGAAGCCAAAAAACAGCTGATGGAGGATATGGTTTCCGCGGCTCGCCATGACTGCGCCAAGCGTCTCAAACAGATGGAGGACGAGGTCCGCGAAACGGCCGACAAGAAGGCCAAGGAATACATCTCCCTCGCCATCCAGCGTTATGCCGGGGATTATGTGGCGGAACGGACGGTCAGCGTGGTGCCGCTCCCTTCCGACGAGATGAAAGGGCGGATCATCGGGAGGGAAGGCCGTAACATCCGCGCCATCGAGGCCGCCACCGGTATCGACCTGATCATCGACGATACCCCGGAGGCGGTCATCCTGTCGGGGTTCAATCCGGTGCGCCGGGAGGTAGCCCGGCTGGCGCTGGAGCGTCTGATCACCGACGGCCGCATCCATCCGGCCCGCATCGAGGAGATGGTCAAAAAAGCCGGCGAGGAGGTGGACAAATCGATCCGGGAAGCGGGAGAACGGGCCACCTTCGATGTCGGGGTCCACAACGCCCATCCCGAGATCGTCAAGCTGCTGGGGCGCCTCAAATACCGCACCTCCTACGGCCAGAACGCCCTCCAGCACTCCATTGAGGTTGCCTTTCTGTGCGGCATCATGGCCGCGGAGCTGGGCCTCAACGTCAAGCAGGCCAAATGGGCCGGTCTGTTGCACGATATCGGCAAGGCCGTCGACCACGAGGTCGAGGGGTCACACGCCGTCATCGGCGCCGACCTGCTCAAGAAGTACGGGGAGAATCCCGCCATCGTCCATGCCGTGGCCGCTCACCATGAGGATGAGCCGCCCCAGACGGTGCTGGCGGTGCTGGTCCAGGCCGCCGACGCCTTGTCAGGCGCCCGGCCGGGGGCGCGCCGCGAGATGCTGGAGACCTATGTCAAGCGGCTGGAGGATCTCGAGCGGATCGGGACCTCCTTCCCCGAGGTCAGCAGCTGTTTCGCCATTCAGGCGGGGCGCGAGATCCGTGTCATGGTCAACAGCGAGGAAGTCTCCGATACCCAGGCCCAGGTGGTGGCGCGGGAGATCGCTCGCAAGATCGAGAAGGAGATGACCTATCCGGGGCAGATCAAGGTCAATGTGATCCGGGAAACCCGGGCCGTGGATTACGCCCGATGAGCAAGGCAAGTTTCAATATTCTGCTGTTGGGGGATGTCGTCGGGCGGGCGGGGCGCATGGCCCTGAGAAACGCGCTGGATGGGCTCATCCGGCGCTATCGGGCCGGTTTCGTGGTTGCCAACGGAGAGAACGCCGCCTCCGGCATGGGCATCACCCCCGAGATCGCCATCGAACTCTTCAACGCCGGCGTCGATGTCATCACCAGCGGCAACCATATCTGGTGCCAACGCCAGATCATTCCCTTTCTGGACGATGAGCCTCGGCTGCTGCGTCCCGTCAACTATCCCGGCCAGGTTCCGGGACGCGGGTCGGGGCTGTTCACCGCCGCCGACGGCCGCCAGGTCGGGGTGATCAATCTGGAAGGGCGGGTTTTTATGAATAACCTGGACTGCCCCTTCCTGGCGGCGGACCGGGAGCTTGCGGTCCTCAGGGAGCAGACGCCGCTGCTGCTGGTCGATTTTCACGCCGAGACCACCAGCGAGAAGGGTGCCCTCGGTTACTATCTGGACGGCCGCGTTTCGGTGGTGGCCGGAACCCACACCCATGTCCAGACCGCCGATGCGCGGATTCTGTCCGGCGGCACCGCCTACATCTCCGATCTGGGGATGACCGGCAGTCTCGACGGCGTTATCGGTTTTCGAAAAGAACAGGTCATTCAGCGTTTTTTGACCCAGCGCCCGGTCCGGCTGGAACCGGCCAAGCGGATGCCGGTGGTGAATGGCTTGGCGGTCGAGCTCGATCCCGAGACCGGACGCGCTCTGAAGGTCGAGCGGATCTTCGAGCGGGTGGCCGGCGATGCGGATGGCGAAAGAGAAGAATGAAACGAGGAGAACCATGAAACCCCTTGCCGAACAGATGGAGACGATCCGCCGCGGCGCCGTCGAAATCCTGGTGGAGACGGAACTGGAGGAAAAACTGGCCCGGGCGATTGCAACCGGGAAGCCGTTGAAGATCAAGGCTGGCTTTGATCCCACGGCGCCCGACCTGCATCTGGGGCACACCGTCCTGATTCAAAAAATGAAACAGTTTCAGGAACTCGGCCACGAGATCCTGTTTCTGATCGGTGATTTCACCGGCATGATCGGCGACCCTACGGGCAAGAGCGAAACCCGCAAACCCCTGACTCGCGAGCAGGTGGCGGCCAACGCGGCGACCTACCGGGAGCAGATCTTCAAGATCCTCGATCCGCAGCGCACCAAGGTGGTTTTCAACAGCCATTGGATGGGGAAGATGAGCGCCTCCGACCTGATCGGGTTGGCGGCCCAGTACACCGTGGCCCGGATGCTGGAGCGGGATGATTTCCATAAGCGGTTCAGCGGCCAGCAGCCGATCTCCATCCATGAATTTCTCTATCCCCTGGTCCAGGGCTACGATTCGGTGGCGCTGGAAGCGGATGTGGAACTGGGGGGAACCGACCAGAAATTCAATCTGCTGGTGGGGCGGGAGTTGCAGAAAAACTACGGTCAGAGGCCCCAGACCATCCTCACCATGCCGCTTCTGGAGGGGCTCGACGGCGTCAACAAGATGAGCAAGTCGCTGAAGAACTACATCGGGATCACCGAGCCCCCCAAGGAGATCTACGGCAAGGTGATGAGCATCTCCGATCAGCTGATGGTCCGATATTACGAACTCCTTTCGGACGTGGGGCTGGCCGATCTGGCGGCGATCCGGGCCGGTGTCGAGGGAGATCCCCAAGGACGGCATCCGATGGAGAGCAAAAAGGCCCTGGCTTCGGAACTGGTGGCCCGTTTCCACGGTGAAGAGGCTGCCGTTGCGGCGGCGCAAGAATTTGTCCTGCAATTCAAAAACAAAGAAATTCCCGACGAGATTCCCGAAATTTCTATCCCAGCCACCGAGCCGGTCTGGATCTGCCGGCTGCTGACGGAAGCGGGGCTGACAAAATCCAATGGTGAGGCGCGGCGCCTGGTCCAGCAGGGGGGGGTCAAGATCGATGGCTGCCGGGTGGAGAGCGAGGAGTTTGCGGTGGAACCCCGGACCTCGGCGGTGCTTCAGGCCGGGAAGCGGAAATTCGTCAAGGTGAATTTTGTCCTCTGAAAAAAAGAAAACCGCGCCGGATCAAGGTCTTGGACGGATTTTTTGGGCGCAGGTTAAGTAAATGAAATGATTGTGAAAAAAAAACAAAATAATGTGTTGACAACTTTCGCCAGATTTTGTAAAAACTCCTTCGCCTCAAGGAGCAGCGGAAAAAAAGCTCAGAGGACGAAAAAAAAGTTGTTGACGGTTCGTGAAAATTGAAGTAAAAATTCCGCTCTGTGCCTCAAGAGGGCAGCGGAAAAAAGCTCGGGGGAGGAAAAAAAGTTGTTGACGCCGAGCTAGAATTGAAGTACAAAGAAGGTCTGTCCAAAACAGCTTGATCTTTGAAAACTAAACAGCAAGAACAAACATGCTTGCGGTCCATGAGTCAATCTCAAAGAACCTTCAGTATATAAATTAACTGGAGAGTTTGATCCTGGCTCAGAACGAACGCTGGCGGCGTGCCTAACACATGCAAGTCGAACGCGAAAGGGGCTTCGGCCCTGAGTAAAGTGGCGCACGGGTGAGTAACACGTGGATAATCTACCCGACGATCCGGGGCAACATTCCGAAAGGGGTGCTAATACCGGATAAGCCCACGCATCCTTCGGGATATGCGGGAAAAGGTGGGGACCTTCGGGCCTACTGTCATCGGATGAGTCCGCGTCCCATTAGCTAGTTGGCAGGGTAATGGCCTACCAAGGCGACGATGGGTAGCTGGTCTGAGAGGATGATCAGCCACACTGGAACTGAGACACGGTCCAGACTCCT
>JAFGOW010000194.1 GCA_016926265.1 Deltaproteobacteria bacterium | reverse complement strand
TTGTAATTCTTCTGCCATTTCCGCACAATCAGTTCGATGGCCTTGACCGAGGAGACGATCGGCACCAGCGCCACCTCCGGATAGTCCTCCGTCAGCCGTGGCAGCGACAGCGGCAGCCCGGCGCCGCTGACGATGATCTTGGCCCCAGCTTCGCAGGAGGCGCGGACGTTGTCCTCATAGTCGGTCACCGCCATCATGCAGTTGACGCCGATGACGCCGTCGGGAGCGATGGCATAGGCCTTTTTCAGCTCCTCTCTGAGGGCCTTGGCGTCGGCCTCGAAGAAATTCCGGCCGTCGAAGATCGGGGTGTCGAGGCCGAGGCCGGCCGAGGCGACGATGCCGATCCCGCCACAGCGGGCCACATGGCCGGCGAGGCGCCCGGCGGAGATCCGGACTCCCATCCCCCCCTGGATGAGAGGATAGGGAACCCGGTAACGTCCAATTTTCAATTCTGGGAACATGGCATTTTCCTCAAGGTGACAACGGTTTTTGCAGCAGCGAGCTAGAGTTTAGCAAAAACCGGTTGGGCCAAATGTAATACTTGTGTAAAAATACCCTTGTGATTAGTGGGAGTTAGAATGTCCGGTTTCAAAAAACTGCTGAAGCGGACTTTCCATCCGCTGGTCGTTTTCATCGTGGTTCAGCTGGCCTGGCTGCTGGTGGTGGTCGGCTGGTTGTACTGGTTCCTCGGCAGCCAGAGAAAATTGCGGGAAGCGGCGGAAAAATTCCGCCCCGAACTGCTGGCGGGCTGGATGGACTGGGTGGTTTTGGCCGAAGGCCTCGTTCTGCTCGCCACCATCCTGGCCGGGGTCTATGTCATTTTCCTCTATTGGTCGCGGCAGGCCGCCCTGCTCCGCGAGCAGAAGGCCTTCATCGCCCAGGTCAGCCACGAGCTGAAGTCGCCGGTCGCTTCCATCCAGCTTCATCTGGAGACCCTCAAGCTCCGCCAGCCGCCCCCGGAGCAGTTCTGCAAATCTCTCGCCATTATGCTGGAGGAGACCGGCCGCCTCAACGCCCTGATCAATAATCTTCTCACCGCCAACCGCCTCGATTTCCGGCGTTTTTCCCTGACCTTGCGCCTCTGCGACCTGTCGCAGCTGACGGCGGATTATTTTCGGGAGGCGACCGCCCAGTTTCCGCCTCAGGGCACCTTGGCCCTCTCCATCGAGCCCGGCCTGGTCTCGTTGCTGGATCCCGAATCGTTTCAGCTCATCTTCCGCAACCTGATGGAAAACGCACTCCTATATGCCGAAGGGCCGCCGCATCTGAGCGTCACGGTGCGGCGGGATGGAAAATGGTGCCGGCTGAGTTTTGCCGATCGGGGGCGGGGAATCGTCAAAAAAGATTTGAAAAAGGTGTTCCGGATTTTTTACCGGGTGCGGAAGACGGGGGACAATATTCGGGGCACCGGGCTCGGTCTCTTCATCGTCCAGCTGCTGGTCAAGCGTCAGCGGGGGAAGGTCTGGGCGGAGAGCGAAGGCCTCGGCAGGGGAACCGTTTTCCACATCCTGCTGCCCCGTTACGAGGGCCCCATGGAAAGGACGGAAGCGCCATGAACGAGCCGGATGCGCCGACCCTGCTGCTGGTGGAAGACGAGGAACATATCGCCCAGGGCCTGATCTTCAATCTGGAGCAGGAGGGCTACCGGGTGGTGCATGCCGCCACCGGGAAAAAAGCTCTGGAGGCCTTGGCGGCGAGGGATTTCTCACTGCTGATCCTGGATGTCATGCTCCCCGACGCCAACGGCTTTGACATCTGCCGCTCGGTGCGGGAGCAGGACAGCCGGGTGCCGGTTTTGATCCTCACCGCGCTGGGCGATGAGAACCACCGCATCACCGGGCTGCGCGGGGGCGCCGACGATTATCTGACCAAGCCCTTCTCCCTGACCGAATTTTTGTTGCGGGTCAAAAGGATGCTGGAGCGTTCCCATTGGTACCGTCCCGCCCCCGGCAGCCGGAATCTCTACCGTTTCGGCCCTAATGTGGTCGATCTCAAGGAAAGACGGGCGACCACGCTCTGCGGGGAGATCGAGCTGACCGATCTGGAAGCCAGGATTCTGGGGGTTTTTTTCGTACGGGAAGGGGAAGTGCTGGAGCGGAGCGAACTGCTGGCCTCGGTCTGGAAGATGTCGCCGGAGGCTGAAACCCGCACCCTCGACAACTTCATCGCGCGATTGCGCAAATATTTCGAGACCGACCCCTCCCATCCGGAACATTTTCTGACCGTGCGGGGAAAGGGCTATCGGTTCGTCGCCGGCAAATAAAAAAAGGGGATTTCTCCCCTTTTTTCAATCTTTTCGGATGGTTCGATTTATTTGAGGACGGCCGCCTTGAAGGTGTCGAACCCCACCTCCTCGATCAGCTTGCCGAGCCGCCCTTTCTTGTTCTGGACCTTGAACCACTCGACGATGCGGTCGATGAGCGCCAGGGCCTCCGCCTCGGTGACGTTCTCCACCAGTTTCTGAGAGATGCGCGCCTGGCTGCCGCCATGGCCGCCAACCATCACGTTCCAGCCTTTGGGACCGCCGATCAGGCCGACGTCCTTGATGCAGACCTCGCCGCAGTCGATGATGCAGCCTGAGACCCCCATCTTGAACTTCCAGGGAAGTTCATAGGCGTGGAATTTCTCGTCGAGATGGAGCCCGACCTTGAGGGCATCCTGCTGGCCGCGCTTGCAGAAGGTGGTGCCGGGGCACATCTTGATGGAGCGCACGCAGAGACCGATGGCCGCCCCCGGCTTTTCCCCCAGTTCCTGCCAGATCTGATCGAGCTTGTCCTCGGGCAGGCCGACGATGGCGATCCGCTGGGAGCTGGTCAGTTTCAGGGCCTGAGCCTGGTATTTTTCGGCCACGTCGGCGATTTTGCGCAGATACGCCGGTGTCGTGACCCCGCCCGGCATATGGGGGGCGATGGCATAGGTCTCCTTGTCGCGCTGCAGAATGGCTCCTTTTTCCGGCATGTCCTTCTTCATCTCTTTGCTCTCCTCGGTCATGGGATTTAAATGAATTGTAGCTGCTCAGCTTCACCTGAAAACATAAAACCTGATGCAACAGGGATGAAAGGGATGGGGAACCTAAACCATTTTCCCGGCCCCCAACCCCAGCGGCCGTGGGGATCTCAGCGGACAATCGCCAAGGAAAAGGGCCAAACCAACCCGATTCAGGGTGGTTGTTCGGGTCCTCGTATGTCCTGTGACAGCAGCTTTTGATTTTGACTTTGGCAGTTTTATCCCTTTTTTCCCCTTTATCCCTGTTGATCAGATGTCCTCAGTTGTCCCGTTTTTTGGGCTGAATGGTTACAATGAATTTTCAGGCCAAAATCAGCGGGAATTCGGGATAAAGCAGATTAATGTTTACCAGAGGGGTTATCTTTGTCAACCGCAAGACTGAGGTTTTGCCGGAGTCGGCGCCGTTGTCGTCACCAGAGCCGCAACAGCACCGCGCAGGCCAGCAAGGCGATCAGGGCGATCAGATAGATCAGGGAATGCTTAAGCCCCTGGAACCGTTCGGGCTGAACGCCGCACTCGGAACACTCCGGGTTTTCCCCGATGAAGGTCTTGCCGCAGCGCGTGCAGGTTCGGGGGGGGGGAAGTTCAGTTTGCAAGAAAGCGGACTCCCTTCACCTCAATAAAAGATCTTGTTCA
>JAFGOW010000193.1 GCA_016926265.1 Deltaproteobacteria bacterium | reverse complement strand
TCGGGAATCCAGGGATTTTGATTGCTTATGGCCGTATCGGCTCAGAAAAAATTCGCCCCTGAATGTGAGATATGGTGAATAGTTACAAAAAAAGAAAGTAACTACTCAGCTCATTGAACGCCTTGACCTCAACCATACCGCTGGGCTGGCCCATTCCATCCTTTAAACTGGGAATCTGGATCCCCGACAGGATCGCTCGGGGAAGACAAAACTCAAATGCCAGGCTGTCATTCCCGAAAGTTTTTATCGGGAATCCAGGGGTTGGTTTTTTGGTGAGCCCGGAGACGGACCTCCAGGCTCTTTTGAACCTCGCTGGGAAGGTGAATTGTTACAAATGAAAAAGGGCGAAAAGCCCGGCAGGCTTCGCCCTGGTTGCTGTTACGAATTGTCCTCATCATCCTTCTTCCGCACCGGAAGATCACACGATTTGGACATTCAGGTTCGGATGCCGAAGCGCGGCAACACCCAGCGGCTGAGTATGACATAGAGAGCCACGACTCCCAAAAAGATTAAAAGATCCTTCATGACGATAAATCACCTCCCTGGAGAAGAATTTTTTAGCCGGTGCCCGGAAAAGGTGCCAAAAATTTGAATATAGGCTCTGAGCCATTTAAATTTAGCAGAAAAATTCGTCATTTTGATGGTATTTGAAAAGACCTTTTTTCAACAAGGCGCGCCAATTGTTGCGGTCCGGTAAATGCATGATTCCCTGCAAATTTTTTCTTCCCCGAAATGATCGAGGCAAAGATGTTGTTTTCCGAAGTTTTGTTCGACCTGATTAACAATGCTGCCCTGCTGCTGGCCCTGGTGGTGCTCTACGATTCCATCCAGGTGAAACCGCCAACCACAAGACCGATCGCCGGTCTCATTCCGGGGATGATCATCGGGTTGATCTGTCTGCTGGTGATGGTCCGTCCGGTCGAGCTGGTGCCGGGAATCGTTTTCGACACCCGAACCATCCTGCTCGGCCTGACCGGGTTTTTCTTCGGCCCGGTTCCGACGGCCGTCGCCGCTGTGATGGCGGTTCTGTTCCGGATATACCAGGGTGGATCGGGCGTCTGGATGGGGATGGCGACGATTGCCACCGCCGCGATTCTGGGTTTGCTCTGGAGACGCCTCCGCCGGAATCGGGATCTCCCTCCGCCGTGGTGGGAGTTCTATCTGTTCGGCTGCGTGGTCCATGGCGCCATGCTGTTCTGGATGCTGGCGCTGCCGCGGCCTTTTGTGTCGGCAGCATTTACCCGGATCGGCCCCGTCGTCATGCTCCTCTATCCGTTGGGAACCGCGTTGCTGGGGACTTTTCTCTGCCGCCGGCAGCTCCATCACCAGATGGAGAAAGAGCTGCTGGCCAGCGAATCCCGCTACCGCAACCTGTATGAAAACAGCCAGGCCGTCATGTGGATTGTCGATCCGGCCAGCGGGGCCATCGTCGATGCCAATGAAGCCGCGGTCCGTTTCTACGGATGGGAAAAGGAGCAGTTGAAAAAGAAGAAGGTCAGCGACATCAACATTCTTTCCGAGGCTGAAATCGCCC
This sequence comes from Deltaproteobacteria bacterium, assembly GCA_016926265.1. Taxonomy (GTDB): domain Bacteria; phylum Desulfobacterota; class Desulfuromonadia; order Desulfuromonadales; family JAAYDE01; genus JAAYDE01. The sequence continues at coordinate 1,741 of JAFGOW010000193.1, read as the reverse complement.
TCGAAATGGAGCGGGCGCGCACCCTGCGGCGCGGCCATTTCGAGTTCCGGCATCGGCTGGCGGACGGCTCGATCCGGGATGTGGAGGTCATTTCCGGCCCCATCGTCCTTCAGGACCGGCCCCTTCTTTATTCCATCATCCACGACATCAGCATCCGGAAACGGGCCGAACAGGCACTAAAAGAGAGCGAGGAGAAATACCGGAAATACATCGAGCACGCCCCCTGCGGGATTTTGATCGTCAACGGCCGGGGGGAATTTCTGGAGGTCAACGATATCGCCTGCCGGTTGAGCGGCTATGCCCGCGAAGAATTCTCCAAGATGACCCTCTTCGATTTCACGCTCCCGGAAAACCGGCAATTGAGTTTGGAAAATTTCCAGGGCTTGCTGACCACGGGGGAGTATTCGGGAATCCACCGCTATGTCATGAAATCCGGTGCCCTGCTCTGGTGCGCGGTGAATGCCGTCCGGATCGGGGAGGACTCCTTGATGCTGTTTCTGGTCGACCTGACCGAGGCCAAGCATCTTGAATCCCTGCTTCAGGAGCGGGAACAGCAGCTCAGGCGCGCCCAGCGGATCGCCCGCCTCGGCGGTTGGGAAGCCGACCTGGGCAGCGGCCGGTTACAATTCTCCGCGGAGGCCGGCGCCATCTTCGGCCTGGATGATCGAGCCTGGACCCTCGAGGAAGTAAGCAATCTCCGTCATCCCGATTACAGGGAGCTCATTTCCCAGCGCTTTAAGGAGCTCATCGAGGGGGGGCGGCCCTTTGACGAAGAGTACCCGATCCGCAGAGCCAGCGACGGAGAACATCGTTTCGTTCGCACCATCGCCGAGTACGATCCGCAGCGTCGGCTGGTGATGGGCACCGTTCAGGACATCACCCTTCGGGAACAGGCGGAAGCGGCGCTGCACGAAAGCGAGGCGCGTTTCCGGTTGCTGGTGGAACGCGCCCCCGAGGCCATCTATGTCGGCGTCGGCCCCGAGGGCCGGTTCGCTTACGTCAATCCGGCGGGGTTGCGGCTGTTCGGCGTCGCTTCCGAAGCCGAGCTGCTCGGCCTCCAGGCCAGGGGTTTCATCCATCCCGATTGCCACGCCGCAGTGCAGGAGCGGGTCGAACTGCTCCAGCAGGGGCGCACCGACATCCCGCCACAGGAGGAGGTCTATCTGCGCCTGGACGGCAGCCCGGTGGAGGTGGAGGCCATTCCGGTTCCGATCCTTTTCCGGGGGGAAAAAGCGGCCCTGGTCTTCGTCCGCGATATCACTGAGCGCAGGATGGCGGAACGGGCACTGAAAGAAAGCGAAGCCAAATACCGGCAGTATATCGAGGCCGCCCCGTGCGGGGTTTTCGTCCTCAACGGCCGGGCGGAATTTCTGGAGGTCAACGACGCCGCCTGCCGGCTGAGCGGCTACGGCCGCGAAGAACTGCTGGGGAGGACGCCGGACCTCTTTTCCCTTCCGGACGACAAAGGATCGGTGCGGCGTTATTTTCAGGAGCTGGAGGAGACAGGATACTATGCCGCCATCGATCCTTATGCCAACAAGGACGGCGCCATGGTCTGGTGGTCGGTCAGCGCGATCCGGACCGAGGAAGGCCGGTATATCGCTTTTGTCGTCGATATGACCAAAGAGAAGCGCCTCGAATTCCTGGCCCGGGATTGGGGGAAACAGCTCAACCGGGCCCAGCGGATCGCGCGTCTGGGGAGTTGGGAGGCCGATCTGGAGAGCCGGCGGTTCCGGCCTTC
>JAFGOW010000192.1 GCA_016926265.1 Deltaproteobacteria bacterium | reverse complement strand
CGGCGCGCCTCAACGCCGGGCGCCTGGTCAAGGAAGGATACGCCCAGGCGGTCAAGCTGGAAGGGGGCGTAACGATGCGCGACACGCTCCGCGCCCTGGTCGACATGGATATCCCGGTCATGGGCCATGTCGGCCTCACCCCCCAGTCGGTCCACCGCATGGGGGGCTACCGGGTGCAGGGGCGGAAAGAAGAGGAAGCCCTGCGGCTGCTGGAAGACGCCAGGGCGGTGGAGGAGGCGGGGGCCTTCTCCATCGTGCTGGAAGGGGTGCCGGCGGCCCTGGCTGCCCGCATCACCGCCGAGCTGCGCATCCCCACCATCGGCATCGGCGCCGGCATCCACTGCAGCGGACAGGTGCTGGTGACCCACGACATGATCGGGCTCTGCGACAAGTTTTCGCCCAAGTTCGTGAAGAAATATCTCGATCTCTCAAAGCTTCTGGAAGAGGCTTTGGGAGCTTACCGGGAGGATGTGAAGTCGGGGAAATTCCCCGCCGAGGAGCACAGTTTCTGATATGGAAATCATCCGCGATGTCCAGGAAATGCAGCGGCGCTGCGGTGACCTGAGGCGGCAGGGGAAACGGATTGCCTTCGTCCCGACCATGGGCTATCTCCATGAGGGCCATCTCTCCCTGCTGCGGGAGGGAAGGCGCCAAGGCGATGTGCTGGCGCTGTCGATCTTTGTCAACCCGATCCAGTTCGGCGCCGGAGAGGATTTCGAGGCCTACCCCCGGGACCTGGAGCGGGACTGCGAACTGGCCCGAAGGGAAGGCGTCGATCTGGTCTTCAACCCGAAGCGGGACGATCTTTACCCCGAAGGCTTCGCCACCCACGTCACCGTCTCCGGGCTGACCGAGACCCTGTGCGGCGAAAGCCGTCCCGGCCACTTTCAGGGGGTAACGACGGTGGTCTGCAAGCTTTTCAACATCATTGGCCCGGATGTCGCCCTCTTCGGCCGCAAAGATTTCCAGCAGCTGGCGGTGATCCAACGGATGGCGCGGGATCTCGATCTCGCTGTCGAGATCCGCGGCATGCCGATCGTGCGGGAGGCGGACGGGCTGGCCATGAGTTCGCGCAACGTCTATCTCGGCCCCGCTGAGCGAAACCAGGCCCTGGCTCTGGTCGATTCCCTGCGGCTGGCCCGGCGCCTGGTTGTCTCCGGCGCCCGGCGGGCCGCGGCGGTGCTGGATGCCGTGGAACAGCGGATCCGGCGGGAGCCCCTGGCGGAGATCGATTATATCCGGATCTGCCATCAAGAGACACTTCAGGAGATGGAAGAGGTGACCCCCGACTCGGTGCTGCTGCTGGCCGTCCGTTTTGGGAAAACCCGTCTGATCGACAACCATGTGCTGTTCGAGGAGCTGAACCCATGACCCGGAAGATGCTTAAATCCAAGATCCATCGGGCCACTGTAACGGGCGCCGACCTCCATTACGAGGGGAGCATCACCATCGCCCGCGACCTCATGGAGGCCGCCGACATCTTCCCCTACGAGGCGGTCGACATCTGGAACGTCGCCAATGGCGCCCGCTTCCAGACCTACGCCATCCCAGGGCGGGCAGGCAGCGGCGTCATCTGCGTCAACGGCGCCGCCGCCCATCATGTCTCCCCAGGGGACCTGGTCATCATCGCCAGCTGGCTGGAGATGGGCCGCCGCGAGGCTCTTACCCACCAGCCGCGTCTGGTGTTCGTCGATGATCGGAACCGCATCACCCACCAGACCACCGAGACGGCAGGGCAGGGCGGGGTGGATAAGGCTTTCTAGGAAGATCGGGAAAAGGTGGGTTGTTCCCGGAAGGGCGGTTCGGATATAATGGCTTCAAAGGCGGCGAAACATGATTGAGGAAATCGGCACGGTAGTGGAGTTGAAAAAAGGCCAGGTGGCGCTGGTGCATTGCCGCAAGAGCAGCGCCTGCAAGGGATGCCCTTCGGCCAATCTTTGCAGCCTCGGACACGACGACGGCGACCGCCGTGTCGAAGCCCATAACGCGCTGGAGGCCAAGCTTGGCGAGCGGGTGCGGATTGCCACCACCACCAAGGCTTTTTATCAATCCTCATTCCTGATCTATATTGTGCCGCTGATCGGCCTGGTGCTCGGAGCCCTGCTCGGGCAGAAACTCGGCCCGCGGATGGAGGTGGACCCCAACATCCCCGCGCTTCTCATCGGGGTGCTGTTTCTGGTCGGGTCATTTTTGGGGATCCGGTATCTGAATCGCTTCCTCTCCAAAGAGGACTACATGCCGACGGTGGTGGAAATCCTCCACGAAGAGGAAGGCGGCAACGCAGGCTGCGCCGAAAATCTTTAGCCATGGGTATTAAGCTGATTGCCAACAACAAAAAGGCCTTCCACGACTACTTCATCAGTGAAGTGCTGGAGGCCGGGCTTGCCTTGGTCGGCCCCGAGGTGAAATCGCTGCGGGACGGCAAGGCCAATCTCAAGGAGTCCTACTGCCGGATTCACGATGGGGAGCTGTTCATCCATCAGATGCACATCAGCCCCTATGAATTCGGCAACCGGGAGAACCCCGATCCGCTCCGGACCCGCAAGTTGCTGGTGCATCGCCACGAGATCCAGCAGTTGGGCAAAAAGGTGGATGAAAAGGGGCTGACCCTGGTCCCGACCAAACTCTATTTCAAGGATGGCCGTGTCAAGCTCGAGATCGGTGTCGCCAAAGGGAAGCATCTCCACGACAAGCGGGAGACCCTGAAGGAGAAAGAGGCCCGGCGGGAGATGGACAAGGCGATCCGGGGCAGGTACTGAAGAGACGTCCATGGTCATTGGTCATTTGTCCTTCGTTTTTCCACCAATGACCAATGACTATTGACCATTAACGATTTTTTTTGGGGGTGACAAGGTTTCGACGGGGGTCGGAAGCACAGGTTGCATGTCGGGGAGGCCGGTTGGCCCCGTTAACAATCCGGTAAACAACAAACGCCGACAACGACGTTCGTTACGCACTGGCCGCTTAATTGCGGCCGCATCTCCTGATCCCCCGCCCGCGGGGGTCTAGAGATGTCATTCAGCGGGCTGGTTCGAACCATCGTTCCGTGTGGTCCGGACGAGATCAAAGCGGAATCGCCTTTGGAATAATCCTGTCCCCGGGAGTTTCCGGAGGTTAAATGCAAAACAGGGAATAAACATGTAGACGCCTGCTGTGGAACACTTTCGGACGCGGGTTCGATTCCCGCCACCTCCACCAATTTAAAAAGGCTCGCCTTCGCAGGCGGGCCTTTTTAAATTTCTGCAGGCGGGAATCGAAGCGGAGCCGAACGCTGACCTAATGTCAGAAGAGTGGCCAGGGAGGGCCACGGAAGTGAAGGCGAGGGGGGCCTGCGCAGGAACCGCCGTGATGGCGGCGACGTAGTAGGCGATTTCCCGCCACCTCTTTTTTTGCCTTTTTTGGTTTTCTTCGGGGCGGTGGTCCGGATTTCGGGAATGGAAGCGGCGCGAGCGCCAAAAAACTGTTGCAGAGTTCGATGCTTCCAGGAAAAATGACTAAAAAAATACGTCATCCGACGTATATTTAGGACCATGTCTCACGGGTCGGCGCGAAGCCGCGACGGAAAAGTTGAAATCGTGGCTTGGCGTGCGAAAGAAGTTCAAAACCAACAAAATCAGGCCCCTTTTTGTCTGGGTGGGCTTCGATAATTTTTTTCATCTGGGTGAATAGCAGGTGTTATATTGTCCAAAACGCCTGAAATTGGGACAAGGTTCCGGCCGTGAGGAATCTTTGCCGGAAAGAGAAAGATGAAAAGACAACGCGCCATTGAATTGCTGAGCCGCAGCAAGCCGGACTTAAAGGCCCGGTTCGGCGTGAGCCGGCTGGCATTGTTCGGCTCG
>JAFGOW010000191.1 GCA_016926265.1 Deltaproteobacteria bacterium | reverse complement strand
TCTACACGGTGCTGGTGGAAGGGGACGACATGAACGAACCGGTTGCCGACACGGTGCGCTCCATCCTCGACGGCCATATCGTCCTCTCGCGGCGCCTGGCGGCCAAGAACCACTACCCCGCCATCGACATTCTCCATTCCGCCAGCCGCGTGATGCGCGACGTCATCTCCTCCGAACATCTGCAGAACAGCGGCCGCATGCGGGAACTCATGGCCACCTACCAGGAAAACGAAGAGCTGATCAATATCGGCGCCTACCGCAAGGGCAGCAACGCCAAGATCGACCAGGCGCTGGCGCGGATCGAAGCCATCAACCGTTTTCTGCGCCAGCCGATGCACGAGCGGGTCACCCTGGAGACCACCCTCAAGGAGATGGCCCAGGTCCTGGGGCCGGCCGACTAGGCGCGAAACCCGCCCCACCTGTTTTCGGCGCTTTTCTTTTCTTTCCTTTCTTTTCATTGATGGGTCGTGCCGATGCCTGAATTCAAATTGCAGTCGGTGTTGAACTACCGGAAATTGTTGGAGGATGTCTCCTGCCAGGAGTTTGCCGAACGCCTCACCGAGGAACAGCGGCTGGCCGCGGCCGTCAAAGAGGAGCGGGCCAAACTCGATGAACTTCACCGCACGGTGGAGGAACGGCGTCTGGAAGGGATCGCGGCGCAGGAGTTGTGGCTGCTGGAGGAGGGGATTCGCCACCAGGGCCGGGTGCTGAAGAAAGCCGAGGAGCGTCTGGCCCAGGCCCATGTCAAGACCGAAGAAAAACGCGCTGCCCTGCAGGAGGCGAGCCGCAAGCGGCGTCTGATGGACAAGCTGAAGGAGCATCACGACGAGAACGAAGCGGCCCGCCTCCAACAGCGGGAGCGGAACGAGATCGATGAGATCGCCGTTCTCTTTCATAAAAGGTAAAAAAATGAGATCACTGAGAAAAATATTTTTTTGGCGGCGGTTCGGCGCCCTGCTGCTGGTGGCGGCGGCCCTGGCTGCGGTCCCACCCGTGGCGGCCCAGGAGCGGGCCGACATCGCTTCGGTGGAGGAGCGCCGCATCCTGGTGGAGCTGCGGAAGGAAAAGGAACGGCTGCAGGAGCGGGAAAAAAAACTCGATGCCAGGGAAATTGAGCTAAAGACTCTGGCCGCGGAGGTCGATAAGAAAATCCAGAAGCTGAGCGAGGAAAGAAAAGCCCTGGAGACCGTTCTGGCCGCCCGGCAGCAGCTCAGCAACCAGAAGATCCAGGAATTGAGCAAGATCTATGAGAAGATGGACCCGGCCGAGGCCGCGCCGATTCTGGAAGCCCTCGACGAGGACCTGGTGATCGGCATCCTGTCGGGGATGAAGTCCAAGGCCGCCGGCAAGCTGCTGGCGCTGATGGACGAGGCCAAAGCGGCGCGGCTGAGCACCTCCTACTCTCTCAAACAACGGAAATGATGACCTCCAATCCCATCCCGGCACGAGGCGAATGACACGATGCAGATGATGCCCGCAATTCCCCAGCCCGCTCCGACACCCAATCAGCCCGCTTCCGCAGCCGCGGCCGCGGGAACCAAACCTGAAACCGGCAGCTCCTTCAACGACTGTCTGAGGGCCGCCGATCATTCCCAGGGCCGTCCCGTCGCGGGCAAGCCCGGGAAGGGCGCCTCCGCCCAGGAAAAAGGGGCCGTCGCCGACTCCTCCGAGGATCTTGCAGGCCTTGAAACCGTCGAAGATGCCTTATCCCCTGAAAATGCCGAAAATTCCGCAACCTGGGCGGCTGCCGCGATGCCGTTTCCGATGCTGGCCGCCGCGGCCGAGACCGCCGCAACCGTCGAGCCCCTCCTTTCCGAGCCAGGGCTGGCCCTGGCCGCCGCCTCCGAAAAAAGGGCGGCGCCGGAACCAGGGAGCCCGCTGGCGGGTCCATCCGTTGCCGCCCTTCAGCCCGGGGCGGCGGCTGCGGCTGCCGCTTTCGAACCGGCGGTTGCCGGCCTAAGCGGCGAGGAGCTTGCCGCGCAGCCTCAGGCCGTTGTGGCGGTTCCCGAGCAAACCAAGCAGCATCTCCAGGAAAGGCCCGTCGGCCCCAAATCCCCCAAAAAAGCCGCAACCGGCGCCGAGGTGATTTCCCTTGCCGCGCGCCGCGAAGGCTTGGGTTCCGGCTCCGAAAAACAGCAGGCGCTCCCCGGCGTGGCGGCCGCGCCAGCGGCGGAGGAACTCTCCGCCAAGGGCGCTTCTGACGGTCTGAAGGCCCTCAGCGCCGAATTTCCGGTGCCGCAGGCCGAAAACCAGTCTTCTCCAAAAGCTTCGCCGCAGTCTCCAGGCGCCGCCGAGCCGGTTCTTTCCCCGGCGCTCGAAACGGATGCGGAACCGACTCCCGCGCCGGTTGCCGGCGCCGATCCGCAATTCGCGGAAGCCGTTCCCGAGAGGACCGAAGCCGCCTCTTCCAGGCCGGAGCTCGGTCCGGTTCCCTACCAGGAAACGGCGGCCGGGAAAAGCACCCCGGCCGACATCCCGGTCCGGGAAACCGTGCGGCTCTCCTCGGGGCAGCGCGTCGAGCAGGAAGCGGTGATGAACCAGGTTCTGGAACATCTTTCGCTGCGCAACCTCCAGGGCGGCAAAGCCCTCACCGTCCGCCTCCATCCCCAGGAACTGGGCGAACTGAAGCTCGATCTGGTTGTGAGCGACGATCGGCTGCGGGTGCATATCCAGGCCCAGACCTCCGCGGTCCGCGATGTGTTGGACGCCCATCTGCCGCGGCTCCGGGAGGCCCTCGAAGCCCAGGGGCTGCGGGTCGGGGACTTGCAGCTCAGCCTCGACACCCCCGGCAACGGCGGTTTCGATCTGGCCCGCCAGTTCCAGTTCGGGCAGGACAGCTTCCGCTCCGGGAACTATTCGTCCCCCTCGTCGCCCCGTGAAGTCCAGACGGAGGCAGCCGCCGTCGAGACCGTTCCCGACGGCGCCACGACCCGGCGCGGCGGCTTGAGCCTGCGCGTTTAAACCAGGAGTAGGTGATAAAATGGCCATTTCGGGTGTGACATCGAGTTCAGCCAACGCCGCAACGACCTCCACGATCAGCGACAACGTCATGGGGAAAGAGGATTTTCTGACCCTGCTGGTGGCCCAGCTCAAGAATCAGGATCCCCTCAACCCTTCCGATCCCACCGAATTCACGGCCCAATTGGCCCAGTTCAGCTCCCTGGAGCAGCTTTTCACCGTCAACAAGAGCCTGACCGAGATGGTTTCGGGCCAGTCCCAGAGCGACCAGCTGGCGGCCCTGCAGATGATCGGCAAGAAAGCCGTTTTCTCCCAAAACTCTTTCCGTTTCAATGGCGAAGGGGTGGAAATCGGCTACGAATTGACGCTGCCGGCGCAGGGGGTCGATATCCTGGTCCGCAATGCGTCGGGTCAGGTGGTGGCCACCCTCCAGGGCGAGGAGCTTGCCGCCGGCGCCCATTTCCTCACCTGGAACGGGCAAGACGACAACGGCGGTACGGTTCCCGCCGGCAACTACGTGCTCCAGATCAACGGCAGCTATGACAACAAAAACTATTTTTCCCTCGATGCGCTGCTCCGCAGCGAGGTCGAAGGGGTCGATTTCGGCGCCGAAGGCACGGTGCTGTCCACCCCCAACGGGGATTTCGGTGTCGCGGACGTCAAAGGCGTTCGCCGGCTCTGAGACGATTCGTTTTATATGGGGAATTAAACAGGTTTGGCTTATAAACCGTATTGAACAAAAAGAGGTGAAACATGGGACTTACATCGGCACTCTACAGCGGCGTCAGCGGCATGGCGGCCAACGGCAACGCCATGAGCGTGGTCGGCAACAACATCGCCAACAGCAATACCATCGGCTATAAGCAGTCGCGGACGATCTTCTCCGATCTGCTATCGCAAACCATCAGCACCTCCGGTTCCACCTCCCAGATCGGCAACGGGGTGGGGCTCAACTCGGTGGACAACATCTTCAGCCAGGGCACCTTCGAGAACACCGAATCGAGCACCGACCTGGCCATCGAGGGCCCCGGCTTCTTCATCGTCAGCGAAGAGGGGACCGGCAAAATGTACTATTCCCGTGCCGGCTCCTTCACATTCGATCCCACGGGGCGCCTGATCAACCCGGAAGGGCTCTCGGTCCAGGGCTACTACCTGGATGATGACGGCCGCACCTACGGCGATCTCGCCGGCATCCAGGTGGACGTCAACTCCTATTCCCCCGGCCAGGCCACCTCCGCGGTCACCCTCACCACCAACCTCGACAGCAACTCGACGGTCAATCCGGGCGGCGCCGCCTTCGATATCGACAATCCGGCCGACACCTCCAACTACGCCGCTTCCATCCAGGTTTACGACTCGTTGGGGAACACCCATCTGGTGACCAACTATTTCCGGAAAACGGCGGCCAACACCTGGGATTATCACACCCTGGTGCCGGGCACCGAGGTCGGAAGCACGGACGCCTTTGTCGAGGTCGGGACCGGGTCGCTGGTTTTCGACACCGAAGGGGAACTGTTGTCCTTGACGACGGGGGGAACCACCTATCCGGTCTACACGCTGGGCGGCGGCGGCGAAAAAATCCCCGTGGATCCGGCCCCCACGGCGGTGACCAGCGCCCTGGCATGGGTCAACGGCTCCAACACGACTCAGACTGCCGGCTTCACCTTCAACATGTCCCAGTATTCGAGCAACTCGGTGGTTGTTTCCCAGGTGCAGGACGGTTTCGGCACCGGCAACCTGGTGAGCCTCAGCATCGACAACGACGGCAACGTCATCGGCAACTTTTCCACCGGCAATCCCCGCCAGCTGGCCCGCGTCGCCCTGGCCAAATTCGCCAATCCGGGAGGCCTCGTCAAGGAAGGGGGGAATCTCTATTCCGCCACCAACAGTTCGGGGACCCCGATCTACGGCACCGTCGGTTCCGGCGTCGGCAAGATCTTCACCAACTCCCTGGAACAGTCCAACGTCGACCTGGCCCAGGAGTTCGTGCGCATGATCACCATCCAGAGGGGGTTCCAGGCCAACTCCCGCATCATCACCACCACCGACGAGATGATGAGCGAGCTGATCAACCTCAAACGGTAATAAAAGTCAACTTGATGACTTCTGAAAAGGGGGCTCTTGGCCGGGCCCCCTTTTTTCGTTTCCAATGCCGCGGCTAAGCGTCCTTTTTCCCATGGGAATTTTTCGCGGGTCCGGCACGGGCCGAAGCGGGGCGGGTTCCGTGCCCGGTCAGGCCCGGTGGCACGCTAATTGCCTTAAGGATTTCCAGTTGTCTGCGTCTTGGCGCCGTTGTCTCGCGCCCCGGTTTCCGAGGTCGGAATGGATATCTCCACCATATTGGGTCTGATCGCCGCCTTCGCCCTGATGCTCACCGCCATCGGCCAGGGCGGGCCTGTCATGATTTTCATCAACATCCCGTCCCTGGTCATCGTCGTCGGCGGGACCATCGGCGCCACCCTGGTCCACTACCCGTTCCGCGAGCTCCGGAGAACGGTGGCGGTCATCAAGAAGGCCTTTGCCAACTACCCCTCCGATTTCAGCGGCCGGATCGGGCAGCTGGTCACCTTCGCCGGGAAAGCGCGGAAAGAGGGGATCCTCTCCCTGCAGACGGTGATTGACGACATCAGGGATCCATTTTTCGTCAAGGGGATCCAGATGGCGGTGGACGGCTATGAGCCCGATAACCTGCGGGAGATGCTGGCCAATGAGGTCGAATCCCTGGAGGAACGGCATGAGAAGGGGGCCGAGATCCTGATTGCGATGGGCACCTACGCGCCGGCCATGGGGATGATCGGGACCCTGATCGGGCTGGTGCAGATGCTGCAAACCCTGGACGACCCTTCCACCATCGGGCCGGCCATGGCCATTGCGCTGCTCACCACCCTCTACGGGGCGGTGCTGGCGAATGTGGTGTTTTTGCCCATGGCCGGGAAGCTGAGGGTCCATTCCCAGACCGAAATCATGGATAAAAGCCTGGTGACGGAAGGGCTGACGATGATCCTGCAGGGGGAAAACCCGCGCATCATCGAATCGAAGCTCCATGCCTTTGTCGCCCCGGATCACCGCAAGAACAATTTCCGGTAGACAGGTTCCCGAGAGGGTTTTAACAGCATGATCCGAAGAAGGAAAAAGAACGGCGGCCAAGCTCCCGGCGCCCCCGCCTGGATGGTCACCTACAGCGACATGGTAACGCTGCTTCTGACCTTTTTCGTGCTGCTGCTGTCCATGGCCCGCCTCGACAAGGTGCTGTTCAAGGACGCCGCCGGTTCCCTGCGGGGCGCTTTCGGGGTCTTCAACAGCTCGGAGAACAGCGAGATCGCGCTCCCCAAGATCGTCGAGTTCGCTCCCATCGACGACGATTACGTGGCGCGGGTCTACAAACGGGTTCATGCCCATCTCAAACGCCTCAAACTCGACGAATCGATGGAACTGGTCAAGGACCGGGGGGCGGTCATCCTGCGGATGAAGGATTCGCTCCTGTTCAATTCCGGCTCGGCGGTGGTCAGGGACGAGGCCCATCCGGTGCTGGCCAAGATCGCCGAACTGGCCCGGCCGCTTCCCTTGGGGATGAGGATCGAAGGGCATACGGACAATATCGGCGACGAGATGAGAAACTGGGATCTCTCCATGATGAGGGCGGTCAACGTGCTCAAAGTGCTGGCGGCCGACAACCTGTTCCCGGTGGAGAGGCTTTCCGCCGTCGGCTACGGGTCGCGGCAACCCCTCGACGGCAACGACACCCCCGAACAGCGCTCCGCCAACCGGCGGGTCGAGTTTGTTCTGGAGAGCCTCAATCATTACAAGAAGGAGCTCCCCTATCTGATCGACGCCAGCGATCAGCAGCCGTTCTGAAACAGGGAGCCTCCAGGGGCGGTCCTCGCTGCGGGCCGATCCCGGCAATGAATCAACAGGAGTCGAATACCCCATGGCCGAAAAAGAAATGAATCCCGAGCAGGGATCCGGCGGCAAATCGAATCTGATCAAGTATCTCATCATCGGCGTCTCGGCCCTGCTCCTTCTGGGAGGGGGGGGCGCGGCCGGATACTTCTTTTTCGTCAAGAAGACGCCGCCTCCCGCAACCGCCGAAGGGCAGGTGGCGGCGGGGCAGCCGGCCCAGCCCAAACCGGTGATCGGGCCGATGGTGAGCCTCGAGTCCTTCATCGTCAACATCCTCGATGAACAGGGGACCCATTACCTCAAGGCGGCCATCACCCTGGAGATGGACAAGCCGGCCACCATCGACGAGGTCAATCAGCGGATGCCGCAACTGCGGGACACGATCCTGCTGCTGGTGGGGAACAAGACCTTCAAGGAGCTGGCCGATCTGCAGGGGAAGCTGCAATTGAGGGCCGAACTGATGGCTTCCATCAACAAAATCCTGAAGACCGGTGAGGTGAAGAAGATCTATTTCACCGATTTCGTGGTTCAGTAAAGGGGCTGCCGTGGAGCGGATTCTCACCAAGGAAGAGATCTCCGAACTGCTGGCGTCGATCCGCCAGGGGGAGGTCCCGCTGGAGGCCGAGGCGGAGCCGGAGGCGCCGAAAGCCAAGCCGGCGGCGATGCGGTTCGATCTGGTTCAGGGTGGAACGCGTTCCTTCGAGCTGGAAAACTTCGACCTGATTCTGGACGGGTTCGCCCGCAACTTCTCCATCACGTTGACCAACCGTCTGCAGCGTTCGGTGACGGTCAAAAGGGTCTCCATCGAGATGATGGAGTTTGAGAAATATCTCACCCAGCTGGCCGGCTGCTCCAGCATCGCGGTCATCCGGCTCGATCCGCTGCGCTGGGGTGGCCTGATCACGATGGAGGACCGCATCGCCTTCCCGGCGGTGGAACTGCTGCTGGGGGCCTCCGACGACAACCGCCTGGTGATCCCCAGCCGGGGGCTGACCACCATCGAGATGAGTATCCTGCGGGGGGTTCTCAACGACGCCTGTCTGGATCTGACCAAAGCCTTCGATCCGGTGGAGAAACTCGATATCGCGCTGGTCAAGATGGAAAACAACCCGCGCCTGGTCAACATCGTGCCCCCCGAAACCCTGGTGGTGCGCAGCTATTTCCGCATCGGGCTCAACAATCTGTCGGGGCGGTTCAGTCTGATGATCCCCCGCCTCTCCCTGGAGCCGTTGCGGGACAAACTGCGCAAGGGCACCATCGGCCATGCCGGCGCCCACACCGTCAGCTGGCGGGACCACATCGTCCAGGGGCTGATGGAGACCGAGGCCTCGCTGGAAGCGCAGCTGGCGGTACTCTCTCTGTCGCTGCGGGATATCCTCAACCTCAAGGTGGGGGACGTCATTGAGCTGGAATCCTGCAAACCGGATCAGTTGCGGATCCTGGTGGAGGGGAAACCGAAGTTCTGGGGAGCCTCGGGGGTGCGCAACGGCAAAAAGGCGGTACGGATAACCGAAAGATTGAGGAAGGAATCCCAAGATGGAAGAAAATAAAGTCAACGGGGAAGAAAAACAGCGGGCCGGGCGCGAAGCCGGCGCCGCGGCGGCCAAAGGGGCGCCGGAGGTGAAAGAAGAGTACCGCAACATCGACTTTCTTCTCGACATCCCGCTGCAGGTCTCGGTCGAGGTCGGCCGCACCAGGATTCTGGTCCGCGATCTCTTGCAGATGCAGGACGGCTATATCGTCGAGCTCGACAAGCCGGCCGGCAAGCCGCTGGATCTTTACGTCAATTCCAAGCTGATCGCCAAAGGGGAGCCGGTGCTGGTCAACGACAAGCTCGGGCTGCGGCTGACCGATGTCATCAGTCCCGCCGAGCGGCTGGAAAAACTGGAATAGCCTGTTACGCCCCGGCGGAAAGATGATTCGGATGCTGATACCACGGGTTGTGCTGCTGCTCCTGATCCCCGGCGCCGCTTTCGCGGCTGGAGCCGGGGAGTCCGCCGCCGGTTTTTCCGACGCGGGGGTGCGGCTTCTGGTCGGCTTGGGTCTGGTGGTCGGAACGATTCTGCTGCTGCTGGCGCTGAGCCGGCGGGGGATGAAGTTCTTCCCCGGCGCTCGCGGCGGCCAGATCAAGATCGTCGAGATGCGGGGCTTGGGGCCGCGCAAATCCCTCTGTCTGGTGGAGGTGCGGGGGGAGGAGCTGCTGCTCGGCGTCAGCGCCGACCGGATCGAGCTGATCTCCAGCTGGCACCGAGAGGGCCGTGAGGAGTCCCCCTTCGAGAAAACGGTCCAGGGCCGCCTTGAGGAGCTGAAATGAGGAAGGCGCTGGTTTTCATCGCCGTTGCGGCGCTGGTTCTGGGGCTCCCTTTTGCGGCCCTCGCCGAGCCGTTCCCGACGGTGACCGTGCAGTTCGGGGACGCTCCGGGCGGCGCCGGGGCTTCCACCGCCATTCAGATCCTGGTGCTGCTGACGGTGCTGTCGGTGGCGCCGGCCATCCTGCTGATGACCACCGCCTTCACCCGCATCGTCATCGTCCTCTCCTTCGTCCGGCAGGCGATGGGGGTGCAGCAGATGCCTCCCAACCAGGTCATCATCGGGCTGGCGATGTTTCTGACCTTCTTCATCATGGCTCCGGTCTGGAATCAGATCAACCAGGAAGCGCTGCAGCCCTACCTCGGCAAAAAGATCGGCCAACAGGCCGCCATCGACGCGGCGATCAAGCCGATGCGGGAATTCATGCTGTCCCAGACCGCCGAGAACGACCTCGGCCTGTTCATGGACATCAGCGGCAGGAAAACGCCGGAAACGGTCCAGGATGTCCCTCTCGCGACCCTGGTTCCCTCTTTCATGCTCTCCGAATTGAAACGGGCCTTCCAGATCGGCTTCATGATCTTCATACCGTTTCTGGTGATCGACATGGTGGTGGCCTCGGTCCTGATGTCGATGGGGATGATGATGCTGCCGCCGGTCATCATCTCGCTCCCCTTCAAGCTGCTCCTGTTTGTGCTGGTGGACGGCTGGAGCCTGGTGGTGGGGTCGCTGGTGCAGAGCTTCGCGTAACCGTTCCTTCCCCTTTTTTCATCGAGAGGTTTTTTCATGACCCCCGAATACGTCGTCGACATCGGCCGCAAGGCGATCGAAACCGTTCTTCTGCTGTCGGCGCCGATGCTGCTTTCGGCCCTGGTGATCGGCCTCATCATCAGCATCTTCCAGGCCGCCACCCAGATCAACGAACAGACCATGACCTTCGTCCCCAAGATCGTCGGGGTGCTGGTCTCCCTGCTGCTGTTCGGCCCCTGGATCATCCAGATCATGCTGACCTTCACCCGCGGCATCTTTGAAGGGATCGCCCTGATCGGGCATTAGGCGCCATGGAGATTCAGGCCGTTCCCCTCGAAACCCTGCAGGCCTTTCTGGTCTGCCTGGTGCGGGTCGCCGCCATGCTGCTGGCGCTGCCGGTGTTCGGCAGCGCTCAGGTGCCCGTCAAGGTGCGCACCGCTCTGATCGTCGTTTTTTCCCTGGTCCTGTTTCCTGTCGTGCGGCCCTATGTGGCGGGGCTCTCCTTCACCCCGTTTCATGTCGCGGTGCTGGCGCTCCGGGAATCCTTCGTGGGGCTGATGATGGCCTTTACGGCCCGTTTCATCTTCTCCGCCATCGAGATGGCCGGCGCCGTGGTCGGCTATCAGATGGGGTTCGCCGCCGCCAACGTCTTCGATCCCCAGAACCAGTCCCAGACGCCCCTCATCTCCCAGTTGCAGAACGTGCTGGCGATCCTGGTCTTTCTGGTCTTCGACGTCCATCACCTGATGCTGCGGATCGCCGTCGAATCGTTCCGGATGCTGCCTCCGGCCAAGCTCGATTTCTCCGCCGAGCCGATTTCCTATTTCATGGAACTGAGCGCCGGCATCTTCGTGCTGGGGGTCAAATTCTCCGCCCCGATCCTGGCGGTGCTGCTCCTCTCCGGCCTGGTTCTGGGGCTGATGGCCCGCGTTTTTCCTCAGATGAACGTCTTCATGATCTCTTTCCCGGTCAATATCGGACTCGCCTTCATCACCATGAGCTTCTGCCTCGACATGACGGTGGGGCTCCTCGACCGGGAATTCAACTCCCTCTCCGAGCGTCTCCTCAATCTCTTTTCCCTGTTCTGACCCCGCCGGGGGCGAGCCGGGATTTGCGGGCCGGGCGGTTCCGGCCGCGGCAGCTTTTTTCCAGCTCCCCTTCGAGTTGGCGACCTTTTTGCTGATCACCCTGTCGGGTAAAAGCGATTTTTTCTTGTTTTTGGGGTTTCATCCGCCATGGCCGACGAGCAACAACAGGAACGGACCGAGCAAGCGACAGCCAAGCGCCGGGAGGATTTCCGCGAGAAGGGGCAGGTGGCCCAGAGCCGGGAGGTCCAGAGCGCGCTGCTGCTGACCTCCTTCCTGGTGATGTGGTTCTTCTACGTCCCCCTGTTCTGGCGAAAACTCTCCGAACTGACGGCGGCGCTCTTTTCCCTGTCCGGTTCCTTCGCCGTCACCCCCGCCTCCACCATCCAGCTGGCGCTGCTGATCTTCGGCAAGCTGGCCCTGCTCATGGCGCCGCTGCTGCTGCTCTGCCTCGCTGTCGGATTTTTGGCCAGTTTCATGCAAATCGGCTGGCTCTTCACCACCAAGCCGCTGGAGCCCGACTTTTCCAAATTCAACCCGATCAGCGGGTTGTCGCGGATGTTCTCCAAGCGCTCGCTGGTGGAACTGCTCAAATCGATGGCCAAGGTCATCCTGGTCGGTTTTGTCGCCTACAAGACGGTGCGGGCCGAATTCGCCGCCGCCCTCGATCTGATCCATATGGAGGTCTGGGGGACCTTGGCTTTCATGGGGAACGTGGCGGGGCTGGTGCTGATGAAGACCTGCGGCATCCTGGCGGTGCTGGCCATTCTCGACTTTTTCTTCGTGCGCTATGAGATGGAAGAGAAAATGAAGATGACCAAGCAGGAGCAGAAGGAGGAATTCAAGGAGACGGAAGGGGATCCCCAGCTCAAATCCAGGATCCGCTCCATCCAGCATCAGATGGCCCGCAAGCGGATGATGGCGGAGGTTCCCAAGGCCGACGTGATCGTCACCAACCCGACCCACATCTCGGTGGCCCTCTCCTACCAGCGGGACAAAATGAAAGCGCCCAAGGTGGTGGCCAAGGGCGCCGATCTGGTGGCCATGAAAATCCGCGAGATCGCCCGCGAGCACCAGGTCCCCATCGTGGAAAACGTCCCGGTGGCGCGGGCTTTGCACAAAGTGAATATCGGCGCCGAAGTCCCCGAGGAGCTGTTCAAGGCCGTCGCCGAAATTCTCGCTTACGTCTACAACCTCAAAGGTAAAAAACTATGAACGCCGTCATGGATTGGCGCCGCTGGACGGAATTCCTGACCCGCAGCGACATTCTCGTCTCCTTCGGCATCGTCGCCATCCTGATGGTGATGATCATCCCGCTGCACCCGCTGCTGCTGGACGTCTTCCTGGCGGTCAACATCACCGTGGCGCTGCTGATCCTGATCATTTCCCTCTATGTCGCCAAGGCCCTGGAATTTTCCCTGTTTCCCACCATCCTGCTCGGCACCACGCTGTTTCGGCTCTCCCTCAACGTCGCCTCCACCCGCCTCATCCTGCTTCACGGCGACGAGGGGCCGTCCGCGGCCGGCAACGTCATCCAGGCCTTCGGGCAGTTCGTGGTCGGCGGCGACTACGTGGTCGGCAGCGTCCTCTTCATCATCCTGGTGATCATCAATTTCATGGTCATCACCAAAGGCGCCGGCCGCGTCGCCGAAGTGGCGGCCCGTTTCACCCTCGACGCCATGCCGGGCAAGCAGATGGCCATCGACGCCGACCTCAACGCCGGCCTCATCGACGACAAGGAAGCCCGTTCCCGGCGCAAGGAGATCGCCCGCGAGGCCGATTTCTACGGCGCCATGGACGGCGCCAGCAAGTTCGTGCGCGGCGATGCCATCGCCGGCATTCTGATCACCTTCATCAACATCGGCGCCGGTTTCGTGATCGGTGTGGTCCAGAAGGGGATGGAGGCCGGAGCGGCCGCCCAGAACTATACCATCCTGACCGTCGGCGACGGTCTCGTGGGGCAGGTGCCGGCGCTGATCATCTCCACGGCGGCCGGTATCCTGGTGACCCGCACCGCGGGCACCGGCGACTTCGGCACCGAACTCAAAGGGCAGTTCACCTTCCATCCGCGGGCGATCTGGATCGTTGCGGCCATTCTGGCCGGCTTCGCCCTGATCCCCGGTTTCCCCCATTTTTCTTTCCTGACGCTCTCCGCCGCCATGGCGGTGATCGGCTACCGACTGGAGAAGAGCCGGAAACTCAAGAAGGATGAGATCGAGCAGGCCCCGGTCAAGGCCCTGGAGCCGAAAGAGGACAATTTCGACGAGATGCTGCATGTCGATCTTCTGGAACTGGAGGTCGGATACGCCCTGATCCCTCTGGTCGACTCGGCCCAGAACGGCGAGCTGCTCAACCGTATCCGCTCCATCCGCAAGCAGTTCGCCGCCGACATGGGCTTCATCGTGCCGCCGGTCCACATCAAGGACAACCTGCAGCTCAAGCCCAACGAATATTCCATCCTGCTCAAGGGGGTGCGGATCGCCGGCGGCGAGATCCTGCCGGGGCACTGCCTGGCCATGAATCCCGGCGGCGCCACCGAAACCATCAAAGGGGTCGCCACCGTCGAGCCGGCCTTCGGCCTGCCCGCCACCTGGATCAGCGAGGACCGCAAGAACCAGGCGCAGATGGCCGGCTACACGGTGGTCGACGGCACCACGGTGATTTCCACCCATCTGAGCGAGCTGATCAAACAGCATGCTCACGAAATCCTGGGTCGCCAGGAGGTACAGAACTTGCTTGATAATGTCTCCAAGAATTCACCGAAGCTGGTCGAAGAACTGGTGCCCAATCTGCTTCCGCTCGGCTCGGTGATGCATGTTCTTAGAAATCTGCTGCGGGAAAACGTGCCCATCCGCGATATGCGTTCCATCCTGGAAACCCTGGCTGACAGGGCGCCCGCGGTGCGCGATCCGGATCTGCTCACCGAGTACGTGCGCCAGGCTCTGGCCCGCTCCATCAGCATGCGCCTGGTGAAGGGGGACGGCACCCTGCCGCTGTTCGCTCTCGACCGCGCCCTGGAGGACAAAATCCAGAATTCCCTCCAGCATTCCGGGGAAGGGAGCTACATGGCTCTCGACCCGGTTCTGGCACAGAAAATGATTCAGAAGCTGGGAGAGAAGGTCAACGATCTGGATGGCGACGCAACCCCGGTTCTGCTCTGCACGCCCCTGATCCGCCCCCATGTCAAAAGGCTGACCGAACGGTATCTGCCCAATCTGATGGTGCTGTCCCACAATGAAATATCGCCCAACCTCAAAGTTAAATCTGTCGGAACGGTGAAGGTCGATGCAAGTTAAAGTCTTTGAATCGGATGATATGGCCTCGGGGCTGAAGAAGATCAAGGAAACCCTCGGTCCCGATGCCCTGATCCTCTCCACCCGGACCATGAGGCGCAAGGGCCTGGGGGTGCTCGGCAAGCCCTACCTGGAGATCACCGCCGCCAAGGAGAGTCCGGAATTGAAACACTCCGGCGGCTTGCGGAAAGCCGTCGCGATTGAGGAAGCCCCGCTGCCGGAGGAGCGCGTTTCGCTCTCCTCCCATGAGAAGAGAAAGGGGGAGGATCGTCTGCTGCCCCTGGAGCAGGAGATCCTCGGCCTCAAAAAACGCTTGGAAGGTCACAACTTCCAGGAACTGAAGGAGGAGATCGGCCAGCTGAAGGAGCTGTTCCGGGAGTTTTCGGGACGCGCCCTGCGCGCCGCCGCGGCCTCGGAACCTCCGGCGCACCGTGGCGGGCAGGGCCCGGAGCGGGTGGCGGAGCGCCTCCAAAGCTGCGGGGTGGAATGGGAGGTGGCCCACACCCTGGTTTCCAGCGCGCTGCGCCATCATTCCCCGGTGCAGCTGGAGGATCCCGATTTCTTCGAGACCCTGCTGCGGGAAGCGGTGGCCGAGCTGATCCCGGTGAGCGGTCCTCTGGCGCCGGCGGCCGGGAAGCCTTTGAAGGTGGCGCTGATCGGCCCCACCGGCGTCGGCAAGACCACCACCGTCGCCAAGCTGGCCGCCGAATACCTGTTCCGCACCCGAGGCAAGGTGGCGCTGGTCACCATCGACACCTACCGCATCGCCGCCGCCGAGCAGCTCCGCATCTACGGCGAGATCATGAGGGTTCCCGTCGAGGTGGTGCTCCATCCGGACCAGTTGGCGCAAGCTTTCGCCAAACATGCCGACAAGGATCTGATCCTCATCGACACCGCCGGGCGCAGCCCCCGCGACGAGGCGAAAATCGACGAGCTGGCCGCCTTCCTGGGGCCGGAGAGCGGCGTCGATAACCATCTGGTGCTCGCCGCCCACACCCGCCATCAGGAACTGGAGGACACCATCCGCTGTTTCGACCGGCTGCCGCTCCAGAATTTCATCTTCACCAAGCTCGACGAATGCGACAGCTGCGGGGCCTTGATCAACATCCCCGTCCGGCATGCGCTTCCGGTTTCGTTTCTGACCAACGGCCAACGGGTTCCGGAGGATCTCCTGATCGCCGATCCCGCCATCATCAACGATTTTCTTCTGAAAAAAGTCAGGAAATAGATCATGGCATCAGTTTTCAATTCCTTGGATCAGGCCAAGACTCTGCGCCGCCTGAGCGGACTTCCGGGCCGGGAGGCGGCTCTCGCCCGCACCGATTCGGCTCACGCCTTCCCGACGCGGGTGATCTCCGTCACCAGCGGCAAGGGGGGGGTGGGGAAAACGGCGGTGGTGGCCAATATCGCCGTCTCCATGGCGAAGCTCGGGAAAAAGGTGCTGATCATCGACGCCGACCTGGGCCTGGCCAACATCGATGTGGTCTACGGCTTGACCCCGCAATACAACCTCAACCATTTTTTCAACGGCCATGTCGGTCTCAACGAGATCCTGGTGGAAGGGCCGGGCGGGGTCAAAATCCTCCCCGCCGGTTCGGGGTTGCAGCAGGTCACCCACCTCAATGCCCTGCAGAAGGTGCAGTTCATGGAGGGGCTCGACGGCCTCCGGGAAGTCTATGACGTGGTGCTGATCGATACCGAGGCCGGTATCTCCGAGAACGTGACCTATTTCAACGCCGCCGCCCAGGAGGTGCTGGTGGTGGCCACCTCCGATCCGGCTTCCATCACCGACGCCTATACCCTGATGAAACTGCTGTCGATTCAGTTCAAGCAGAAGAATTTCCAGCTGGTGGTCAATATCGTCAAGGATGCCGGCGAGGGGCTCGATGTCTTCCAGAAACTGACCCTGGTGGCCAACCGCTTTCTCGATATCTCCATCAACTATCTGGGCTGTATCCCCTACGACAAAAGGATGCGCGAATCGCTGCGCCGCCAGAGGCCGATCGTGGAGCTCTACCCCGACGGCAAGGTCACCGAGGCCTTTGAGTCCCTGACTCAGGGTCTGCTGAACCTTCCTCTCGATCTGCGGCTCAAGGGTTCCCTGCAATTTTTCTGGAAGAGCTTTCTCGCCATCAGCCAAGCCGAGGGCATGTGAATTTCGGAAACTCCTATCCGGTCTGGGGGGCGGAGGAGATCAACCGCCTCATCCAGGCCCATCTCTCCCTGGTCGATTTCTGGGTCGATCGGATGCGGACACAGGTTCCCGCCTATCTGAGCCGGGACGAGATCGCCAGCGCCGCCCGGCTGGGGCTGGTGGACGCCGCCCACCGGTTCGATCCCCAGAAGGGGGTGCTGTTCAAGACCTTCGCCGAACAGCGCATCCGCGGTGCGGTATTCGACGAGGTGCGGCGCATGGACTGGGCTTCCCGCACCGGCAGGGAGAAATACAGCCGCCTCAGCGAGGCGATGGGCAATCTGGAGAAGAAACTGGGGCGCTCTCCCGGTGAAGAGGAGATGGCCCATGAGATGGGAGTTTCCCTGGACGATTACCGGAAACTGCTGACCGAGGTGAGCTGCCTGAGCTTTCTGAGCCTGGAAGAGACCATCGCCGGCAGCGACGAGGGCAAGACCCTCATGGAGAGCCTGGAGGACACCCAGGGGAAGAACCCCCAGGAACTCTACGAGAACCACGAACTGGCCGAAATCGTCGCCGAATGCCTGGAACGGCTGCCGGAGAAGGAACGCCTGGTGGTCTCCCTTTATTACTACGAGGAATGCACCCAGAAGGAGATCGCCGAGATTCTGGAACTCACCGAGGGGCGGGTCTCCCAGCTCCACAGCCAGGCGCTGGTCCGTCTCAAGACCCGGATGAAACAGGTCCTGGGACGTTGATCCGAGCGGGATGAAGACGATGGAACAATTTTTCGACATGGCGGCAACGGGGATCGGAACTCCGAGCGGCGGCCTGCTGGTTTTGATGGGGATCGGCGCGCTGGTCCTGGTGGGGATGGCGGCTCTGGCGCTGATGATGTTCCGGCTGCGCCGGGTCAACAAAGAGATGGGGGCGTTGCGGCGGATTCTGGAGGATAGCCTGACGGAGGCACCTCCGCCGGCCGATCCGGCTTCTTCCCAGGAGCCCTGTTTCGATTTCCGGCAGGCGGTTTCCGATGTCGAGACCAAAAAGCTGCTTCACGAGGGGATCGCCGGTTACCCGCTCCCCGAGAAGTACGGCTACGCTCCCTCCCTCGTGACGCGGGGCATGAGCCCCCAGGAGATCGCCGAGGTCCTTCAGCTGTCGCTGGAGGAGGTGGAGCAGATCGCGGAGCTGGCGCGGATCGCGCTGGATGCGGAGAAACCGTCGGTTCACTGAAAAAAACGGGAGTATCGCCGCCGGTCCATGGTCTGACGGCGCCGCGGTTCTAAACTTTTTCCGGATTCCGCCGATAGGAATAGCAGGACTGAAAAAAACAGGAGACGCATCATGAGTTCAGGTTTCTATTCAGCGGTTTCGGGAGCGGTGGCGCGGATGCACGGGCTGGAGGTGACTTCCAACAACCTCGCCAACGTCGGCACCGCCGGTTTCAAGAAGAGCAACGCCTTTTTCTCCACCACCCTCCAGGAGGCGATTCAGCTCCGGCAGGGGAAGGGACTCAATTTCACCGCCCTTCGGGGGGTGGTTCCCGATTTCACCGAAGGGTCCACCATCGAAACCGGCAATCCCTTGAATCTGGCCATTCTCGGCGACGGCTTCTTCCAGATCGAGGGAGAGGACGGCACCTTCTACACCCGGCAGGGGAACTTCACCCTCGACAAGGACGGCAACCTGGTGACCCCCACCAACCACAAGGTGCTCGGCGGCGGGAGCCCCATCGTGCTCGACGAGCCCAATGTCTCCATCGAGCCGGACGGACGGATTGTCGGCATCAACGGCGAGATCGGCCGCATCACCGTCTACGCTTTCGAGGACAATGACCGGTTGCAGCGGGTCAGCGACGGCATCTTCAGCGCCCCCGAAGGGGTCGAAGCGCGGGAGCTCGCCGATCCGACCTTGGCCCAGGGCCGTCTGGAAGGCTCCAACGTCAACATGATGCAGGAGATGGCCCTGATGATGACCGGGGTCCGGCTCTTCGAATCGTACCAGAAGATCATCAAGACCTATTCGGAACTCTCTTCCAAAGCCAATCAGATCGGCCTGCTGGGCTGATACCACCGACAAGGAGAAGGAACCAATGATCAGGGCGCTCTGGACCGCGGCATCGGGCATGGAAACCCAGCAGCTGAATATGGATGTCATTTCCAACAACCTCGCCAACGTCAATACCACCGGTTTCAAGAAAAGCCGTCCCGATTTCCAGGATCTGCTTTACCAGAAGATCGTCCAGCCCGGCAGTTCCTCCGCCGACACCGAGAACCCCACCGGCATCCAGGTCGGCCTCGGTTCCCGGACCGCCGCCGTTCAGAAGATCTTCACCACCGGCGACATGGTTTCGACCGGCCACGACTACGATCTGGCCATCGAAGGGGCGGGATTTTTTCAGGTGGAACTCCCCGACGGCGAAACCGCCTACACCCGCTGCGGCGCCTTCAAGCGGGACAGCACCGGCAGGCTCGTGACCTCGGAAGGCTATTCCCTGATCCCCCAGATCACCATCCCCGAGAACGCCATCCGGGTGACCATCGGCGAAGACGGCACCGTCACCGCCTATCTCGACGCCGCCACCACCGGCTCCCAGGTCGGCAATATCGAACTGGCGCTCTTCAGCAACCCCGCCGGCCTCTCCAGCCAGGGAAAAAACCTCTACAAGGAGACCCTCACCTCCGGCACCCCGGCGCTGGGCACCGCGGGCACGGAAGGGTACGGGACCCTGGCCCAGGGATTCCTGGAGGGCTCCAATGTCAGCGTCATGGAGGAGATGGTCAACATGATCGCCGGCCAGCGTGCCTATGAAGTCAACTCCAAGGCGGTCAAGGCCTCCGACGAGATGCTGCAGATGACCAACAACCTCGCCTAGGAAAGATCATGAGCCGTTTCGCAGCGATTTTCTGTCTGGCGCTCTCTTTCATCCTGGGGGCGAATCCCGCCGCGGCGACGGAAATCCGTTTCCGGGAGCAGGCGTCCGTCCAGGGAAAATGGATCCTGCTGGGCGAGATCGCCGATCTCCGGCCGGATTCCGAAGCGAGCGAAAGGCTCGCCGCCAAACAGATCTACCGCGCTCCCGGCCTGGGCCGGGAGATGACCCTCAAGGCCGAGGAGGTCCGCTCCTATCTCTGCCAGATCGACGAGGATTTCCGCAACGCCGCCTGGAGTGGCGCCGGAACCATTCTGGTGACCCGCAAGGGGATGACCCTTTCCTCCGAGCGGATTCTCGACATCATCGACCGCTACCTGAGGGATAGCGGCCAGAGACTCTCCATCCGCCGTTTGAGCCTCCAGTTCAACCCCTCCCAGCGGCCCAAGCCGCTGCTGCTTCCCCAGGGGGAGCTGAAATGGGAAGTCGTTCCCGGCGATGCCGGCATCATTGGCAGCCGCAGCTTCACCATCATCTTCCGCGTTGACGGCGAGGTGGTGGAGAATATCGCCATCCGCGGCGAGGTCAAGGCCGCGGCGCCGGTGCTGGTGGCCGCCGTCGATCTGCCGCGGGGGACGCTGCTCTCCGGGGGCGATCTGAAAACCGTCACGGCGGATGTCTCGAAAATGCGCAATCCCTGTCAGGATGCCGACGAATTGATCGGCAAGAAACTGAAGAGGACGCTGCGGGCCGGCGACGCCCTCGAACGGGAACAGGTGGCGTTCCCGGCGCTGGTCAAGCGCGGCCAGGTGGTGACCGTCTGCGCCAGCCGCGGTGCCCTGCGCCTTTCGGCGACGGGGGTGGCCCGCAGCGACGGCCGGGAAGGGGACACCATCCGGGTCAACAACAACAACTCCGGGAAAGACATCCTGTGCCGGGTCACGGGGCCGGGGCAGGTAAAGGTGGATTACTGACATGTTCGGAAGATTTTTCAGCCCAATGGCTCTGGCGGGGATCGTTCTGGCCCTGGCCGGCTGCTCCCACACCCAGCATTTGCAGGGGATGAAGGAGCTGCCGCAGCCCAAGCCGGTCGAGTTCGCGGCGCCGACAGCGATTCCCGACGGTCCG
This sequence comes from Deltaproteobacteria bacterium, assembly GCA_016926265.1. Taxonomy (GTDB): domain Bacteria; phylum Desulfobacterota; class Desulfuromonadia; order Desulfuromonadales; family JAAYDE01; genus JAAYDE01. Next base: position 10,368 of record JAFGOW010000191.1, on the reverse strand, counting down.
GTCACGGCCGGCTCCCTGTGGAACGACTACCAGGACGATCTCTATTCCGATAGCCGCGCCCACCGGGTGGGGGACATCCTGACCGTCTCCATCTACGAGAAAGCCAGCGCCACCAAGGAGGCGACCACCTCCACGGGGCGTTCCAGCAGCATGAGCGCCGGCATCAACAAACTGTTCGGGCTGGAAGAGAATATCGGCAACATCAACCAGTTCATTGACCCCACCAAACTGGTCGATGCCAGCATCAGCAACAGTTTCGAAGGCTCCGGCACCACGGTCCGCAAGGAGGACCTGGTGGCGACGCTCACCACCCAGGTGGTGGAGGTGCTCCCCAACGGCAATCTGGTCATCGCCGGCCGCAAGAAGGTGACGGTGAACCGCGAGGATCAGTTCATCCAGCTGACCGGCATCGTGCGGCCTTCGGACATTTCCGCCGCCAACGTGGTGGACTCCCAGGATGTCCTCGACGCCGAGATCGCCTACACCGGCAAGGGGGTTTTGAGCGACAAGCAGGGGCAGGGCTGGCTGGTCTGGATTCTGGACACGGTATGGCCGTTCTGACAGGTGAAATCATGATGTGTAAAAAACTGTACCTGGCGGGGCTGCTGGCGGTGCTCCTGAGCTTTTTGGGGGTGACTGAAGGCGCCGCCTCGCGGATCAAGGACATCGCCTATCTGGAAGGGGTCCGGGAAAACCAGCTGGTCGGTTACGGCCTGGTGGTCGGTTTGAACGGCACCGGCGACAGCAAGAACACCGAATTCACCGTCCAGGGCCTGGTCAACATGATGGAACGGATGGGGATCGTCGTCGACCGCAGCAAGGTCAAGGTCGATAATGTCGCCGCGGTCATGGTCACCGCCCAGTTGCCTCCCTTCGCCAAGCCGGGAAGCACCGTCGATGTGCTGGTCTCTTCCATCGGCGACGCCGAGAGCCTGGCGGGAGGAACGCTGTTGATGACCCCGCTCAAGGGAGCCGACCGCAAGGTCTACGCCGTGGCCCAGGGACCGCTGGTGGTGGGGGGCATCGCCTACGGCGGCAAGGCGGCCAAGGTGCAGAAGAATCATCCGACCGTGGGGCGGGTTCCCGGCGGCGCCATGGTGGAGCGGGAAGTGGCCTTTTCCCTTCCCAACTCCGGGGAACTGATCTATCGCCTCCAGGATTCCGATTTCACCACCGTCTCCCGCATGGCCGGCGTCATCAACCAGCGCTTCGGCGCCGATCTGGCCCTGCCCAGGGACAGCGGCGCGGTGCGGATCGCGGTTCCCGCCTCCTTCCGGGAGAAGATGATCGCCTTCATCTCCGAAGTGGAGAATCTGGAGGTGCGGCCCGATTTCCCCGCCAAGATCGTCATCAACGAAAAGACCGGCACCATCGTCATGGGCGAGGACGTGCGTCTCTCCACCGTGGCCGTTTCCCACGGCAACCTGAGCCTGGTGATCAGCGAAGGCGGGGATGTCTCCCAGCCCAACCCCTTGAGCGGCGGCAAGACCGTCACCGTGCCCAGGACCGAGCTGGAAATGACGGAAGCCAACGGCGCCCTGACGGTGATGGAGATGGGGGTCAGCATCGGCGAGATCGCCCGCGCCCTCAACGCCATCGGCGCCTCGCCCCGCGACCTGATCGCCATCTTCCAGGCGATCAAGGCGGCCGGCGCCCTGCATGCCGAACTGGTGGTGCTGTAGCGAAAAATGGGGCAGACCCTTTCCCGTCGGGAGACACAACGATGAAGATCACCCCCGGTTCCCACCCATCCGCCCCGGTTTCCGGCGCCACCCCGGCGGAATCATCCGCCAAGGCCGCCACCGACCGGAAATTGCAAGAGACTTGCCGGGAGTTCGAGGCGATCTTCCTCCAGACCATGCTCAAGGGGATGCGCGCCACCCTGCCGGGGGACGCCTTGATGGAAGACAGCCTCAGCTCGGATATCTACACCGACCTCAGGGATCTGCAGGTCGCCCGGAGCATGGCCCAAAACGAGGGGATCGGCATCGCCGAGGCGCTCTATCGCCAGTTGAGCGCCATCGAGGAGCGGCAGCCGGCTTCGGATGCGGCTCCGGAAAAAAAGGAGTGAAGGGCCGCTCCCGGCTTCGTTGAAATCCCCGCTCAATGCGTCCCTCCCCAGGCTTTTTTACCCCTTCCTGAAAAATTTCCTTCATTTTTCCAAAATTCCCCTAAAGATGATGCCCCCCCCTGTCGATAAGGATGACAAAGAGGTCAAAGGTTTTTCTGTGAATCACCCGTATTGGGAGTACCAGCCATGAAAGTCACGTCAGACAACGGGTTCAGTCCACTGGCGCCGCTGCGCAACACCAGGCCCAGCCAGACGACTCAGGTCGGCGACGTCGAAAAAGCCGACAAGGTGGAATTCTCCGCGGTTCTGCAGGGAATCAGGCAGCCGCAGACCACCGAGTCATCCAGCCGGAGCGAAAAGGTGGAATCGCTCAAAGCGGATATCGCCGACGGGAACTACCATCCCGACCTGAAACAGGTGGCGGTCAGTTTTCTGAAGGCCTTCATCACGGGGTAACGGACCATGCCCAACGTTGAAATCGCCACGTCCCTGGAGCAGCTCCACGGGATTCTCCTCGAAGAACGCCGTTTCGCCCAGGAACTCCGGATGGCGGAACTGACCGCGCTTCAGGAGCGGAAGAAGGAGCTGCTGAAAGTTCTTGAAGGGCAGCGGGGGATTCCCGAGGAACTCCGGGAACTGGTCGGCCAGATCCGTTTCGAGAACCGGCGCAACGCCTATCTGCTCTGGGCCGGCCTCAACTGGGTCCGGGACATGATGGGGGTGTTCGGAAGAAACCGGCAGCCCGCCGTTTACGGCCGCTTCGGCCACCAGGTGGTGTGCCAGCCCGCCGGCGCTCTGCTTTCCGGGAGGGTGTGACATGGGAGGCCTGCTCGCCGCGTTGAATTCCGGCAAAACCAGTCTCTCGGTCAACCAGAAGGCGATCGAGATTGTCGGCAACAACATCGCCAACGTCAACAACGAGGATTATTCCCGGCAGACCCCGGTCCTGTCCCCATACCCTTCTCTCAATATCGGCCAGTTTTTCGTTGGCACCGGCGTCAAGATCAGCGACATCGCCCGCGCCACCAACGTTTTTCTCACCAACCAGCTTCAGGAAAAATACGCCGAGCTGGGGGAACAGGAGGCCAAGTCGAACCCCCTGGCGGAACTGGAGCGGGTTTTCAGCATCACCGAAAACGGCCTCGCCACTGAGATCGACAAATTCTTCGATTCCTGGCAGAAACTATCGACCAACCCGAGCGGCGCCATCGAGCGGGATGCGGTCGTTCAGCAGGGGGGAATCCTCGCCGACGCCTTTTCGGACGTGGTCGCCGATCTCGATTCGGTCCAGAGAAACGTCGATGACAGCCTGGTCTCCAAAGTGCTGGAGATCAATCTCAATCTGAAGAAGCTGGGGGAACTCAACGGGCAGATCTCCACCATCCTGGCCTCGGGCAGCACCCCCAACTCCTTTCTGGATCAGCGCGATGCGGTGCTGCGGGACCTCTCCAGCGCTCTCGGCGTCCAGGTTTACGAGGACGGCAAGGGCAACGTCTCCGTGCAGCTGCCGGGCGGCGTTCCCCTGGTGCAGGGGACCGACTACCTGAGCCTCGAAGGGACCACGGTCGACGGCCTGACCCAGTTCTCGATCCGCGTCAACGAAAACACCACCGTTCCCATGAGCCGGGAAGGGGTGGGGGGCGAATTCCGCGGCATGCTTGACATGCGCGATGTCCTGATCCCGGGGCTGCGCAACGATGTGGACAAACTGGCCTACAACATCGTCACGGCCGTCAACGCCCAGCACCAGGCCGGCGTCGGTCTCGACAGCGTCAGCGGCCGCTCCTTCTTTTCCGACCTCGATCCCGATCCGGCCGTCGGCATCCCCAATGCGTCACGCAACATGACGGTGGCGATCACCGATATCGAGCAGATCGCGGCGGGCATCGACACCGGCAGCGGCGCCCTGTCCGGGGACAACAGCAACGTGCTGCTGATCGCCGCTCTCAACAACCAGACCGTGGTGGACGGCGCCAGCACCTTCGTCGATTTCTACGGCACCCTGGTCGGCCGGCTCGGTCTCGAAGCGGCCCAGAACAACATTCGGCTCTCCGGCGCCGAGGATACCATCGTCCAACTCAAAAACCTCCGCGACGGCGTCGTCGGCGTCTCCGTCGAAGAGGAGATGATCAATCTGATCCAGTACCAGCGCGGCTTCGAGGCTTCGGCAAAGCTGCTCTCCACCATCGACTCGCTGATGGAAACGGTCATCTACCTGAAACAGTAAGGTGAAGCCATGAAAGCGACCCAAGGGACCACTTACCGCACCTTGCAGGCCGAACTGAACCGCCAGTCCCTCAAGCTGAACAACCTCCGGAACATGGTGTCCACCGGCAAGAGGATCAACCGCGCCTCCGACGATCCCGCCGCCATCAGCCCGGTACTCGAATCGCGCAAGCAGATCCGCGCCAACGACACCTATCTGAACACCCTCGGCATGGCCCAGGACAAGCTCAAGATCCAGGACAGCTATCTGGACCAGGAGATCGACGTTCTGACCCGCGCCAAGGAATTGGCCATCAACGCCGTCAACGCCACCCTCGACCCCCAGTCGCTCTCGACCCTGGCCGACCAGATCGCCTCCCTGCGGACGGAACTGATCGACTCCGCCAACGCCCAGGTCGAGGGGAAATACATCTTTGCCGGCTACCGTGAAAACGTCAAACCCTTCCAGCTCAACGCCGCCTACGATCCGGCCCTCTACGATCCGGCCAACAGCGCCACCTGGCCGGTCCAGTACTCCGGAGACGGGAATCCGATCCGCCTCGAAATCTCCCCCGGCGAAGTGCTGGAGGTCAGCCTGGCGGGGAGCGATGTCTTCATGGGGGATGCGGATAACGACGGCGCCGTCGATGCCGGGCGCTACGATGTCTTTGCCACCTTGACCCAGGTGGAAGAGGCGATCCGCGCCGACGATCCGACCGCCGTCAACGCCCTCCTCGAGGATCTCGACCAGGGCCTCAGCCAGGTGTCGCGCCTCCGCGGCGCCATGGGGGTCAACGCCCAGCGGGTCGAATCGGCCATGGATCATCTGGAGGAGATCAAGCTCAATTACCAGGAGACGCTGTCCCGCTACGAGGATGCCGACCTGGTCGAATCGATCGCTTTGATGACGCAGCAGGAGACCGCTTTCGAAGCGGCGCTGCAGGTGACCTCGCGGGTGGCGCAGCTGTCGATTCTCGATTTTTTGTAGCATGAAGGGCCGGATGGCCCGAAGCTAGCATCAGCAAACCAGGAAGGTTGAAGACGCCAAGGAGGGTGACATGCTGGTTCTGACACGGAAAACGGGCGAAGGGATCGTCATCGGCAACGATATCCGCATCACGATCCTGGAAAATCGCGGCGGCACGGTGCGCCTCGGCATCGACGCCCCCAGGGAACATAAAATCTACCGTCAGGAAATCTACGAACGGATCTGCCAACAGAACAAGGAGGCCTTGCAGTGGGAAATCGCCGATCTGGATGCATTAAGCGGGAATTTGGAGGTGGAGAGATGAGCGGCATGAAGAAGATCAATTCCCGTTTCGGTGAGATCGAATACGATCCGGCCCAGACCCTGTTCTTCCCCGAAGGGCTGATCGGCTTTGAAAAGCTGCGCCGCTTCGTCGTCATCCCCAACAAAAAGGAAGGCATCCTGTTCTGGATCCAGAGCGTCGAGGACCCGGAAGTCGCCTTCATCGTCACCGACCCGACGCAATTCTTCCTCGATTACAGGGTCGTTCCCGATCAGCAGGAGCAGCAGAAACTCGAAATCGCCGATGTCGGGGGCTGTTTCAACCTGGTGGTGGTCACCGTCCATCCCGACAAGGCGGTGACGCTCAACCTCGCGGCTCCGATTCTGTTCGCCCCCGCCACCAACCGGGCGATCCAGGTGATCCTGGAAGGGACCGCCTATCAGCCCCGAACGCCGCTGCCGGCCCCCGCCAAGTGATTCTTCGCCCACCCCCACCGGGGTGGGCGAAATTGTTTCTGGCCCGGCCGCTGAAGGCCTCCGGGGCGAGGCCCCGCCTGGTTTTTTTTGCCTTCCCTTTTTGAGGGTCTGATTTATGCATAATACCCCTCCAGGTCGAAACACCCTTTCTGGTAACCGATCCGAAGCTGTTCCAAGAGGCTGATCCCATGACGATTTCCCCCGAACGACAGCAGTCCGCCGCCGTTTCGAACGCCGTCCAGGAACTGGAGCAGGTCATCGCGCAGGCCCTGCAACAGGCCCAAGGGCATTACCTTTCCGGAGATGCTGCGGCGTCCGAGGAGCTGTATTGCGGCATCCTTGAAGCGATGCCGAATCATCCCGATGCCAATCACAACCTCGGGGTTTTGATGGTGCAGTCGGCCCGGATGGAGGCCGGCTTGCGCCACCTCCTGACGGCGCTGAAGGCCAAACCCGATACGCCCTTCTACTGGCTGAGCTACATCGAGGCGCTGATCCAGGCCGGGCAGCTGCCCGCCGCTGCACAGATGCTGGAACTGGGACGGCGGCACGGGCTGCCGGAGGCCGACGTCAAGGATCTGGAGGGGCTCATCAAGGCGCGGATGCAGCCTGTCTCCGTCGTTATCGCGGCGCCAACCGAAGCGGGCGCCGAGCAGAAGGTGGTCCCCCTGAGGGGCAAGGGGCGCGGTCCGACCTCCCAGGAGATCGGCAAGTTGGCCAGCCTTAAGCGCAAGGGGAAACAGAAGGAAATTGAAGCCTTTGCCAGAAAGCTCACGGCACGCTACCCCGGCCACGGTCTTGGCTGGAAGACGCTGGGGCAGCTTCTGGAGCGGCAGCAGCGGATCGACGAAGCGATCGAGCCGATGCGGAAGGCCGTCGAACTGCTGCCGGAAGAGGCGGAGGCTTATAATATCCTGGGTGTCCTTTACCAGAAAAAATTCCGCATCCATGAAGCGGAAAAAATGTTTAAGAATGCCTTGAAGCTGAATCCTGATTTCGCGCCGGCACTCAGTAACCTGGGCAACCTTTATCGAACCCAGGGCCGCCTGAAGGAGTCCGAAACATTTCTCCGCAAGGCGGTACAATTTGGGACCAGCGCTTCCACCTATACCAACCTGGGGGCCAATCTCCTGGACCAGCGGCGCATCGTCGAAGCCGAGGAGTGCTATCGCCAGGCGATCAGGATCCAGCCCGATTCGGCAGTGGCCCATACCAATCTTGGCGTCAGCCTTCGTTACCAGGGAAGGTTGGAGGAAGCGATCGCCAGCCAGCGCCGGGCTCTGGAACTTGAGCCCGATTCTCTAGAAAAACGGAGCCACCTGCTCTTCACCCTCAATTACACTTCCACCCGGGCCGATGCCGCGCATGTCGAGGAAGCGCGAAAATACGGGGCCATGGTCCGGAGCAACGTCAAGGCCCGGTTTTCCCAATGGCGTTGCGCACCTCGGCCGGAAAGGCTGCGGATCGGTTTCGTCTCGGGCGACCTCTACAGCCACCCGGTCGGTTTTTTCCTGGAAAGCCTGATGGGGGAATTCGATCACGACCGTCTCGAACTGATCGCCTATCCTACCAACTCCAAGGCCGATGATTTGACCGCCCGCATCAAGCCGCGCTTTGCCGCGTGGAAGCCTTTGTACGGCCTGAACGACGAAACCGCCGCGGCTCTGATCCATGGCGACGGAGTTCATATCCTTCTGGATCTCTCCGGCCACACCACCCATAACCGGTTGTCGATGTTCGGCTGGAAGCCGGCGCCGGTGCAGGCCTGCTGGCTGGGGTACTTCGCCACCACCGGGGTGGCCGAGATCGATTATTTTCTGGCCGATGAGGTCGGGGTACCCGAAACCGAGCAGGGAAACTTCATCGAAGCACTGTGGTATCTGCCCGACACCCGGCTCTGCTTCAGCCCGCCGCGTTGCGACCTTTCCGTCGGTCCGCTGCCCGCCCTGACCAAGGGCCATGTCACCTTCGGCTGTTTCCAGAAATTGACCAAGGTCGGGGACGAGGTGCTGAAGGTATGGAACGCCATTTTGAACCAACTCCCCGACGCGCGACTGCGCTGGCAAAGCCCCCAGCTCGACGACCCTGGGGTAGTGGAGCGGTTCCTGGCCCGGATCAAGAACGTCGGCATCGATCCGGCGCGTGTTTCGCTTGAGGGCGCCATGGCGAGAAACGCCTATCTGGCCGCTCACGGTGAGGTCGACCTGATTCTGGACACCTTCCCCTACCCGGGGGGCACCACCACCTGCGAGGCTCTGTGGATGGGAGTGCCGACCCTCACCCTGGCCGGGAACACCCTGCTGTCGCGCCAGGGCGCGAGCCTGCTCACAGCGGCCGGGCTCAAAGACTGGATCGCGGACAGCGAAGCCGATTACATCGCCAAAGCCGTGGCCAAGGCCGGAGATGTCTCCTCCCTGGCTGCCCTGAGGGCTGGGCTGCGGGAGCAGGTGCTCCACTCCCCGGTTTTCGACGCCCCGCGCTTTGCCCGCAAATTCGAGGCGGCGATGTGGAGCATGTGGGAGAAAAAATTGGTGCAGGGAAACCCCTGATGCCGAAGGGACAGGATGATAAAGAGGAGACCATGAACGGAGTCGCTGCAACCAAAACCTTTCTCCATGTCGGCTGTGGTCCGCAACGCAAAGGTGCCACCACCAAGGGCTTCAATACCGATCAATGGACCGAACTGCGCCTCGACATCAATAAAGATGTCAATCCGGATATCGTCGGCACCATGACCGATATGTCACGGGTTGGCGATGGTTCGGTGGACGCGATCTTTTCCAGCCACAACCTCGAGCACCTCTATCCCCACGAGGTGCCGGTGACCCTGAAGGAGTTCCTGCGGGTCCTGAAGCCGGAAGGTTTCGCCGTGATGACCTGTCCGGATCTCAAATCGGTCTGTGCGCTGGTCGCCGCGGACAAGCTCACCGATGTCGCCTATCAGTCACCAGCCGGTCCCATCGCGCCGATCGACATCCTCTACGGCTACCGGCCGGCGATGGCCCGGGGCAACCTTTTCATGGCGCATCGTTGCGGCTTTACCGAGAAGGTGTTGCGCGACACCTTGCAGGCCGCAGGCTTTGTCGGGATTGCCACCATGGTCCGCCCGGCGATCTTCGATCTGTGGGCCGTCGCCAGCAAGTGTCTGCGGAGCGAAGAGGAGCTCCGGGCCTTGGCCCAGGAGCATTTTGTCAGACCGCCGAAAACGGCCCCGGCGACCTCCTGAAATGGTTTCCTCCGGAGGCGCCCCATGGCCGGAGGTCCGGCGCCGTGGCAGATTCTGGCAGAGCGCCGCTTCCGAGTCGGATGGGGTTTGCCAGCGGCAGGAAAGCAGGCAGTTTTTCTTTTTCAAAACCTCAGTCGGAGTTTCCTGATGAGTACCCAACAAAAAAAGCAACCAGTGGATCAGGACCAGGTCATGAATTTTTTCAACCCCGTCTTCTGGGGGGTCAAGGACCCGGAATACTTCACCGGTCTGATGAAACTGGCGGCGCAGCAGACCACCGCCTACCACTTCGGCGACAACATGTTCCTGTTTCAGCGCAACAACTCGATGCTGAACGATCGCCCTTTCCGCAAGTCCTGGGAAGAAAACGCCATCTCCCCCAGCGACCGGACGATCGTCTGGCGCCGTTACATCCTGGCCATGGCGGGATTTCACTGCCAGCATCTGGAGGGGGATTTCGTGGAGTGCGGCGCCTATCAGGGGGTCGGCGCCAAGACCGTCCTCGACTACCTCGGCGGCCCGAATTTCTCCAAGACCTTCTGGCTCTACGATCTCTTTGAATATAAAGAGGGGATGGCCCACCACTCCATGCCGGGCCATGGCGCCCACCTGTACGACGAGGTGGTGGCGCGCTTCGCGCGGTATCCCAACGTCAAAATCTTCAAGGGCGAGCTCCCTGCCATTCTGAAACAGGGCTCCCCCGACAGGATCGCCTATCTGCATCTGGACCTAAACCAGGCGCCGGCCGAGATCGCGACCCTGGAGGCCCTTTTTGAGCGGGTGGTGCCGGGGGGGATGATCATCCTCGACGATTACGAGATGCTCTTCTACCGGGCACAGAAGCTGGCCGAGGACAAGTGGTTCGGCAAGAGGGGGTACAAGGTCTTCCCGTTGCCGACTTCGCAAGGGTTTGTCATCAAAAGATAGGGCCAAGGGAAAAAATTGAAAAAACCCCTAAACCTTTTGACCGCCCCGGTCGAAAAGTAAAGGCAAATGGATATTGGAAAACAAAACCGGGAAAGGAGGTGAACCGCCACCATCCGGAAATTTCCAGTTAAGCTCTGAAGTTCTTTTGTTCCACCCAATCCAACCAGGCAAGGAAGCCTGAAACAACAACTCATGGAGGAAAATCATGGCACT